>NZ_CP019323.1:2192896-2506167 GCF_001971585.1 Companilactobacillus allii | reverse complement strand
ATAGCATATTAAGAGGAAGACGCAATGAACTGAAACATCTAAGTAATTGCAGGAAGAGAAAGAAAATTTCGATTCCTGAGTAGCGGCGAGCGAAACGGAAGAGCCCCAAACCAAAGAGCTTGCTCTTTGGGGTTGTAGGACTGACGATATGAGAAAAAAAGTAAGTATAAGCTGAACAACTTGGAAAAGTTGGCCAAAGAGAGTGAAAGCCTCGTAAGCGAAATACGAACTACTCTAGTCGGGATCCTGAGTACGGCGGAACACGAGAAATTCCGTCGGAATCTGGGAGGACCATCTCCCAAGGCTAAATACTCCCTAGTGACCGATAGTGAAACCAGTACCGTGAGGGAAAGGTGAAAAGAACCCCGGAAGGGAGTGAAATAGATCCTGAAACCGTGTGCCTACAAGTAGTCAAAGCCCGTTAAGGGGTGATGGCGTGCCTTTTGTAGAATGAACCGGCGAGTTACGTTTGCATGCAAGGTTTAAGCAGAAAATGCGGAGCCGTAGCGAAAGCGAGTCTGAATAGGGCGACTAAGTATGTAGACGTAGACCCGAAACCAAGTGACCTACCCATGTCCAGGTTGAAGGTGCGGTAAAACGCACTGGAGGACCGAACTCATGTATGTTGAAAAATGCTGAGATGAGGTGTGGGTAGCGGTGAAATTCCAAACGAACTTGGAGATAGCTGGTTTCTCTCCGAAATAGCTTTAGGGTTAGCCTCGGGGAATAGGATCATGGAGGTAGAGCACTGTTTGGACTAGGGGCCCGTCTTGGGTTACTGAATTCAGATAAACTCCGAATACCATTGATCTATACCCGGGAGTCAGACGATGAGTGATAAGATCCACCGTCGAAAGGGAAACAGCCCAGATCACCAGTTAAGGTCCCAAAATTCATGCTAAGTGGAAAAGGATGTGGAAACGCATAGACAACTAGGATGTTGGCTTAGAAGCAGCCATTCATTCAAAGAGTGCGTAATAGCTCACTAGTCGAGTGATTCTGCGCCGAAAATGTACCGGGGCTAAGCATGATACCGAAACTGTGGATGCATCGTAAGATGCGTGGTAGGAGAGCGTTGTAAGAGCATTGAAGCTGTACCGTAAGGAGCAGTGGAGTTCTTAGAAGTGAGAATGCCGGTATGAGTAGCGAAAGATCAGTGAGAATCTGATCGGCCGAAAGACTAAGGTTTCCTGGGGAAGGCTCGTCCTCCCAGGGTTAGTCGGGGCCTAAGATGAGACCGAGAGGTGTAATCGATGGATAACGGGTTGATATTCCCGTACTAGTTTATTTTGTTTGAACGATGGAAGGACGCAGGAGGATGATGTGTGCACACGGCTGGAAAAGTGTGTCCAATCAGAAAGTCTTGGTAAGAGTCAAATGCTTTTACCTTTAAGGACAATCTGTGATGGGGAGCGAAATTTAAGTAGCGAAGCACAGTAACTCACACTGCCAAGAAAAATTCCTAGTTAGAAATAAACTACCCGTACCGCAAACCGACACAGGTAGTCGAGGAGAGAATCCTAAGGTCAGCGAGTGAACTCTCGTTAAGGAACTCGGCAAAATGACCCCGTAACTTCGGGAGAAGGGGTGCTGGTGTAACAGCCAGCCGCAGTGAATAGGCCCAAACAACTGTTTATCAAAAACACAGGTCTATGCTAAATCGTAAGATGACGTATATGGGCTGACGCCTGCCCGGTGCTGGAAGGTTAAGAGGATCAGTTAGCGTAAGCGAAGCTGAGAATTGAAGCCCCAGTAAACGGCGGCCGTAACTATAACGGTCCTAAGGTAGCGAAATTCCTTGTCGGGTAAGTTCCGACCCGCACGAAAGGCGTAATGATTTGGGCACTGTCTCAACGAGAGACTCGGTGAAATTATAATACCCGTGAAGATGCGGGTTACCCGCGACAGGACGGAAAGACCCCATGGAGCTTTACTGTAGCTTGATATTGAGTTTTTGTGTGACATGTACAGGATAGGTAGGAGCCGTTGAAATCGGAACGCTAGTTTCGATTGAGGCATTGGTGGGATACTACCCTTGTTATATGAAAACTCTAACCTGCACCATTAATCGTGGTGAGGGACAGTGTCTGGTGGGCAGTTTGACTGGGGCGGTCGCCTCCTAAAATGTAACGGAGGCGCTCAAAGGTTCTCTCAGAATGGTTGGAAATCATTCGCAGAGTGTAAAGGCACAAGAGAGCTTGACTGCGAGACTGACAAGTCGAGCAGGTACGAAAGTAGGACTTAGTGATCCGGTGGTTCCATATGGAAGGGCCATCGCTCAACGGATAAAAGCTACCCTGGGGATAACAGGCTTATCTCCCCCAAGAGTTCACATCGACGGGGAGGTTTGGCACCTCGATGTCGGCTCATCGCATCCTGGGGCTGTAGTCGGTCCCAAGGGTTGGGCTGTTCGCCCATTAAAGCGGTACGCGAGCTGGGTTCAGAACGTCGTGAGACAGTTCGGTCCCTATCCGTCGCGGGCGTAGGAAATTTGAGAGGAGCTGTCCTTAGTACGAGAGGACCGGGATGGACATACCTCTGGTGTACCAGTTGTGCCGCCAGGCGCATCGCTGGGTAGCTACGTATGGAAGGGATAAACGCTGAAAGCATCTAAGTGTGAAGCCCCCCTCGAGATGAGATTTCCCATTCCGTAAGGAAGTAAGATCCGTTAGAGATTATGACGTAGATAGGCTGCGGGTGGAAGTATAGCGATATACGGAGCTGAGCAGTACTAATAGATCGAGGACTTAACCGAGTAAGTGGTTCGAAGTGTTTCTTATAATAATTCATATTAAACTTAATATCTAGTTTTGAAGGTACGAGTAACGAATAGTGTGGTGGTAATGGCAAGAAGGATACACCTGTTCCCATGCCGAACACAGAAGTTAAGCTTCTTCACGCCAAAAGTAGTTGGTGGGAAACTACCCGCGAGGATAGGTAGCTGCCACGCTGTTCGTATTTATCATGGAGGATTAGCTCAGCTGGGAGAGCATCTGCCTTACAAGCAGGAGGTCACAGGTTCGATCCCTGTATCCTCCATCCATGAGTCGTTAGCTCAGCTGGTAGAGCATCTGACTTTTAATCAGAGGGTCGACGGTTCGAACCCGTCACGACTCATTTGCAACAAATATACAACCCATGCGGGTGTGGCGGAATTGGCAGACGCGCTAGATTTAGGTTCTAGTGTCCAATGGACATGAAGGTTCAAGTCCTTTCACCCGTATACCAATATTGTTGTTGCAATATTGAGATATTTTTATTAAAATTGAATAAGCAATAAGCATAATTCATTTTATGCCGACTTAGCTCAGTTGGCAGAGCATCTGTCTTGTAAACAGGGGGTCGGAGGTTCGAATCCTCTAGTCGGCATTTATGCGGAAGTAGTTCAGTGGTAGAACATCACCTTGCCATGGTGGGGGTCGCGGGTTCGAATCCCGTCTTCCGCTTTCATTATAGTAACGCCGGGGTGGCGGAACTGGCAGACGCACAGGACTTAAAATCCTGCGGTAAGTAATTACCGTACCGGTTCGATTCCGGTCCTCGGCACTATAATGAATATGCACCCATAGCGCAATTGGATAGAGTGTCTGACTACGAATCAGAAGGTTGTAGGTTCGACTCCTACTGGGTGCATTGCTTTATTTCGGGAAGTGGCTCAGCTTGGTAGAGCACCTGGTTTGGGACCAGGGGGTCGCAGGTTCGAATCCTGTCTTCCCGATTTGTGACTTAATTGTCATGTATGTTTCATTTTTTTTTGGCGGTGTAGCTCAGCTGGCTAGAGCGTCCGGTTCATACCCGGGAGGTCGGGGGTTCGATCCCCTTCGCCGCTATTTATTCCGGACCTTTAGCTCAGTTGGTTAGAGCAGGCGGCTCATAACCGCTCGGTCGTAGGTTCGAGTCCTACAGGGTCCATCGCATGGAATAAAGCCTTAAATTCATATTGTTATCGCGGGATGGAGCAGTCTGGTAGCTCGTCGGGCTCATAACCCGAAGGTCGTAGGTTCAAATCCTGCTCCCGCAATTGAATTAATTATTTGGTTCCTTGGTCTAGCTGGTTAGGACGCCTGCCTGTCACGCAGGAGATCGCGGGTTCGATTCCCGCAGGGACCGTTAACATAATGGTCAATTATGTTAAACGTAGAGGCTTTAATGCGGGTGTAGTTTAGTGGTAAAACCACAGCCTTCCAAGCTGTTGTCGCGAGTTCGATTCTCGTCACCCGCTTTGCCGCTTGTTATGGGCCTATAGCTCAGCTGGTTTAGAGCGCACGCCTGATAAGCGTGAGGTCGATGGTTCAAGTCCATTTAGGCCCACTATGTCTGGAGAAGTACTCAAGTGGCTGAAGAGGCGCCCCTGCTAAGGGTGTAGGTCGTTTACACGGCGCGAGGGTTCAAATCCCTCCTTCTCCGTTTTATGACCCGTTGGTCAAGTGGTTAAGACACCGCCCTTTCACGGCGGTAACATGGGTTCAAATCCCGTACGGGTCATTGGTGCGAAAGCATCGATACAATTTAATAAGTTTTGTATGTTAAGCAATGGAGGATTACCCAAGTCCGGCTTAAGGGAACGGTCTTGAAAACCGTCAGGCGGGTCAAACCGCGCGTGGGTTCGAATCCCACATCCTCCTTATTAATTGTTAAAAGTTTCTTTTTTATTATCGCGGGATGGAGCAGTCTGGTAGCTCGTCGGGCTCATAACCCGAAGGTCGTAGGTTCAAATCCTGCTCCCGCAATTAGCTTCAAAGATAATTACTTTTGGTTCCTTGGTCTAGTTGGTTAGGACGCCTGCCTGTCACGCAGGAGATCGCGGGTTCGATTCCCGCAGGGACCGTTAAATGGCTCGGTAGCTCAGTTGGTAGAGCAATGGATTGAAGCTCCATGTGTCGGCGGTTCGATTCCGTCCCGCGCCATTTTGGAGGGGTAGCGAAGTCTGGCTAAACGCGGCGGACTGTAAATCCGCTCCTTCGGGTTCGGTGGTTCGAATCCACTCCCCTCCATAGTTAGGGATATAGTTTAAAGGTAGAACTACGGTCTCCAAAACCGTCAGTGTGGGTTCAATTCCTACTATCCCTGTTTCTACCTTTTATCATGGCGGTATTGGTGAAGTGGTTAACACATCGGTTTGTGGTACCGACACACGTGGGTTCGATTCCCACATACCGCCCTTTTTTTATTGGGTTATAGCCAAGCGGTAAGGCAATGGACTTTGACTCCATCATGCGCTGGTTCGAATCCAGCTAACCCAATTTGTATCAATGATATGGCGGTATAGCCAAGTGGTAAGGCAGAGGTCTGCAAAACCTTCATCACCGGTTCAAATCCGGTTACCGCCTTTGGGCTATGCCTAAGTATTAAAATGCCGGTGTGGCGGAATTGGCAGACGCGCGGGATTCAAAATCCCGTTCCTGTATAAGGAGTATCGGTTCGACCCCGATCACCGGTATCATAGGACTTTCTTAAGTCCAAATTCAAAAAGTCGATATAGTCATCAATGTTGTGAATTCAACGTTGATGACTTTTTTAATGTCCAAAAAGTCAAAGTCTATGTCAAATCGTGTTGGTGGATCATATTTCAATTGGAAGTATACCTCTTTATGTGCTTTTTTACCCAAATACTATTGACTTCAAGTTAACTTCAAGTGCTTTAATATACTTTGTTAAGACAAATAGTTGGAGGAATAGTCATGAAGAAACAAACAGCTGGACAAGAACAATTAGGTGATTTTGCGCCTCAATTTGCTAAATTAAATGATGACGTACTTTTTGGTGAAGTATGGAGTAAGGAAAGTGAATTATCTGCTCATGATAGATCAATGATCACTATTGCAAGTATTATCTCTGCAGGTAACTTGGAACAATTAGATGCACATTTAAAAATTGGAAAGAAAAATGGCATCACTAAAGAAGAAATTGTTGCGGAAATCACACACTTATCATTCTATGCTGGATGGCCTAAGGCATGGTCAGCTTTCAATCGCGCAAAAGAGATTTGGACAGAATAACTTGTTAGCAGTTCACATACGTGAGCTGTTTTTTTATACAAAAATATACCGTCTTTTAGGTTATACTTAATAGGTTATCTAGATTTTTGGAGGGACTTTATGCAATTTAGGACCAGTAAAAAATGGGAGAGAGTATTTTTCCCAATCGTATTTCTATATTTCTTCATTTTCAGATTTTTAGTTATTCCATCTGGAGATGATTATTTTTGGGGTGGTTCACAGGGGGAATATTTGATGAATCATGGATTCTATGGACCTCAGAAAATATATGGTGGTAGCAGCAATGGGCGATGGATTGGTAATCTATCAGAAATATTCACGGTTCATCATTTGATTTTTGCCATGCTGGCGTATGCTATATTTTGGACGCTATTAATCTGGTGTATTTGGAAGCTAACTGGTAGATCAAAACTATCAATGATCCTTAGCGGACTATTTGTATTTACATTCCAGGACGGATATATCAGTACTGTATTAGGCTGGAATGCGGGATTTATTAATTATATTCCACCATTAGCGTTAATATTGTTATTTTTGACATTCATAAAAGATTTGTATGATGGTAATAGAATATATCATCCGATTTTACTAGCAATTTGTACTTTTTTAATGAGTTTGGTAGGGGGACTCTTTGTAGAACACCTCACCTTATATCAAATATTTATCGGTGTTATTGCAATATTGTGTGGTATTTATATTTATCATGAAAAGTTTCAATGGTTTGAGGGAAGTTATTTGTTGGGAGCTATTGTTTCAGCAGCAATAATGTTTAGTCATCCCGCATATCATGAGAAATCAACTTATCGTGATACTAACTTTGATCTTCATGGAATTATAAATAATTACTTTTATATTACGCATTATTGGTTTAATACACTTAATATAGTTGTGAATATTGCTCTATGCCTTGCCATAATAGTAATTGCGACACACCAATTACGTAATAATAAACTAAAATGGTTTATTAATATTATTTCAGTATTTTTTATTATTTATTATGTAACTATTAATATTTGGTTAGGTCAGCATAATTATGATCAGTTCTTTATGTACCAAAATCTAAGTATTAGGATTACTCAGATTGATGGCATTATGACTATTGTTTATTGGCTATTTTTGATATTTGCAACAATTTGTTTATTCAACGCTAAAAGTAACTATATTTTGTATTTCAGTATGTTTACTTACTTTGCTTTAATATCGCCATTTATTATAATCATATCGCCAATCAATTCTCGTGAGTTTTTTACTTCGTATGTATTCTTGTATATTGCTACGATTATTTATGTTCAAAAAGCCGCGTCTTTTTATTCGAGATATATGGTCAAAAATCTTAGAACTGTGGCTACTATTGTTTTATTGTTATGTTCGATAAATGTTGGATATAAAATGGTGGCTAATTATCAAGCTAATTTGATCCGTGTTCAAGATGAACGTTTCCTATCTGGTAAGGCCTCGTTACCAAATCATGTACCTTATCGTAAATATGTTTTGTCCAATGATGCGTTATTACAACAATCTTCGACTTATTGGAAAGACTTCCTAAATAAATCTTGGTTGGAAAGATTATATTAAAATAAACCCACTGCAAAATTTGTAGTGGGTTTATTTATATAATTATAGACTTGGTCGCTGATATTGCTTAATTGGTTATTAATTGGCTTGTAGTGAATTTATTATGTGCAATGGTATAAGTTTACCACGTATCGAATTTAGGTTCTTATATGTGTAACAGTGTAAATAATAAGTACCTTTAATTGGTAGCATTATTACAGTAATTCATTAAACTGAAGCTTTTAGGGAATATTTAATATCGATTAAATCATCAAATTGTTTTACATAGTCTGTTGTAAAATTAGGCTGATTGTTTATATGATCGAATAGTTTAATACCGGACCCTAATATGTCTGGTGTTATTTGTATTTGTAATGAATCAATGAGATTGTTTTCAATCAATGTTGAGACAATTTTGCCACCACCAACTATCCAGATATCTTTTCCAGGTTGTTTTTTCAATTCTGAAATAAATTCTTCAATAGGTTGATTAACTTGCTGAATATACTTAGATTCAATTGGTCTGTGTGATAGAACAAAATTTTTAGTGTCTTTATATGGAAATTCATTGGTTATGGTTAGTAAATCATCGAATGTTTTTCTACCCATAACAGTTGTATCAACTGTTTTAAAAAAGGGCTCATAGCTTTCTTTCATTATTTTATTATCGTTATATTTGAATAACCAATCTAATGAATAGTTATCATCTGCCAGAAAACCATCTAGACTAATAGCTCCATAAAAGACTGTTTTACGCATAATTGTTATTTCCTCCGTGATAGATTCTTTCACTTTAACTTTGATCGTAGAAATAAGCAAACAAAAAGAGAGCTGGAATATTTCAGCTCTCTTTTAATAAATATGATTAAGCTTTACGACGTCTGAAGTAAAGGAAGGTTACTAATGTTAACGATCCAATGATACTAGCTAATACACCAGTATCGGTACTTGTTTGTGGCAAGTATGTTTGTGATGAATCACCATTGCCTTCGTAAGGAGGTTGTGGGGTAGTAGGATTTACTGTGCTTTCGTCAGTGTTTTCACTACTGTTATTCTCATTATTATTTTCATCAGGATTAATAGGGTTAGTGATTAAACCGCTATCACCGTCTTCATCATTGTTGTCTTCTTCATTACTATCTTCTTCGTTACTATCTTCACCATTGTTATCTTCTTCGTTGTTATCTTCTTCGTTGTTATCTTCGCCGTTGTTGTCTTCTTCATTACTATCTTCATCATTATCATCTTCGCCATTGTTATCATCAGTATCTTTTATCTTAGGGTCAGATGTTTTTAATGTACCAAGTTCAATATCTTTGTCGGTAATAGTAAAATGAATTTTTTCATCGTTAATATCATAGCCATCTGGAGGCAATGTTTCTTGGAAATAATACTCACCAGCAGGTAGGTTATCAACTTTGATAACGCCATCTTTATCAGTCATATAACTTCCAACAATGTCACCATCAGCGTTGTATAATCCATAAACGGCTCCAGCAACTCCGATTTGGTTGTCGGCTGCTAATTCGTCGGTATCAAATTTTTAATTGAAGCTGAGAAATCAGGATCAGTACCAGTTTCTTTGTCATTATCAAAGGTAAATAGTCCAGGATTTGGATTTTCGGCAGAAATTGTAAACTCACGGATGGAACTGTCCAAAATATAGCCATCAGGAGCTTTTGTTTCTTGAATTGTATAAGTTCCGTAAGGTAAATCGGAAACGTGATATAATCCATTATCATCTGCTGTAGTTGTCCATGTTTTACCAACTTCATTTCCGGATGTCTGAGTTATTTCAAATTCAGCACCGTTTAATTTGTGGCCAGTTTCAAGGTCTAATTTTTGAATTAGAATTGATCCTAAGGGTTCACTAATAGGGTCATCTCGACCGGTAAGTTGGATTGGTGTTGTTGTGTCACCAGTTATGGTAAATGGTATTTCATTACTGTTTAATTGGAAGCCACTTGGAGGGGTTGTTTCTTTAAAGTAATATTCTCCAGGTGCTAAGTTTGAAATACTGATTTTACCATCAGCATCTGTTGTCAATCCGGTTTTAATTGCTACGTCGTTTCCAACTTCATATAGGTCGTAAACTGCGCCTTCAAGGGAATATTCGCTGTCATCACTAATTTTAGTTAAAACAACATTTCCTTTAACATTACCAGATCCAGAACCAGAATTATCACCAGTTATATCAGAAGTAACACTACCACTAGCGGATTCTCTAGGAGTCTCTCCATCGGTTCCTGGTTTACCCCAAGTGATTTGGGCCTGATTCTTAAATACTGTTTCACCATCTGTTGCTTTATCAGCAGGAATCTTTGTTTGTATGGTAATTGCATACATTTGATTTGCTGAATCAGGAATATTTATGTGAAATCCATTGGAATTCTCAGTCAAAGTATAATTTGAGCTATCGACCAGTTCATCTTTCTTATAAGAAGTGTTTGAAGTCCAATGTGCTTTATTAACAATAACTGAACCTTGAACGTACTCAAGGTATTCTTCAGGATCACGTTGTGTAACGTCTTCGTAGACGTTCATATTTTTAAGATCTAATTCTTGGCGGTTGGCTAGAATTGTCCAAGTAATAATATGGTCACCATTTTCATCAGTGCTCATAACGCCTTTTTTGGAGATGTTATTTTCTGATGGGATGACGTTCATATTGCTGGTTTGGTTACCGTTCATCGTTGGAAATTCTACCTCGTTGTTACCAGCTAATGCTGAATCGCTAACACCGATACCATTTCCAATTGTAATGGAACCACTGACATCATGATAAGTTTCGACATTCTCATTGAAGGTTACTGTCACAGTATTATCTGAATTGACAACAGCTGATCCAATAACATGTCCATCATCGTCAGTTATATCAAATGGGACACCAGCATCACTTTTTGCTCGTAATTGTTCGGGCAATTCCATGGTTAAAGTATCGCCATCTTTAAGACTAATATCAGTGCCGGTAGTATCCCAGTTATACTGGACGCCAACAGTACTTGAGTAACTATAATTCTTATCTTGGTTAATAATTTGCGCACTAGAAATCAAATCATTACTTGTATATGCTGCAGCAGATACTTTAGTAGAATTGAAGCATAACGCCGCTACGAAAATTCCCATTGCCGCAAGTACTATAGTAAGAATATTGCGTAATTTTTTCCCCATGTTTTTTCCCCCTTCATAAAATTGTACATTTTAATTATAAAATCATATGATTAGTAAACACAAGGATATATAGAATTTAAATTAAATAAATTATTAAATTATGAAAAGAGATCATTTATTGAAAATACTATTATTGTTTTTGATTATTTTTGGAATACTTAGTTTACTTCAACGACAAAATATTTTCGTTGGGATTGGTTTTACCTTGTCTTTTTACTTATTATTGATAGGTATATTTTTTCGATTATTTCATAAGGTACTTTTTCACGTTTCTATGCGGCATGGTTCATATCTAATATTCTTTGTTATGGCATTCGCAATTGCGACGGCGATTGGTTCAATCGTATTCCTGATAATTAATACCAATGTTATGAAATCCAGAGAAGGAAAGACATTCACCGGTCAACTTTCGGCAATATTTGGAGTTAATTTAGCAATAATACTTGTTTTCTTTTATATGTACACTAGATTCAATCTACCTGGTTATTTAGAGATGATTATTTTTTCAGTCAGTTGGATAGATGTGATATTTTCAATCATATTTTTTGGATACGCTGGTTATTCCTTTATCATTCAAATGATGCCAAAGTTATCAAATGCTAATTATATCGTCATTTTGGGCGCATGGATCAAGGATGGGGCGGTTACGCCGTTGTTAAAAAGTAGGATCGACAAGGGGATCCAATACTATCACGGATATAGTGACACAGCTAAGTTCGTCGTCAGTGGTGGACAGGGTTTTGATGAGTCTATCTCAGAGGCAAAGGCGATGAGAAACTATCTAATATCTGTAGGTATTCCTAAAGATAAAATTATAATAGAAGATAAATCAACTAGTACTTTAGAAAATATGAAGAACTCACGGACATTGATATTAGCAGATTGGAAGACAGAGAACGAACCACGAGTTGTCTTTTCAACCAGCAACTATCATGTCTTGCGTGCTAGTATACTTGCCAACAAAGTAGGTATGGAGGCGGATGGAATTGGTGCTCCTACTTCATTATTCTTTTTGCCTAGTGCAATGATTAGGGAGTTTCTTGCAATATTGAAGTATTATTGGTGGATTACAGGGATGATAATTATTGTTATCCCGTTGATTTCATTCTTTTTTGTTTCACATTAGTTACTAGTCGTTATTTTGATTCCAATGATACTGATCAGTAATAATATTATAAATACCCAAGTGATTGGTGATATTTTATCTCCGAAAATAAAGAATCCAACTAAGATAGATCCGATTGCGCCAATTCCGGTCCAAACTGGATAAGCTATGCTCAATGGCAAGGTCTTTGTTGCTTTAGCCAATAGGATGAAACTGACAAGCATTCCCAAGATAGTAAAAACGGTGAAGTTTATTTTTGTGAATCCGTGACTTAGTTTCATCATATAAGCCCAAAATACTTCAAATATTCCTGCGATGATTAAGTAAATCCAATTCATATTATTTTCTCCTTTTAATTTTGCCCAAATTTGAGCAAAAAAATAAAGTATCCCTTACAATTCCTTCAATGGCCTAATGGAATTATAAAGAATACTTTTTTTAGTGACACCCGGCGGTGTATTGATTTATCATAGAATGATAGCACATCAAATTTTTTATTGCTAGGGGATATATTTAAAAATGATTGAAAAAATAACACCCAATGAAATTGACTCTGTCGCTGATATTTGGTTGGAGGGTAATTTGGATGCACACAACTTTATCAATGCAAAATATTGGAAAAGAAATTTTCCAGTAGTAAAAGAACGATTAAATAACGCTGAAGTTTATGTTTATAAGAATGATCAGGACATTGCTGGATTTATTGGTTTAAATGGTAATTATATCGAAGGAGTTTTTGTTAAGAAAGAATTTCGTAGTAAAGGAATTGGCAAAGAATTATTCGACTATGTTAAAGAATTACATGATGATCTTATCATTAACTGTTATGTAAAGAACTTTAAGGCAATTAATTTTTATCGGGTCAATGGTTTCTCCATTAAAGCTGAAGGCATAGACAAGGATACTGGTGAATCAGAAATCACTTTGATTTGGCGTAAATAAAGAGTTACTGAATATGCATTTGATAGAGATAGATAAGGGCACTTCTGAGGAAACAATCTCAGGGGTGCTTTTTTTGTGGTTAATAATAAATGATTAAAAAAATAGATTATCACTGTCGGTATAGCTGGCATATGATAACCCAATGGTGAAACACTTTCACTCTTCTGCGGAAACTAACGGGAAACGTTTGACAATAAATGTTAGGAAATACGAGAATATCAATATTATTGCAACAACGATATATGGATAATGTGTATTCCAATCCATTAAAGCTCCGGACATCAATGGTCCAATGACATTACCGATACTTGTTAATGACATATTCATTCCATTTATAAGTCCTTGATTGGCCTTACTAGACTTGGTTAAAAGAGTCGTTATCGCAGGTCTTAGTAAATCGAATGATGAGAAAATAACAAGTGTAGCGACTATTACTTCTACTGTTGTATGTGCGCGAGTTATCCAAAATACACAAACTGCACTGAGTAGGAAACAGTAGCTAATAAGTCCCATTTCGCCAATTTTATTAATGAGCCAGTTAAAAGCGACTACTTGTAAAATCAAAGAAATAATACCATTCAATGTTAAAACTAGTGCAATCGTTCCCAATCCAAAGTTGAAAACTTGATTTACATAAATACTATAAATACTTTCAAAGCCTTGTAGTCCAAAGGATGAAACTAGAATCATTCCAAATAATACAACCATTGGAACGGTTAGAATTGAGATGATTGAGGACTTGCCTTTGTTAAGTTTAGCTTCTTCTTTATGTTCGATCTCAATAGTTTCTCTACTTTCCTTAAGAAAGATCTGTGTAAAGATACAACTTGTAATGGCTAAGACACCAGCTACCCAAAACGGTGTCTTATAGCTTATTCCAGCTAGAATTCCACCCAGTCCTGGTCCAAGGATCAATCCACCACTAAAAGCAGCTGAAAGCCAACCAATGACCTTAGCACGATCCTTTAGTGTAGTTAAGTCTGAACCAAGTGCCATTGAGGTAGGAATTACCATGGCGGCGGATAATCCACCAATTATTCTAGATAGATTAAATATGGGTAGGGTCGTAGCAACTGCGAAGATGAATTCAGATATCATATATGTGAATAGTCCTAAGACTATAACAGGTTTACGACCGACTTTATCTGACATTCTCCCTACAATAGGTGAGGCAATGAATTGTGCAAAAGCAAATAATGAAGTCATTACCCCCATTTGTGATGTTGTGTAATGGAACTCATTCTTGATAAATGGTGTAACAGGTATTACCAATCCAATCCCCAAACAAATCAAGAAGTTACTAAATATTAAAATATAAATGGACTTTTTGTTTTTTTCCATGTAATCCCCCTCCCAAAAGCAAATTTGCGCTTAAAAAAACTATCGCCGAAATTGGCGATAGCTGATTAATCTTACTTATGTTAGATTAATATATCTTAAAAAGCAACTAATTAGATATATTTGGATTAGTAAAGTTGTAATTATTAATTAAGTTCTTTATTTATTTCGTGTTTACGTAGAATAGGCATAACGAATCCCATACCGAATAATACGATAACCGTTATGAAATTCAATAATAATTGGTGATCAAATAACTTAGTTCCAAAAGCTGCTTCCTGAGGGATGAAACCTAGGGTAGCACAGACAAAAGTGAATGCTAGACACCAACCACCAACAAGAAGTGCACCGGTTCTATTTTTAATAAAAGTATATTCTGAATGGAATTTCTTATCTTGCCAACGTACGGCAATAAAGGCAAAGAATACCCAGCAAGTTTTATATGGGGAAATAATTCCATTAATGTTTAATAACCAATTATATATAGTATTAATATTTGGCAAGGTACCTGTTAATAATAGTAGAAATAGACTTAATCCTGTGGTCATAGTGTAACTATGAATTGGACGCCCATTCTTATTGGTTTTTGTTAACCATTTTGGCATGAATTTATCAGCGACATCACCCGCAAAGACACGACTAGATGCATCGAGTAAGACTGCAAGTTGAGCCATCATGAAAATAGCTTGAACAACGGCAAATATGTACATCAATAACTTGCCGACTCCTAAACTTTGGCCAAGTAGATGGAAAGCATAGTAGGGACCATTCATTTTGAAATCATGAGGAATGTGATTGGCATTGAAGAATACGGCCAATGACAAAGTACCAAAGATAGTTAGAAATGCTGTCATTAATGCAAGTAACCACATAGCTTTTGGAAATTCATGCTTGGGATCACGCATTTGCACAATATATGGTGCAGCAAGTTCAGCACCAGACATGGCAAAAATCAATAATCCAGTGGTCGAGAAATATTTTAAACTGAATGTTGGCTTAAAAGCTGCCCAATTCATTGGTTGTGTAGCAATATGTGCGCCGTGTGTCACTGCATATCCAGCTAAAAGAACAAACAACACTGACATTACAAACATTGCACCACCACCGATAAGTGAAAGAACTTCAAGTGAATTTTTAAAAACGTTTTCTAGTAAAATGAAAATCAATATTATAACGAAAGTTAATAATCCAAAAGAAAAGGTAGACATCCGTCTATCGAGACTATTATTCCCGAAGATAATCCAACTAAATGAAACAATGACTGAATTAGAAACATCCACAATGTATGGAACACTTTGAATCCAATACATCCAAGATGTCCAATATCCTAAGGTATCATTACTACCGTGTCGTACCCAGGAAGCTAAGCCACCACTTTGATTATCAAAGGTCAAACTCATTTGACTAACGATTAATTCATAGGGAATAACATAGGCAAATAGTAAGAAAATCCACGAGACAACTACTGATAAACCTTGATTTTGGAAAGGGTAAAAAATATTTTCAAAACTAATAATTGTAACAAAATCCAAAAGGGCAATTACTTGCCACTTCATATAATGAGGTTTTGGATCCATATTTAAATCATTCATGTAAACTCTCCTTGTATTTTAATTTCTTTTTAAGAAGAGTGAGTTTTTGGTGGCTTATGACAAAGCCAAAAAGTATGATATTCCACTTGTTTATTGTCCCAACATATATAATAATCAATAACTAGAGGGAATTATATTTGATAATTAAAATAATTTCCAACAATTAATTGTATGAAACATTTATGCTTTTGCATAGTGTTTTCTGAAATTAATTTGAGAATAGAGGGATGCTATGAATTATTTAAAGATAGCTGCGACAGAATCAGTGCACGAATATCTGCCTAGAAATTGGGAGGTAACTACCATTTCTGAAGATACTGTGGCACAAGAATTGGCCGCAGTTGTTTTGAAAACTGATGAAAATAGTGATGTGGCGAATAGATTAGTAAGTGATTCTGGGTTTAATATTCCAATAATTATTGTTGAGCCAAATGATACAATTCATGATACTCAAGTTAGAATTGAGAATAAAATCAAAGAATATGAATCTAAAAATATCCCATCATTTTTAATAGATTTAATTAAATTTGCTGATGACAGACCAGTTAGCTTCACTACGCCAGGACACCATAACGGACAATTTTATGAGCAACATCCTGCTGGCGTTGTTTTTGATCGTTTTTTTGGTAAGAATATGCTTTATGCTGATACGAGTGATACCGTTGAAGAATTAGGCGATACTATGACTCATGAAGGTACCCCGTTAACAGCAGAGCAGAAAGCTGCTGAAGCATATAATGCTGATAAGGTCTACTTTTGTACAAATGGGACTACTAGTTCAAACTCGATTTGTGCAAGTGCTCTTTTGACATCTGATGATCTGGTTTTATTTGATAGGAATAATCATAAGTCGTTATACAATAGTGCATTAGTTATGAGTGGAGCCAAGCCAGTATATATTCCAGCTGATCGCAATCCCTTAGGATTAATTGGGGAGATGGATCCTAAGTTTTTTGATGAAGCCAATATTCGTAAGGAAATCAGTAAGGTTGATCCTGTGAAAGCTAAAGAAAAACGTCCGTTTCGATTGGCAATTTTACAGCTAGAAACGTATGACGGAATATTTTATAATGCAAAATGGATATTAGATAAGATTGGTGGATTATGTGATTATATTCTCTTTGACTGTGCGTGGGGAGGGTATGAGCAATTTGTGCCATTATTAAAAGACCTTTCACCACTTTCGTATAGTTACGGACCAAATGATCCAGGTATTTTGGTTACGCAATCTATTCATAAACAACAAGCTGGATTGGGGCAAACTTCTCAGATTTTAAAGAAGGATAGTCATATTAAGGGCCAAAAACGTTATGTTGACCATAAGCATTTTAATAATGCCTATCTAAAATACGTTACCTCTAGTTATTCTTATCCGGTGTATGCTTCCTTGACGGTTAATGCCTACATGGCTGCTAGTCCAGTGATTAATGATTTGTGGCAAAATACACTAATTAACGGAATAAAATGGCGTAAAGAATTACTTAAGAAATCTAAGTTATTTAAGCCATTAGTTCCAAAAGAAATCAACGGAGTTTCGTGGAAAAATATCCCTACAAATGATTTATCAACTGATAATAAATATTGGAAATTAACTGCTGATGACATGTGGCACGGGTTTAAAAAAATTGTGAATAATGAGGTAGTTTTGGACCCGCTAAAAATAACCATCGTTACACCAGGAATTGACAGTGAAAGCGGAATCTATGATGATAAAGGGATTCCTGGACAAGTGGTCGCTGCATTCCTAACTGAAAAACGTATTATTAGAGCTAAGGATGATTTAAATTCCCTACTATTTTTATTGACACCTGGAGATAAAAAAAGTGATTTAGATGAATTGATGAATGCGCTTCTTGAATTTGAAGATTTATATTTCAAAGATGCACCATTAAAAGAAGTTCTTCCTAAGCTTTATTCACAATATTCAGATAGATATAAGGATTATTCCATTCAACAATTATGTAATGAAATACATAAATATTATGGGGATAATAAAACATACAAGTTGCAACAAGCATTATTTGAGAAACCGGATATGCAAAATTATAAGATAACACCGCAACATGCAGATAAGTTATTCATGAAAAATGAAAGTGAATTGGAAAATTTGAATAATATCGTTGGTAAGGTTGCGTTAGAAGGCGCTCTACCATATCCACCTGGTGTATTTATTGTTGCTCCGGGTGAGAAATGGCAAGAAATTGATGTTAAGTATTTCAATGTACTTATTGGAGCTATGAATAGATTCCCTGGATTTGTACCTGAGATCCAAGGTGTATATATAAATAAGGACGAAAATGGGAATTATTACGCTCAAGCGGAAGTATTATCGAACTAATAGAGGAGAAAACAATGAATTTTTCATGGAAAGAAGATTTACCAAACGATCTTCAAAATAAAATTACCAAAGTTGAAACAATGATAGAACCCAAACTAAAGGAAGTTGACGAGCAGGTCTTATATAATCAACAACGTGTTCTAAATCTTTTTAGAGAAAATCGTGTTGCTGAAGAAGATTTGATTGGTTCCACTGGATATGGTTATGATGACCCGGGTAGGGACAAAATCGAAAAAATTTATGCCGGTTATTTTAAGGCTGATGATGCATTAGTACGTTCACAATTAGCCTCTGGTACACATGCTATAACAACTTCGTTATTCAGTATTTTACGTCCGAAGGATACGTTATATTACATGACTGGTATGCCTTATGATACTATCCAAGAAGTTATAGGGATTGCTGGAAATAATCCTGGTACCATGAAAGAATACGGAATTGACTTTGACTATACTCCTTTACTAGATAACGGTGAGGTTGATTTTGATAGTGCTATTAAGACACTTAAAGAAAATAAATCAATAAAGGTTGTGGCGTTACAACGCTCACGTGGATATGCTGTTCGTGATAGTTTCACTGTTGCTAAAATTGCAAAAATGATTAAGGTAATTAAGAAATATGCACCTAATGCGGTTATATTCGTTGATAATTGCTATGGTGAGTTTTCCGAAACCGAGGAACCTACATTCTATGGTGCAGATTTAATGGCAGGTTCATTATACAAAAATGCTGGTGCCGGAATTGTTAAGAGTGGTGCCTATATTGTCGGTCGAAAGGATCTCATTGAAGGGGCCGGTGCTAGGTTGACTGTTCCTGGTGCTGGTAAAGGAGAGGGCGCAACTTATGCGTATCTTCGTGATTTCTATCAAGGATTTTTCATGGCTGCACATACAACGGGTGAGGCATTGAAAGGAACAATTTTTACTGCAGCCTTATTAGAAGAAATGGGAATGTCAGTCTCTCCAAGATGGGATGCTAAAAGAACCGATATCGTTCAGACTGTTACATTTGGAGAGTCAGAGTCCATGATTAAGTTCTGTGCTGCCATTCAACATTTTTCACCGATGAATTCATTTGTTGATCCGATTCCTAGTCACCAAGATGGATATGTAGATGACGTTATTATGGCATCAGGAAGTTTTACTGAGGGTTCAACTATTGAATTGTCGTCTGATGGTCCACTTCGTCCACCTTATTCACTATACATTCAAGGTGGCCTATCATTTGCACATGTCAAAATTGCCATCGCTCAGGCTGTAAATGAGACGTTTTCACTGCAAATTTGAGTAGAAAAATAGTTCTGTCACAACTCCATTATTTTTATTAAGCGAAAGAAATTGTGCATTTTCACACGTTTTTACTGTAAATTTGAGGACAAAAAAAGCCGCCTCCATTCGTAATTCTCGGAGACGACAATATACTGATTCCACCAAGTGAATTGTATCATTACAGACCTTAGTGAAATGAATTATTAAGAAAACTTAAATATTGCTTATTTGACACCATTTTGAACTTGTTTACTTACCTTTCCGTTCGTTAAGGTAATGACTATCTTTGCACCAGAGTCGCCTTTAATACCACTACTGTAAGTTAGCTCCGTTAAAGAAGAACCGTTGATATTTGAAATGTCGTAACTATTTGGCTTACCAAGAGTCTTTATTACTTGATCTTCGGATTGATCACTTTCAATTTCAGCAAATTTTTGAATATCAATTTCACTAGCTCTATTAACTTTTAAATTAGTTATTTTTTTACTTACGGCATGGTTAGATGTGAAACCAATCGATACCATTGAGCCATCTGTTGCATTAGCTACATTATCCCAGTTTTGAACATCTACATCTGTATTTTGAACGTTTGCAGTTGTATGAGAAACTGGCGTACCAAATATTGGTTTAATGGTATCCCAACTAGTTCCGTTAGTTTCATCCAATGCAATATTGTTGAATTGCTCTAAGGTAATTTTCTTTGTATTAGAATTTGTACTAGAATCAGATGTTTTTTTAGAGCTGGTTTTCTCTTTAGTAGATGTTGATTTAGATTTTTCTACTTTCTTAGATGTTGATTCAGAATAAGAATTAGAATTATTTTGATTGTAATGCTTAAATACTCCAAATCCAACTCCAGCGGCAATCACTATGACCACGATTAACCAAAACCACCATTTTTTAAAAAATGGTTTTCTTTTATTTTTTCTTAACTGCATTCTGGTCATTTGTTCGTTATCCATTTTTCCACCCCGAGTCCCTAAATAATAATGATGTATTTTACTATAGTTCTATAATAACAATTTTTGGGGGAAAATGACTATTTTTGAAAGTAACTTAATAAAACTACAAAAATTAGGTGCATTAAATCATTAAATATAAAAAACCGATATTCACATATGCGAATATCGGTTTTGATATATATATAATTTTACTTAAAATTTATCTTCATGTAATGCATGTTGAGCTGCAAGGTTCAGTAAACTCCATTGACGATCAAATCCAGGTTGGAAGAAGAAGTCTGCTTCAGATAGATCTTCCAGACTCATCTTATTTTCAATTGCTAAGGCGAGTACATTACCTTGGGCTGTGATGTCATACTTAGAAAGTACTGCCCCTCCGAGAATTTGATGATTATCAGGGTTATATGCAAGGTATACATGAACTTTTGTATTTCCCTTATCAGCAGGAACATAGATTGGACGAAGTGTATCACTGTAAAATGATGTTGCTATATTTACGCCAGCACGTTTAGCTGTGAATGAATTCAAACCACTTTCAGCAAAATGATAATCAAAAACGCTAAGTGCAGATGAACCAACGACGCCCTTAAATGGAGCTGAAGGGGAGTCTTCAAATATATGTTTAACTAAATATCTTGCTTCACGACGTGCAACGGTAGCTAGAGCAATCGGAACTTTGGTACTTGCTGGAATAGAATATGCTAATGTAGCATCACCGATGGCATAGATATCTTTGATATTTGTTTGTAAATATTCATTGGTTTTGATCCAACCACGATTATCCAGATCAATAGTTCCACGTAGCCAATCAGTATTTGCCTTAACACCGGCGGCTTGGATTACTAAGTCACTTGGATATTCAGCAGTAGTTGTTTTAACAGAAGAAACCTTCTTGTCACCGACAAATTTCTCGATTTTAACGTTCATTTCAACGTTAACACCGTTTTTTACTAAGTGCTTTTCCAAAATTGAGGTCATATCTGAATCAAGATAAGTACCCAATGGACGGTCGATAACATCCAATAAGGTAACTTCCTTCCCGGCTTTAACACTAGCTTCAGCGGCCTCGATACCAATGTACCCAGCACCAATAATTGTAACCTTTTTAGTATTTGGATCATTTAGTTTAGCTTTGATTTTTGTTGCCCAGTCGTATCCTCTCATTAAGAATACATTCTCTAGGTCATTTCCTGGGATAGGAAGTGACTTAGGTGTAACACCAGAGCTGAGAATCAACTTATCGTAATCAAAATCTTCATTTTTGTTAGTTGTTGTATCCAGTACGGACACAGTCTTTTTATCTGTATTTATTTTTTGTACCAAATGATTGTTTAAGATATGTACATTTGATTGTGGAAAACTTTTTTCACTAAAATTTCTAACATCATTAACATTCGTAACACTGTCTTCTAGAAATAATTCCATACCACATGACATAAAGGAGATAAAATCTCCAGATTCAAATAATGTGATATCTACGTCATTGTATCTATTCAATAATTCAATGATGGACTGATGCCCACCATGTGATGCTCCGACAATAATAACTTTCTTTTTTGACATTCCAATACCTCCTGTAATTTGATGATAGTACAAATATTACATATATAGGGTAGGATACTTTACACTGGTTATCAATATATTAGTTGTATATTATTTGTTTCTAGACTATTCTCTTTTGCTCCTTTATTACTAGGGCTGTTGCCAATCAATGAAAATCCTATTGCAATAATTACAATAACAATTATTAAATATATAATTCCTCTTTTTAGTGATGGTTGTTTATTATTCCCCATGTTTTTTACCTCGCATGACATGATCAGCGTGTTCTAGTGTTTCGTTAATAACATCTAGAATGTGTGGATCACTTAATTTGTAGTAATTAGATTTTCCTTTGCGTTCTGTACTGACAAGTTGGTACTTTCGCAAAAGAGCAAGCTGGTGTGAAATGACTGATTGTTCAATCCCCAATAGTTCTACTAATTCACTAACATTCAATTCTTTTTGCTCAAGAATGTCTAACATTTGAAAACGGATCGGGTTATTTAATATTTTTAGAATTTTTTGAGATTCATCCAGTAGTTTTGCGTCAATGAGTTTTAGCTTGTCCAAAATAATACCTCTCTAAAATTAATATGTTGAAAATGACATATGTTAATGATAACATATGAAATATCTTAATGAATTATGGGGCAAAGATATGCTTAAGTCTATTTTAACAGGAGTCACTGCATATATTTCAACGAGTATTGATTATTTAATAGTATTAATGGTCATTTTTGGAACGATTGGAAATAATAGGAAGTGGTCAGTCTATCTTGGAGATATTTTTGGGACATCAATTTTGGTAGGGATAAGTCTGATTTTGACCTTTTTTGTAGGATTTGTACCTCAGAAGTGGTTATTAGGAATGCTAGGTATAATTCCGATACTAATGGGATTGAAGTTATTGATTATTGGTGAAAGTGATGATGATGAAGTTGAAAAAGGGATGAAACGACATACTAATGTGGTACTGAGTGTTGCTTTAATAACAGTTGCCACGTGTGGAGCTGATAATATTGGTATATATGTGCCAATATTTGTTCAATCGAATTGGAGTCAGATAATAGTAATAATTATTACCTTTTTCTTTATGCTTTCATTATTCTGTTATATTGGATATTTATTGGGAAGAGTTCCTAAAGTTGCGGGTATTTTGGAACGTTTTGGAAAATATATTACTTCGGTTGTTTATATTTTGATTGGTATGGGGATATTGATTGAGAGCGGTAGTATTAGTCATTTTATTTAGTATAGCTTAATAGGCAATGGGCCTCCTCATAGGGATTTAAGGCGCAATAAAACCGATATCTACTTAAGTAAATACCGGCTTTTAGAATTATACGGATAAAATTGTGTTTTGATATACGTTTTCACTGCAAATTTGAGTAGAAACGAAATCTTTTACGAACCTATTTTAAATTACATTTCATTATAATTTAATTCATATTTCATTGTACCTAATTTTTTACCATCAACACCTTTTGTCGCGTTGAGTTGAACTGGTGTATTTGTGTCGGATAAAGTATATGCTACGGCATTTTCAACGGTCCCGTTCTTTTTTATTGCTGAGGCTTGACTATCAAGATATTGGTTGTCAGGTAATGCCGCTACTTTTAATTCATTTATGGTATTTTCATTATTATCTTGAACAGCTTTGAATATTGCTATCCAAGCTGTATTTGCATCAATTTCTTTGTTAGTTTTATTGGTTACTTTGTACCAAAATGCTATTACTGGTTTGTCACTATCATTGCCAGTTTCACCAGGTGATAGAACTTTATTTTGAATGATTTGAATACTCAAATCGCGAGTTACTAATTTATTATTTTTGAAATAATATTTATCAGTATTCTTTTTTGCAACTTTGATTGTCTTATTATCATTGCTGGACTCTTTTTTGGAAGAATTATCATTACCACTTGAACATCCAACAAGTGTGGAAGCTAAAAGAATAGTTAATCCCGTTAATGCTAAACCTTTGGTTTTCATAATAAGTTACTCCAATATATATTCAGCTTTTAAAGTCGCTCAGTATTTGGACCTAATAGGAGTAAGCATTATTTTGTGGATGCTATTCAATTTAATGAAAAATCATATTTAAAAAGGGATGACATTCTGTGCTTTCAATAGCTGTTAAAACTAATTGGGACAAAGAAATAACCAGTTGTATCAGTGCCTTTAGCACTTAATATAACTGGTTATTTTTCATTAATGGAGATGAGGGGAATCGAACCCCTGTCCAAGCATAATGCTATGTAAACTTCTACACTCATAGTTGTACTATTTGAAATTTCGCCATCATGAACGCCGTACAACCCGGCTAGCCACAATGACTAACCCTGATTAATCTCTTTTTAAACTGTTCAGGCGGGACAATTTAAACGTAGCCCAATTAATTTGAGACCCGGCTCTAACCCTTGAGCAAAGTTAGACGGATCACGACTAGACTGTTTTTAGGCAGCTAGTGCGTAAGAATTATTATTTTTTGCAGTTATAATAAACTGTGTGTTTTTCCGGAACACGAAAACCGAAGTGCGGCCTACACGCTATTACACATGTCGAATCCAGAACATCCCCAAGATGTTCCTTACTATAATAACGAATTTATCATCATTTAGCAAATAGATAATCTTTAAATCATGTTATTATTATATTATAGAAGAAACAGAGCAGGAAATGGATAATAGAGGGCAAAATTATGAGGTTTATCGGAAGTAAAACAAGATTATTAACACAAATAGACGAGTTACTCACTAAACATCTAGATGGGTCTGAGAAAACCTTTGCGGATATTTTCTCAGGATCCAACGTTGTTGGTGAGTATTTTAAAACAAGATATGCGATCACAACAAATGACCTCTTATATTTCTCATATGCTCTAGCCAAAGGGGAGATAGATTTAAACAGTCAGCCCAGTTTTACTGGTTTGTTTAAGTTAAATATCCATAATCCCTTTGACTATTTCAACCAATATGATATTTCAAACTATAGTGGTGATTTTATAACTAATAATTACTCTAGTGCCGGTAAAGAAAAACGTCTGTATTTTACTGTCGCAAATGCCAAAAGAATTGATTTTATTAGAGTGACTATACAAAAATGGCTGGATAATAATGATATAACCAGTAATGAATATTTCTATTTATTGGCTAGTTTGATTGAAGCAGTACCTTTTGTTTCCAACACTACTGGAACATATGGGGCATATCTTAAGAACTTTAATGATAAAAGAGCCACAAAACCTCTTAAATTAGAACCTATGAAAATTCATAATAATAAGCAACAAAATAGAGCATTTAATGAAGACGCCAATGAACTGGTGAAGAAAATCCATGGCGATATTGTTTATATCGATACACCGTATAATATCAGACAATATGGATCAAACTATCATTTGCTTGAGACAATAGCTAGATATGATGATCCCAAGATCCACGGAGTTAGTGGAGTTAGAGATTATACAGATCTAAAATCTGAGTATTCAGCTAAAAATAAAGCCAAAGAAACTATGCAAGACTTACTTGATAATCTTAAATTCACACATGTTTTATTAAGTTATTCTACAGATGGTATTATCTCAGAAGACGAACTAAATGAAATGATCGGACAAGTTGCTGTCGATGGAAGTTTGGAAGTTATTAAGATTCCGTTTAAAAAATATAATTCTAGACTCAATAAAGATAATAATCAGTTATGTGAGTTATTATATTATTTCAGAACAAGTCATCAAGAGGATAATGAATTGTTGCAGATACAGTCAGTTAAATTGCCCAGTGATAATTCTAAGTATATAAAAAGTCCACTGAATTATACAGGTGGAAAATTCAAGCTATTACCGCAATTGATTCCTAACTTTCCCAAACACATAGATACAATGGTAGATTTATTTAGTGGTGGAGGTAATGTGGGTATAAACGTTGATGCTCATCAATATTACTTTAATGATGTTAATGATCGAATTATAGATATGTTCAAGTATTTCCAAAATAATGAATTCAACGATATCTTGGATAGAATAAATTATCAAATAGATAAGTATCACTTAGATAAAGAGAATGAGGAAGGATTTTTAAAACTTAGGGATGATTATAATAATGATCCTGATCCACTAGATTTATACGTCCTTTCATCATACAGTTTTAACTATCAAATCAGATTTAATCAAGATATGAAATATAATAATCCATTTGGCCGTAAACGTAGTAGATTTTCCAATAGTATGAGGGAAAATCTGCGACAATTTGTTACAAAACTGCACACCATAGATGCTACATTCACTTCCAATTACTTCAGTGACTTTGATACGTCACACTTAACACAGGATTCATTGGTCTACGTTGATCCTCCTTATTTAATAAGTGATGGAACATATAATGATGGTGATCGTGGATTCGGGAATTGGACTCAGCAACAAGAGAATGATTTATATGATTTTCTAGATGCATTGAATGATCGTAATATCAAATTTGCAATGTCAAATGTCTTCAAACATAAAGGACATGTCAATCAAACGGTGATCGATTGGGCAATCAAGTATAATATTAGGCATTTAAACGCTAATTACTCCCAATCTTCGTATCATACTAATTTGTTGGGAACAGATGAGGTGTTGATAACAAATTACTAATACTATATGTATAGGTATAAATAATGCCAAAAATCTCCACAGTTGTTAGAATTGAATAAACGACTACGGAGGGCATTTTATGAAAATTCCTTTTTATAAGAAAAAATGGTTTTGGATAAGTATTATTTCATTTTTTATAATCATATCAACGACGGCCTTTGTAGTGGAAAATACCTATGATGACAAGGCGGATGAGAATCTTAATCAAGAGGACCTTTTCAAAAAGACTAAGGATTCTGACACATCTATAATTGATAAATTCAACAAAGTAAAAATAGGTGCTAAAGGTAACACCTTGAAAAGAATCGAGGAGGTATTTGGATCTCCCACAATTACTAGTAATACTTCTGATAGGAAGAACGCTACATTAACTTGGCAAAATCTCAAAGGATTAGACGATGATGTGGTTATTGATATTACTTTTCAAGATGGAGTCGCAGTTTCTAAGTCGATAAAGGGATTGGATATTGATCGTAGAAATGACTTGAGATTATCTGACTATAATAAGGTTAAGGAAAATGATAGTTATGACCAAGTAATTAATTTGTTAGGTAATCCAGATAATTATATTGAGTCAGGCGGGGTGGTTACTTTAACTTATACTTCAGATGTTGAAGAGAAAATTGATGACGCGTCTACTTATATAGAAATAACCTTGAGCAATAACAAAGTTACAAGTAAAAGCCAATTGAATGTTAAATAATAGTAAGAAACCAAAAAGAGGCCTAGTGGCCTATACTCTAAAACAGTGCTTTGGAGCATAGGTCAATGGACCTCTTTTTATTGTTATTTATTTACCCTCTATTATAGTAAATACTTTTATTGCGACACTAGAAATTGCTACGGACATAACTGCAAGGAAGAATGATAATAATCCTGTCATTGCGATATTCCCTAAACAGACGAAGCCATCGATAATAAATAAGCTAATATATTTATCAATTCCAAAATTCTTATGGATAATCATCGGTGGTACGGTGGTTCCTCCACTAGACATATCTAACGTGTATAAAATTGCTAAGCCAATACCGAAAATAATACTACCAACTATAATAGAGACAATTTTGTTTCCAGGCAATATATTATAAACAGGAGTGATAAACAATAATATGGGAAGAAGAAAACTTCCAAAGGCTAATTTAATGGTGGTTTTCTTATCTAAATGGAAATAGGAGAAAATCAACATGATGATATTAATTAGGAGAACTGATAATGATGTTGGAATGGACCACCCTTCGTATAGTAAGATTGCTATACCGGTGGCACCGCCTGCAGCAACTTTGTTTGGTTCGAAGAACATGTTCAAACTAAACGCGATAAGTTCTAAAGCTAGTATCATTACTAGTAATTTTAGATAAATCTTATGTTTTTTATTCTGCATATCTAATACATTACCATATAATAGGAAACTTTTCAATTAATTAATTTAATTATCAAAAAATAGCAATCCTTATATATCAGCGTTTGTAGAACTCTTTGTTGCAAGTATGTTACCTAGATTACAAAAACGGCGAAACTGTAACTTCCAGGTGGTGGCTATGTAACATAAGGCTGTTAGTATAGCACCATAGCAATGAGAGCTAAACAATAAAAAAACAATAAGGATGTAATTAAATTTATGAAAAAAGTATTATCTATCGCATTAGTAAGCGTAATGGCATTAACAGCATTAGGTGCAACAACAGCAAATACAGTAGACGCTGCAACAACAGCTGACAGTACACACGTAACAGTTGAAAAAGGTGATACATACAAGAGCATCGCTGCAGAAAATAACACAACGATCTCAGCCCTTGAACAAGCAAATGGTCGTGAAGTCGGTGGATTTGATCTAATTTATCCAGGTGAAACAATCACATTGCCATCAGCAACAACAGATACAACAACAGATACAACACAAGCAACAACACAATCAGTAGCAACAGAACCAGCACAAACAACACAAGCAACAGATACAACAGCAACAGATGCAACACAAACAGCTACTACAGATACAACAACACAAACAGCTGCCACAACACAAACAACTTCTACAACATCATCACAAGGAACATTTAAGATCAGTTTCTATGATCCAGCCGTATTAGGATCAAATATGGGTTACAGTGGTGTCGCCGCTAATCTATCAGTATTCCCTAAGGGTACACAATTGAAGATCACATTGGCTGACGGTACAGTAATGTATAGAACAGTTAATGATACAGGTACATTTGCTAATACTAATTCACAACAATTAGATGTTGCAATGCCTAGTTCATCAATTCCATCATATGGTGTAACTACAGCCACTGTTGAAGTCGTTGCATAATAAAAATAGTATATATATCATGAAGTCACCTTATGGTGGCTTTTTTTATTAGAGAATAATATATATTTCTAATAATTATATTAATATTAAAGAGCGTGGCACATAAATTTAACGGGCTTGATAATTTAATTGATTTAGTAATATGTTGATATAATAACATTTGACGGTCGTTATAACGGTACTATACGAAAAAACACTTTAATTTTCAAAAAAAATGTCTATACTGAAGTCATAGATTACGGAATGACAATATTAGAAATTGTATAAAAAAATTTAATTTTAAATGTTGACATTTTCTTTTTCTAATTGTATTATCATTTCAACGATTGATAACAAATAACTATTTCAAACAATTTGATCAGGGGAAGTAATTCAACCTCCAAAGTACAGAAAGCCTCGATAGCTGAAAAGAGGACGCGGACTTGAATGAAAATGACCTGTGATTGGTGCGCTAAGTCCTAGATGGATAAAGATGCAATGGTTGGTACCCTTTACAGTACACGCGTATAGAACTCTTTTCTGTACGTTGTAGAGGGGATAAGTGTAAGTTTATCCTAAATTAGAATGGTACAGCGATAAGTCGCTTCTAAAAATGAACAGTTAGGTTCGTCTTTAGAAGCGACTTTTTTTGTTGGAATAGTTATTTGTTATTAATTAGGAGAAAATATTAAGGTGGGGAAATATATGAAAAAATTTAAAGTAACAAAGGTTTTACTATTAGCCTTTACAGCATTATTCATCTTTGTTCTAGCAGGATGTAGCAGTCAACCTAAGGAAACAACAGTTAAGGTCGGTATTAATCCAACAGATGCTCCGATTTGGAAAATTGTTAAATCAAAAGTTAAAAAAGAAGGAATCAATCTAAAAGTTACTGAGTTCAGTGACTATAACCAACCTAATACAGCATTGTCACAAGGCGAACTTGATATTAATGCATATCAACACAAGTACTTCTTAGACGCATGGAACAAAGCTCATCATACAGATATCGTTCCTATTGGCAACACAGTTATCCAACCAATGGCCATTTATTCAAGCAGTATCAAGAATTTGAGTGATTTAAAAGATGGCGACAAAGTTGCTATCCCAAATGATGCATCAAATGAAAGTAGAGCTCTTGTATTACTAGAAAATGCCGGACTTATCAAGCTTGATAATAAGACAAAACTTGCAACAGTTAAGAATGTTTCAGAAAACAAGCTCAATTTGAAATTTACATTACTAGATGCAGCGCAAACAGCACGTGCACTAGATGATGTCACAGTAGCAGTAGTCAATGGTAACTATGCCAGTGATGCTAAATTGAAACCATCAGCAGCTCTTTATACAGAAAAAATCAATAAGAGTACAAAACCATGGATCAACTTTATCGCTGCTAACAAGAAAGACAAGAACAATAAGACATACAAGAAAATCGTTAAGGCTTTCCAAACAAAAGCAGTTGCTAAAGAAATCAAGAAAGTATATGGCGGTTCAGCTGTTCCAGCATGGAATACAAAACTTTAATTAGGAAACAAAAATTAAGTTAACATTTTAGGAGGAATTCACATGTCAAAATTAACAGATCCACTTATTCAAGAATCAATTGAAGAATTAAAACAATATATCGGCTTGCCATCTGTTTCTGCTAAGCAACAATCTATAGATGAAACGGCAGAATTCCTCGGTAATTTGTTAACTGAATTTGGAGCTAAGGTTGATATTTGGAATGATTATAAACATCCAGTAGTTTTTGCGGAAGCTAAACCGAAGAAGCCAAGTGAAACAACCATTTTGATTTATAATCACTATGATGTACAACCTGAAGAACCAGTGGAATTGTGGAATTCAGATCCATTTGAACTTAAGATCACTGATGACAAGTTCATCGGACGTGGAGCTTCTGATTGTAAGTCAGATTTGATTAGCCGTATTACAGCACTTAAAAAGTATCGCCAAGATCACGGGGATCTTCCTTGCAACATCAAATTTCTAGTTGAAGGTGAAGAAGAGGTTGCTAGTGAGCATCTCGCTAAGTATCTTGAAAAGTATGGTGATAAACTATCAGCTGACTTAGTTATCTGGGAATCTGGTGCAAAGAATGAACAGGAACAATTCACATTCACTGGTGGTAATAAAGGGATACTTTGTTATGAACTTGTTGCAACATCTAGTGATATTGACCTTCACTCATCATTTGCTGCAGTTGTGGATAGCGCAGCTTTCAGGTTAAGTGAGGCTATCAGTGCATTACGTGAAAAGGATGGCACTATCAAAGTTCCAGGATTTTATGACGATGTTGTGAAGCCAAGTAAACGAGAAGAAGAGTTGGTCGAAAAAGCTGTCACACCTGATTTAGCAAAAAAATGGGGTTTGAAAGTACCACTACTAAATAACAAATCAGTAAATTATAATTTGACGTTTGAGCCAACAATCAATATTGAAGGAATCAGTAGTGGTTGGGAGGGTGAAGGTGTAAAAACCGTTACTCCTAAGTCAGCTACTGCTAAGTTAGAATTTAGATTGGTACCTAATCAAGATCCAAAAGATATCTTTGATAAACTTACAAAATATCTAAATGATCAAGGATTCAAAGATATTAAGGTCAATTATCTACTTGGTGAAAAAGGATATCGTTGGGATTTGGACAGTCCGATTGTTAATAAATTGATTTCTGCCGCAGAAGATTATTATGGTGGAACTGACAAAGTATCAGCACTTCCATCTAGTGCTGGAACAGGTCCAATGTATGTAGTAAATAAATATACAAAGGCACCGATCGTATCTTGTGGTGTTAGTTATGCTAAGGGTGGCGCACATGCACCTAACGAAAATATCCGTATTAAAGATTATCTAGAATTTATTGATTTTTTCAATGAATTCTTAGCTAAGTTAAATTAAGGAGCAATTATGGTAGAGAAGAACGGGATAGTACAACTAAAAGACATAGACGTTACCTTTCATAACGAAGGTAAGACTATTGAGGCTGTTAAGAATGTTTCAATAAATGTTCAAAAGGGTGACGTTTTCGGAGTTATTGGGTATTCCGGAGCCGGTAAAAGTACGTTGGTTCGTGTAATTAATCTATTGCAAAAGCCCACTTCAGGTAGTGTTATCGTTAATAATCAAAACCTCACAGAGTTAAGCGCAAAAGATTTAAGAAAAGCACGTAAGAACATAGGTATGATTTTCCAGCACTTTAATTTAATGAGATCTTTAACGGTTTTTGGGAACGTTGCCTTTCCACTAAGGGATTCCAAACTTTCGAAGCAAGAACGTAAGGATAAAGTCAATAACTTACTCGATTTGGTTGGTTTAGCGGATCGTGCCAATAATTACCCATCACAATTGTCAGGTGGTCAAAAGCAACGTGTGGCTATTGCCCGTGCATTGGCTAGTGATCCTGAGATTCTAATCTCTGATGAAGCGACAAGTGCCCTTGATCCTAAAACGACAACTGAAATACTAAGTTTATTGGGTAGATTGAATAAAGAATTGGGTATTACGATTGTTATCATTACTCATGAAATGGATGCTATAAAACAGATCTGTAACAGAGTTGCTGTTATGGAGAATGGAGAGTTGATTGAAGAAGGAGATCTTTTAACAATTTTTGCTAATCCAAAGAAACAGTTAACTAAGGATTTTGTTAATACATCAACTCAAATTAGTAATGTGTTGGATGAAGTTAAGGCAAATGGAATCGTGGACTCTATTTCTGGTCACCTTGTTGAACTAAACTTCATGGGGGATGTTACGAATGAACCGATTATTATTGAACTGTATAAGAAGTTCAATATTGAAGCTAATATTTTGTTCAGTAACATCGAACGTTTGCAAGGAACAACAGTAGGTATCATGTTGTTTGATCTTGAGGGTGAACAAAATAAGATTGATAAAGCAATTCAGTATCTAACAGATTTGAAAATTAATGTTAAAGAAATTGATTTAGATGAAAGTGAGGGTAAATAATTTATGTCACATTTTATAAATACGTACTTACCCAATGTTGTTGAGAACTGGGAGGGTGATAATGGATTCGTTGTTGCCATTCAACAGACATTGTATATGACATTTGTCAGTGCAATATTTGCTGGAGTAATTGGTATTATATTAGGAATACTTTTGGTAGTTACTACTGATGACGGTATCACTCCACACAAGGTTTTCTATACTACTCTAGATAAATTAGTTAACTTATTCCGTTCGATACCTTTTATTATTTTATTGGCGGTTATCGGACCATTTACCAAATTAATTGTAGGACAGACTATCGGACCTACAGGAGCATTAGTTCCATTAGTTGTCGGAACAGCACCATTTTTTGCCAGACAAGTTCAATTAGCTTTAGTTGAAGTTGATAAAGGTGTGATTGAGGCTGCCGAAGCAATGGGACTTTCCCCAATTCAAATCATTTTTAGAGTCTATTTAAAAGAAGGACTCCCAGAACTTATTCGTTCAGGAACATTGACAACAATCAGTTTGATTGGTTTAACAGCCATGGCTGGTGCCGTTGGTGGTGGTGGTTTAGGTAACATGGCCATCTCAGTTGGTTATCAACGTTTTGAAAATGATGTTACGATCGTATCTATGCTTTTGATCCTAGTACTAGTCTTTGTAATTCAAGGTATTGGTGATTTCGCAGTTAGAAAGCTCGAGCACTAATAAGCACATATTGAAAATTTATTGAGATATTGTGCGACTCAAAAAAGTCGCTTATAAATAAGCGGCTTTTTGTGTACAAAAAAATAGGGTATTTTGAAAGAAATAAGAGGATTGAGATTATGAACAAAAAAATTAAAGGGATTTTTGCAGTACTTCTAACTGCACTGTCAGTATTTATACTGGCTGGTTGTGGAAATAGTTCAGCAGCCAATAAAGTAACAACAGTAAAGGTCGGTATTACAGGTTCTGATGATCGTGTTTGGAAAGCAGTAAATAAGAAACTAGCAAAAGAGAATATCAAAGTAAAACTTGTGGAGTTCAGTGACTATAGTCAGCCTAATACAGCCCTAGATCAAGGTGAAGTTGATTTGAATGCATTTCAAACAGTATACTTCCAAAATAATTGGAATAAGACACATCATACAAATATTGTAAGTATTGGTGATACAGTTATTGCTCCAATGGCTTTGTATTCAAAGAAAATCAGTAATTTAAGTGAGATCAAAGAAGGCGATTCAATTGCCGTTCCTAATGATGCAACTAATGAAGGACGTGCTCTTCAATTACTTGAGAGTGCTGGATTGATCAAGCTAGATAAAGCTGCATTACCAACACCAAAAGATATTACAGAAAACAAGTTGAACCTAAATATCAAACAACTTGATGCTGCACAAACAGCACGTTCAATGGGGGATGTAACTGCCTCAGTTGTTAATAGTGGTGTAGCTAATGATGCTAAGTTGAATCCCAAAAAGGCTGTTTACAGAGAGAAAATCACTGCAAAATCAAAGCCATATGTTAATATAATTTCAGCTAATAAGAAAGATAAAAATAACAAAACTTATAAGAAAATCGTTAAGGCTTACCAATCAGCTGAAATCGCTAAGAAAATCAAAGAAGTATACGGAGATTACGAGAAACCAGCTTGGAATTATAAAGTATTGCAATAAAAGAGCGTGATAAAACGCGGTCAGCTTTCGAGTATAGTACTAAAAAGTCCGGCATTTACGGTAGTAAATGCTGGGCTTTTTTGAACTAAACGGAAAAAGTTGCGTTTTGTCACGCGTTTCAGCCGCAAGTTTGAGTAGAAAAAAAGTTATGCACAAACTTTTTGAACTAAACGGAAAAAGTTGCGTTTTGTCACGCGTTTTAGCTGCAAGTTTGAGTAGAAAAAAATTGCATTTCAGCACAAATTTCCACTATAAATGTGGATAGAAACAATATTTTTTGTAAGCACTATCATTGATCTTAGTCAAGTAATTATAAGATGACAAATTGTAAGATATTTGTAAGGTATTTCGATGTACATAAAAGAATCGGTATAATATTATATTACTAAAGACAGGGGGAAAGATTATGCATATTCCAATTAAGCGTTCTAAAAATAACCAACTCATAGGTGGAGTTGTTGCTGGTTTCTGTGAAAAATATGATTGGGATCCAGCAATTGGCCGAGTGTTATATGTGATTTTGTCATTAACACCGGTATTCCCAGGTATCATCGCATATTTAGTGTTGTGGTTATTAATGGAACAACCAGATATGAACTAAAAAAATTCTTCAATCCGTTTGTTGGATTGAAGAACTTTTTTATGCGGTAAAACCACCATTCAGTAAGCTGGTTAGATACTTGTCAGCAGTTTTCTTATCTATGTTAGGTTGTTCGAATAAGCACCATTCCAAAACGGCAATGATCAAATCGCTGTAAAAACGTGCCAGTAATTTAACAGGTACCTTTACTTGGTCATTTTCAGCAGAATACTCATAGACCAATATGTTAGCTTCATGACGAAGATATCCTGACATGCTATGCCATAGATGGGAATTAACACCGTTATTTTTTGTTACATTCGTTAATAATTCTTGATGATCATTGAAGAAATCTAAAAGTAAATTAAATATTTTAATAATACCTTTTTCTTCAGTAATATTTTTGGGGATTTTTGATAAAATATCTTTTCCAATGTAAGACCATAAGTATTGTAATAGATCATATTTATCATCAAAGTAATTGTAAAAAGTTGCACGTGGATATTCACTTTTTTTACAAATATCATTGACCGTAATCTTGTCAAATTCTTTTTCACCAAGGGTCTCAAACATGGCTTCTCTAAACGCTTTTAGAGTTCTAGTTGCACCAAGCGTCAAGTGCTGTGTAACGTCTATTTTCATTAATAGTCCCACCCTCTAAAACTTGTATAAACTGATTAGTTCAACTAAACAGACTTTAACATAAGTATAAATTTTTACAAGTGCAAAAAGAATAATTCACTTTTGGAATGAAAGCGATTGCGTATTTTCAAAGTATTTGTTATTTTCATCAATTATTTTGTTTTTTCATTACATATTTAGACAATATGCAATAAAATGTCCAGATATAAACATTTATAAAAAGATTGTCTCTTGCCTAATTTTGACATTAATTTTATGATGTAACTTGTATTTTGACATGTGTCAATAATTTTACATAAAGTAAAGTTATGAGTATTTTAGAATTTAAGGGAGATGTGGGTATGAAGCGGATAACCAAAAAATATACGCTCGCACTTGTTGGGTGGATAATCGTTGTGCTTGTCGCAATTCTTGCGATGCCAAACGTATCACAACTGGTAAGGGATAAGGGTAATATTACTTTACCTAGCTATGTAGAAAGTCAACAGGCTTCTAGGATTGAAAAAAAGGCGAATGGAAATAAATCAGTTCGTACTTATACAGCGGTGTTTAATAATAACGGGAATAATAAATTTACCGCTGCGCAATCAAAGAAAATTACTCATAAATTGAGTAAGCTTGAGAATAAAAATTCACTTACGATTCAAAAAGTAATGAGTCCTAGTGAGAATGCTCAAACTAAAAAGCAACTTATCTCAAAAGATAAGTCTACTCAATTAGCTCAAATTACTGTTAACAGTAGTGGAACTGTAAGTAAGCAAGTAAATGAACTTCAAAAACAATTGAAGATGGATGGCGTTAAGACCTATGTTACAGGTTCAGATGCCTTAAATGATGAATTTACATCTGTCACAGAAAAAGGAATTCAAAAGACTGAAGTTATCGCGGTTATCTTTATCTTCATCGTCTTGATTATCGTCTTCCGTTCACCAATTGTTCCATTGATTTCATTATTAAATGTTGGTGTAGCCTTTGTTACATCATTGAGCATAATAATGAATTTGGCTCAAAAATATAATTTCCCACTATCTAACTTCACGCAAGTGTTCTTAGTGGTTGTATTATTCGGTATTGGTACTGATTACAATATCCTACTATATAATTACTTCAAGGGGGCCCTAGCCCGGGGAATGTCGGCAGTTGAAGCCGCTCATGATGCTCAACGTCATGGTGGTAGAACTATTTTATACAGTGGTATCTCAGTTCTAATTGGATTCTCTGTATTGTCTCTAGCCAAATTCTCCTTCTATCAAAGTGCTGTTGGTGTTGCTATTGGTATCTTAGTTCTATTAATGGTACTTCTAACACTTAACATGTTCTTTATGGAAACACTTGGAGCTAAGATGTTTTGGCCAAGCAAGATTTCTGGTGCACGTGGTAAGAGTCGTCTATGGTATGGATTATCAAGATCAGCTCTTGCATACCCAGTTGTGATCTTAGCAATCATTGCAATTGTTGGTGTTCCATTCTTAGTCAATTCAAATACAACGTTGAACTTTAATAACGCTGACGAAGTTCCTAATTCATATGAAGCTAAAAAAGGTTATGAAGTAATTCAAGATCACTTTAGTAAAGGTATGTCAGCTCCAGTTACAATATATATTCAAAACAGTAAGAAACTTGATACACAATCAAGACTTGCCGCAATTGATGATTTGACTCAATATCTTAAAAAAGAACCCGGTGTTAAGACAGTTGCTTCAGCAACTCAACCAGGTGGAGATAAGATTAAGAGTATGTATCTAAAGAGTCAATTAACAACTATTACAGATGGTTTGAAGACTTCATCTAAGGGTATTCAAGAAATCAAATCTGGTTTGAATTCAGCTAATTCACAACTTACTAGTGCTAATATCTCTGGAAGTACAGCTCAAGTTCAAGAATTAGCCGATGGAACTAGTCAATTACAGACTGGTGCTCAAACACTATCAAGTGGTATTGATCAGTACACTAGTGGTGTTTCACAAGTTAATTCAGGTCTACAAAGTGCAAGTAGTCAAATGCCTACTTTAACAAGTGGTGTTTCCACTCTTACAAGTAGTTCTCAACAGCTTTCTAGTGGACTTTCACAACTACAAAGTCAGATGACTGCATTGTCATCACAAGCCACACAGATACTTACATTGTTGGCAGCAAGTGGACAAGATACTTCAACTGCAGCTGCTGAAATGACACAGTTACAAGGTGCAATTGGTCAATTGAGTACTGGATCATCTGCTGTTTCTAGTGGTATGTCACAACTACAAAATCAAATTCCAACTTTGACTGCCGGTATGTCTACGTTGTCTAGTGGAACAAGTACATTAGTTGCTTCAAACTCAACATTAACAAGTGGTGGTCAAAGTGTAGCAAGTGGTGCTACACAAGTTAATACTGGTGTTCAAGAAATGAACACACAATTACAATCAATGGCTACACAAGTAACACAACTACAATCAGGATTAAGCTCTGCTAGTGATGGTCTTGATTCATTAGCCTCAGGTAACGCAACTATGAAGACATATCTAGATGGATTGCGTACATCATATGTCGGTAATACATTCTACTTACCTAAAGACACTATTAAGAGTAGTGAATTTAAACCAGCTCTTGATAATTACATGAGTAGTAATCGTAAAATTGCTTCTATCACACTTGTATTCAAGGGTGATCCAAACAGTGATAAGACTTCTAAACAATTGAAGACAATTCAATCAGATACAGATGCTAGATTGAAACATGGTGTATTGAAGAATGCTACTGTTGCCTTTGGTGGTCAAACATCAGAGAACAATGATACAAGAAAACTTGCCAATGGTGACTTTGGACGTACAGCATTGATTATGACAATCGGTATTGGTATTGCCTTGATCGTTGTTACAGAGTCGATCCTTCAACCTATGACAATTATTGGTACATTGTTATTAGCATATGAGATCTCACTTGGTATTACACGTGTTGTATCTAAGTTTGTCTTAGGTGATGCGTTACTAAGTTGGAATACACCATTCTTCACATTTATCATGTTGATGGCATTGGGTGTTGATTACAGTATCTTCTTGATGGTAAGATTCCGAGATGAGACGGATCATGATTTGAAGGATAGAATGTTGAATGCTGCTACAGCAATTGGTGCGGTTGTTATATCAGCTGCTATCATATTGAGTGGTACATTTGCCGCCTTGATTCCTTCAGGTGTTACAACATTAATTCAAGTTGCATTAGGTGTTATCTTTGGATTAATAATCTTAGTCATATTCCTTCCATTAACGTTATCATCGTTGATCAGTTTGACGATGTGGCACGAAAATAGAATGCATAGAACTAAGAAACCAGATAAGAATATTGAACAAGTTAAGTCATCAGATGACGATGATGATAAGGCTGATTCTACTAAGTAAATTTAGCAGAGTGTGACAAAACACGATCAGTTCTCGTTTATAAGAATAAAAAATCGGTATTTACGTAAGTAAATATCGTTTTTTTTGTTCTTATATGGAGAAAATTGTGCTTTGGCACGCGTTTTCACTGCAAGTTTGAGTAGAAAAAGAATTATGGTTGAAAAACAGTGGGATTCAACGATTATGTTATAGTATTCTAAAACGGAATAGGGGATATTAGTTGAATGAATATTCATCGATTAGAAATATTTGTAGATCTTTCTAAAACGTTTAATTATACTGATACTGCTGAAAACTTTTATACAACCCAAAGTAATATCTCTAAACAAATTTTGTCATTGGAAAAAGAATTATCAGTCTCATTGTTTAAAAGAGAACATCGCAAAATTGAATTAACAAATGAAGGTAGGATTATTTTGCCACATGCGCAAAAAATAATCGATGATTTTACAAATCTTCAACATGACTTGAATGATTATCAAGATGCTAAAAATTTAACCATTGAGATGTATACTATTCCGACTATGCCAAACTACCAAAGCTTCAATTTGATTACTCAATTCTTGAAGCAACATCCAGAGATTCACGTTCAACTTAAGGAAGAAGAGAGCAATAACTTATTTACTGCATTGAAATCTGATAAGTGTGAAATGATATTTGCCAGAACGTTTTCGTTTGATGATGACAAGTTAGAATATATTCCCATGGAGTTTGATAGCTTTGTTGCGGTACTGCCTAAACACCACAAATATGCTAAATTAAATAAGTTAGATATAGAAGACTTAGCGCATGATAATTTCCTCATATTAGGTAAATCGACTAATTTGTACACGCCTGTGACGGATCTATGCCATAATGCTGGATTCAATCCAAAAGTAATGTATGAAGGTTCACGTGTCGATTTAATAATGCAAATGGTAGAGAATAATATGGGGATTTCGATATTAATGGAGAAGACTGTTAAGAGCTTCAAGAATAATAATTTTGTTACAGTCCCTATAACTAGTAATGTTGAAAATGAATTGGGCTTTTTTCGCAAGAAAGGTAAGCATTCGGAGGCGTCTGAAGTTTTCTGGAAGTTCATTAAGAATAATATCAAATAAAGCATTCCAATATGGAATGCTTTTTGCTTGTTTTTGAATTGTTCTAAAGTAAAGATCAACCTACAATTAACTTATGAATTAAAGGAGGTCATTTGATGACTGATCAACCATATGATTTAAGAAAAGTTATTGAGGAATTAAAACAACAACCAGGTCAATATCATGAAACTAATGTTGAGGTAGATCCTGATGCAGAATTATCTGGAGTTTATCGTTATATCGGTGCTGGTGGTACAGTTGAGAGACCGACTAGAGAGGGTCCCGCAATGATGTTTGAAAATGTCAAAGGGTTTCCTGGTACTCGTGTACTCATTGGTGCTATGGCAAGTCGTAAGCGTGATGGGATGATTTTGCATCATGATTATAAGACATTAGGTCGTTTATTGAAGGATTCTGTTGAAAATCCAGTTAAACCAGTTAAGGTTTCAAAAAAGGATGCTCCATCTCAAGAAATAGTTCATTTAGCAACTGATAAAGATTTTGATATTAGAAAGATTTTGCCAGCTCCAACAAATACTGAATACGATGCTGGTCCATATATTACGATGGGAGTTGTATTTGGTTCAGACCCTGATAAGACTATGAGTGATGTTACTATTCACCGTATGGTTCTTGAGGATAAGGACACAATTGGCATGTATATCATGCCTGGTGGCAGACACATCGGACACTTCCAAAAGCAATTTGAAAAATTAAATAAACCAATGCCGATTACGATAAACATTGGCCTAGATCCAGCAATTACCATTGGAGCAACGTTTGAGCCACCTACAACTCCACTTGGATACAATGAATTGTGGGTCGCTGGAGCACTACGTAATCAACCGGTACAAATCGTTGACGGTGTGGCTGTTAATGAGAACGCAATCGCTCGTGCAGAGTATGTTGTAGAGGCTGAGATCATGCCTAATGAAACGATGCAAGAAGATATTAATACTAACACTGGCAAGGCAATGCCAGAATTCCCAGGTTATGATGGGGATGCTAATCCAGCTGTTAATGTTGTAAAGGTTAAAGCAATCACGCATAGAAAAGATAATCCAATTATGCAGACAACAATTGGACCTAGTGAAGAACATGTCTCAATGGCCGGAATCCCTACTGAAGCAAGTATTCTAGAGCTTGTTGACAGAGCGATTCCTGGTAAGGTCGTTAATGTATACAATCCACCAGCAGGTGGTGGTAAATTAATGACTATCATGCAAATTCACAAGGATAGTGAGGCAGATGAAGGAATCCAAAAGCAGGCTGCAATTCTTGCCTTGTCAGCGTTCAAAGAATTGAAAACGGTTATTTTAGTCGATGAAGATGTTGATATATTCGATATGAATGATGTTATTTGGACATTGAATACAAGGTTTCAAGGTGACCAAGATATTATGGTATTACCTGGGATGAGAAATCATCCATTAGATCCATCTGAGAGACCACAATATGATCCCAAATCAATACGTTTTCGTGGAATGAGTTCAAAGACAATCTTTGATGGGACTGTACCATTTGATATGTCAGATCAATTCAAACGTGCTAGCTTTAAAAAGGTATCAGACTGGAAGAAATATTTGGAATAATAAGGAGTGATTTATTTGCCTAATCGTAAGAAGAAAATTGTCATCGGAGTAACTGGTGCATCAGGTACCGTGTATGCTATAGATTTAATTAAGAAGTTAAAAAAAGTTCCTAATGTGGAAACTCACGGTATATTTAGTGCTTGGGCCAAAAAGAACCTTCAACTAGAAACAGATTACTCATTAGAAGAAATTCGTAACATGCTTGATTTTTATTATAACGACAGTGATCTGGGTGCCACTATAGCCAGTGGTTCGTTTTTGACTGATGGAATGGTCATTGTACCTGCAAGCATGAAGACAGTTGCCAGTATCGCAGTTGGTATAGGTGATAATTTGATCTCGCGTGCGGCAGATGTTACTTTGAAAGAACAAAGAAAACTTATTATGGTGCCACGTGAAACGCCACTGAATACGATCCATTTGGAGAATATGACTAAGTTGTCAAAGATGGGAGTACAAATGATTCCACCAATCCCAGCTTTTTATAATCATCCCAAAACAATTCAAGATTTAGTTGATCATCAAACAATGAAAATATTTGATGCGTTGGGAATTGATAGTGAGTCCACTGGACGTTGGGAGGGGATTTGATGCCAAGATTTAACATTACAAAAGAAAATTATACTATGACTGCCAATGTTTCAACTATTGGTAAAGATATTCTAATTGAAGTAATCGGTGGAGATAATCCCCATATTGGAACAGTCACAACTTTGACTTCGGATACTGATATGCAGACGATACGTTTTCCAAGTCATGATGGACGATTGCACAAAGATGACGTCCTGGCAAAACGCATTGGAACGATAATTCAATCCAAGTTACCAGGCAGCTGTACTATTAGTTCTGGAGTACATGTTAATCATATTTCTCAAAAGCAGATCATGGTTTCTAGTAGTATGGCTAATGACTTAGGTAAACAAATCCTTAGTTGGCTTGATTCATATGACTTTGATATGCCGGATCCAATTTACTATACTGATTCAAAAAATCCAGTATAAAATACTTATTCACTAAAACACCGAAGATAATTCCTTCAAACGTAGTTTGTTTGATAGAATTTATCTTCGGTGTTTTTTTGACTATTTAATATGTTCATCGTAATATTCCCAAAACTTAGCGGCAATGTCGTTCTTGGACATCAAAGGCCAGGTTTCTGGTTCTTTATCTCGTCTGATCAAAGTTATTTCGTTAGTATCAACGTTGAAACCAGAACCAGCTTTTGATACATCATTAGCTAGGATCATGTCTACATTTTTTTCGTACAATTTTTTCTTTGCATAAGGGATGAGATTTTCAGTTTCAGCCGCAAATCCCACGACAAATTGTTTGTCCTTCTTCTTAGAAATTTCTTTCAAAATATCAGGATTTTTTTGTAATTGAATGGTATACAAATCCTTGTCAGCATCTTTTTTGATTTTCTGAGTGGATTTATGCATTGGTCTAAAGTCAGAGACAGCAGCTGCCATGATTAGAACGTCATTTTTGGGGAATACTTTTTCTAATGATTCTTTCATTTCAACAGCAGTATTAACCTGAATCTCATCAATATTGGGCGAATTTAAATAATCATGAACCGTACTGATCAAAGTAACGTGCGCTCCCATATCAGCCGCAACATTAGCCATGGCAATTCCCATTTTACCAGATGAATTGTTTCCTATGAAACGTACTGGGTCGAGTGCCTCTTTTGTTCCACCTGCGGTTACAATTACATTCACTCCAGCTAAGACAGGTTTAGTGAACATTTTGAAGATTTCTACCATGATAGTGTTTAGCTCTGGTAATCTTCCTTTTCCACTTTCTCCTTCAGCAAGGAATCCAGAGTCAGGATCAACGATTTTTATATCCATTAAGCTTAGTTTGTTTATATTGTTTTGAACGGCTGGATTTTCCCACATAGTTGTATTCATAGTCGGGAAAATCAACTTAGGTGAATCAGTTGCCATCAGTGTAGTTGATGTTAAATCATCGGCAATTCCATTGGCAAGTTTTCCAATGATATTTGCTGTAGCAGGTACAACAACAGCTAAATCAGTCCAACGAGCCAGTTTTATATGAGGGATGAAGTCATCTTGTGATGATTGGGCACTGAAATTATCAGTTAAGACAGGACGTTGACTCAATGTGGCAAAAGTTAGTGGAGTAACGAATTTCTGAGCAGCCTTCGTCATTACAACCTGAACTTCTGCTTGATTTTTTATTAATTCACGAACAATATTTAATGATTTATAAACGGCGATGCCGCCTGTAACGTAAATAGTAATATGTTTACCTTTTAACATATAGTCACCTCAAATTACTTTCTAGCTATATTATACAGGTTTTTGTTGGATTATAATTGTAGTTATCTGGAGGTTAAATATGAATACCCTGACTATAGATATAATATTGGCAATGGTCCTAATCGTTGTTATCAATAATCCTATCCTAAGTTTTTTAAAACAAAGTATGGGTCTGAGTTTTATTTTCAGTGAAATAATAATTGCTATAATAATAATTGTTATTATTTATTTGATAAATAAATTTGTGATCAAGAGAATTATGAAATATAAGAAATAGAATGTAAAAAGTGTAAAATCAAGTGTAAGGTGTCTCATGCGACTTGTTTAAGGAGTGATTATTTAATGGAACAAAGTATGTCACAAAGAGAAATCAATAATTTGAATTTATCTAAAAAAGTAGCTCAAGATGGTATGGTTTTACTGCAAAATGAGAATAAAGCTTTGCCGTTACGTAACAAAAAAGTTGCACTCTATGGAAGTGGTTCTTTTGCTACTGTAAAAGGTGGTACAGGCTCAGGTGACGTGAACCAGCGTCATGTTTCTTCTATTATAGAGGGACTTGAAGCGGACAACTTTGAAATCGCCAATAAGAGTTGGTTAATGAGATTTCAAAAATATTATGATTCCAAGAAAAAAGAATATTATGATAATTTAGATGACTCATTAATGTCATTACTTGCACCAGCCTTTTCAATGGACGATATGGAAATAGGTGAGTTTGTTGACGCACCCATAGGAATCTATGTTATTTCACGTAGTTCTGGTGAGGGTCAAGATAGGAAGAATGAAAAGGGTGATTATCAGCTAACAGATAATGAATTATCCAATATCAAACTTTTTAGTGAATATTATCAAAAGAGTATTCTTTTATTAAATGTCGGTGGTGTAATTGATACTGATTTTATTGAGAAATGTCCTTTGTTAGATAGTGTCTTGTTGATATCACAACCTGGCATGGCTGCTGGTGAAGCAGTTGCTGAAGTTCTAGATGGTTCAGTAATTCCAAGTGGTAAGCTGACAGATACTTGGGCTTTTAACTATGAAGACTATCCTTCTGCTAAATATTTTGGTGAAAAGAACCCTCGTTATAACGAAGGTATTTATGTTGGTTATAGATATTTTGATAGTTTCAATATTACCCCTAGATATGAATTCGGATTTGGGCTGAGTTATGCTAAGTTTTTAATAGATACGGTTAAGATATCTGGTAATGAACAAAAAATTGATGTTAGTATAAACGTTCAAAATTCTAGCGAGACTTTTTCTGGTAAGGAAGTCGTACAATTGTATGTTTCCAATCCTCAATCAGAAATTTCAACTCCATATCAGAGTCTACAAGCATATGCTAAAACTGATCTATTGAAGCCAAGTGGTTATCAAAAGTTGAATATGAGTTTTGATACTAAAAATCTTGCAGTTTACGATCAAAAAAATGCTCAACTAGTAATGATTCCAGGTACTTATTTAATTAGAGTGGGAAATAGTTCTAGAAATACTACCGTAGTAGGTAAATTAAAACTTGACGAAAAGGTTATTTTAAGACAATTTGAGCATAAATTAGCACCACTTGTAGATCCAACAGAAATTAAAGATAATAAAGTTTTATTAGAACAAGTAGGTGGTGTTCCATTTATACTCCTCAAAGCTAAGAATTTTGAAAAGGCACCAGAGATCAAGTATACAGACTACAATGAAGTGAAAACTTATTCTAGTGATGAAGATACTAAATTACCAGGTAAAGGATTTAATGAAACGATAGAGAATGTACCTGAATTGCAACAAATGAAATTAATAGATGTCCTTCATAGAAAAATCTCATTAAAGGAATTTGTAGGTAATTTATCTAAACAAGAATTAATTGACTTGGTAGAAGGATCATGGAAATCCAATAACAGTGGGAGCATGGTAGGTAATGCTTCACAACTAGTTTTTGGTGCTGCGGGTGAAACTACTGGTAATAAACGTGTTGGAATACCAGCAACAGTAAATGCCGATGGTCCAGCTGGTTTGAGGCTTAGTCCAGAGTATAAGAAAGATGGTAAGACACACTTTCAATATGCCACTGCTTGGCCTATTGGGACCATGTTAGCACAGACTTGGAATCAAGATATTGTTAAACAAGTCGGAGTTGCAATTGGTAACGAGATGAAGGAGTTTGGAGTCACAATGTGGCTAGCACCGGGTATGAATATTCACAGAAATCCACTTGGTGGTCGTAACTTTGAATATTTCTCAGAAGATCCACTCTTGTCAGGAACAATGGCAACAGCAGAAACGCTTGGTGTTCAAAGCCACACTGGTATAGGTGTAGTAATAAAACATTTCTTGGGCAATAACCAAGAAACCAAACGAAATACTGGTGACAGTATCATAGGTGAACAGGCACTTAGAGAAATTTATCTCAAGAACTTTGAAATAGCTGTCAAATCAGCTCAGCCTATGGGAATCATGTCTTCATATAACAAGGTTAATGGAATTTATTCTGGAGAGAATTATGAGTTATTAACTAATGTTTTGAGGGATGAGTGGAATTTTCAAGGATTGGTAATGACAGATTGGTTTAGTCTAGCTGATCCAGTCCACAGTATGCATTCAGGCAATGACTTAATAATGCCGGGTGGTTCACAAGATAAGTTATTTTCAGCTGTAGACAACCTACGTCCAGAGTTCGACGATGATGGAAGTATTTCAATTCGCAAATCATTTGATGTAGAAACATTTAAACAAAAGTACAATAATCTGTGGAATGACTTTGAGCTTGCAGCAGATGGTGACAATTACATTCGAGTGAATATCACTGAAAAAATTAATGAAAGTATGAAAAGGTCAATTCTTAATGGTACAGTTCAGATTATTGACGATAATACCTTGTTACTGAAAGGTAATTGGAAAGATAATAACGACTTGTATATAGGTGATTTACAGAAATCAGCCATGCGTATTTTGAATGTTGTTATGCGAACCGATCGTTTTGCAAAGGAAAATGGATTAGGGGAAATTAAATATAATCAGAATATGGAATTGGATTCTTATTTTGGGTAAATAAAAATGACCGAAATCGTTTTGATTTCAGTCATTTTTTAATAGCATTTATATTAATAACGGTTTAACAATTCCACATAAGCATCAACAATACTTTGTAAGAATCCAACTGACTTCTCAGAAACCTTGCCGTTTTCATCAAGCATATTTGTAACATTACCAAGATATGCTTCTGGTTGTTGAAGTGTTGGCATATTTAAGAATACCAATGATTGACGTAAGTGATGGTTTGAACCAAAACCACTAATAGCACCAGGTGATACAGATACGACTGCTGCTGGCTTTTTATCCCAGATACTTTCACCGTATGGACGTGAACCGACATCGATAGCATTCTTCAATCCACCGGGTACTGAACGATTATATTCAGGTGTTACAAATAATACACCACTAACTTCTTTCATTTGATCTCTGAACTTTGTCCAGGCAGCAGGAGTGTTTCCTGGTGTATCAAGATCCTCATTATATAGTGGTAAATCACCAATTTCAACAAACTCTGGTTCGTAATCACTTGGGAACATTTCTACCAAGTTATTAGCAATTTGGCGTGAGAATGAACCCTTTCTTAAACTACCTACTAGAACAGCAACTTTTTTTGACATATTTTTTCCTCCAATTCCTTATATATCCAAATTATCATGATAAGTTTTTTTTGACAAATAATTGTTCTCGTAATTTGTAATATTCTTTTTTTATGTAAATTCTATAAACGTGAGAAAAGTATTAAATTCCCGATTTTTAGAAAATGTGTAAAATATTAGAATTAAAAATCAATATTTTGAACTTCATTACATAAATATTACAAAAATGACTTATCAGATGATTTTTTTATTCTGCGTGTAATACAACTGAAACATTCATCTTGTATAGTTCTTCCTTGTGGTTAAGAATATCGGGGGGATTAGTTGATAAAGCAATTTAAATTAGACGCATTATTTTTCGTAGGATTAATGCTAGTCGGATTAATAGGTTATACTACTGTTCAAGCTGACGCTCAAAACAATAATCAAGAGGTAAGTAATGCGGGGGACTTCTTAAATGTATCCAACTTGTCAAAAATATCCAAGGACAAAGTTGATAATTTTAACAAGAAGATCTCTCTAGCAGGTAATAGAGAATTTATTCCTGGAATTGAAAATAGCGAAAAAGACTATAATATGCAAGATGTCACTACAATACAATCTGATAAAACAGATCAAGTTGATGCAGTGACATTAGAGGATCAAGCGATTGAAGCTGAACAACAGCAAGCACAAACAAATACACAAGCTGTAGTTCAAGCTGCACAAGAAGCACCAACAGAAACTACATCTACATCAAGAACTGTTGGTACTTTCAAAATTAGTTTTTATGATCCAGCAGTACTTGGATCAGATATGGGTTACAGTGGTGTCGCAACAAATCTAGGCGTTATCCCACGTGGATCTCGCTTGAAAATAACAACTTCACAAGGTGATGTTTGGTACAGAACAGTTAATGATACAGGAACATTTGCTTATAGCAATCCTTATCAAATTGATGTTGCCATGCCAAATAGTATGATTCCTTCTTATGGAATTACTAGTGCCACAGTTGAAATTGTCTAAAAGTAAGTCTTGGGGACTTATTTTATATGGAGTATGACCTATTAGGTCATGCTCTATTTTTGTTGTAAAATGAAATCCAGAGGTGATCATATGAAGATGTATGGTGTAACGAATGATAAATTAAGCAGTTTAAAAGAATTTGAAAAAGATACTCCAAGTCCAACTGGTACAGATATTCTAGTTAAAATTAAAGGACTATCAATTAATCCAGTCGACATAGCTACTAGAAAAGGATTTAAAAATGGAGATAAACCATTGATCCTTGGCTTTGATGGATATGGGGAAGTAGTTGCGACCGGGGAAAAGGCTGATAAGTTCAATCTTGGTGATAAAGTCTTTTTTGCAGGTGATCATTCCCGGGACGGAAGTTATCAAGAGTATGAATTGATTGATGAACGAATCGTGGCATTAGCACCAAAGACAACATCTATTGAAGAAAGTGCCGCTATGCCATTGGTAACTCTTACTGCTAGTGAATTGTTATATGAGAAACTTCATATTGATCCTAAGGCTAATAACAGTAACAAAACTGTTTTGATTATAAATGGTGCCGGTGGTGTTGGATCAATTGCTATACAACTGGCTAAAAAAGCTGGATTAAAAGTCATTGCTACAGCTTCCACAGAAGAGAAAGTAAACTGGGTAAAAAATCTTGGAGCCGATATAGTTGTCAATCATCATGAGGACTTGATCAAGCAGCTTCATGAACTTGGTATAAGCAATGTTGATTACATTTTGGGATTGAGTGATAATGACCCACATTGGAGAGAAATAGTTGAATTGATCAAGCCGTTTGGAATATTCGCAACAATTACGAACTTAAATAATTCTCAAATAGGTGATCTTAAGCAAAAGTCTGTTGATTTTGCTTGGGAGTGGATGTTTACCAAATCATTTTACAATTTGGATTCTATGACTACTCAAGGAGATTATCTGTCTAAGCTAGCTAAAGAACTGGACAATGGTACAATTAAGTCCACCACTACCAATGTATTTCATGGTTTGAATGTTGATACTTTAACTAAAGCAACTGAGTTAGTTGAGTCTGGCCACATGATGGGTAAAGTTGTCATAATCGTTTAGACAAAAAAAGCTGGGATATTTTCCCAGCTTTAATTAGATAAGATTGTAATGTTTCAATCCATTGATAATACCGTTGTCAGTATTTGCAGATGTTATATATTCTGCTGCTTCCTTAACTGAATCGATACCATTTCCCATGGCGACACTGTGTTGAATCTCTTGAATCATTGAGAGATCATTTGGACCATCGCCAAAAGCATATACTGGCTTTTGATCTAGTTCTAACCCGCTCAAAAGGTGTTTGATTCCATTCATTTTAGTGACACCTTTTGAAATTGTATCGATGGCGTAAGGACCAGTTTTGTAGAATGTCAATTCGTCGAATACATTGGAGTATCGTTCTGGTCCGTCTGGTGTAACTACCAGGATCATTGGAAGTTCTTCTTTTTCATAAAACTTAGGATCGACTATTGGTTCTGGAATTTTAACGGTTTTATAAAACTCTGACATAAATTTGCTTGTAAAAGTGGAACGTGTTTTATCAATCGAGTGCATTGTGATAATATCATTATATTCTTTTGCTTTTTCGATAACTTTTGCGACTGTTTCTGGAGAGATTATTTTTTTGTAAATAACTTTACCAGCAGATTCAACTAGTGCACCATTGAAGGTTACATAAGTATCAATACCAGTTGGACCAGTCACTTGCAAAATTTCGTTTGGAGCACGTCCGGTACTAATGACTGGCAGATAGCCATTGTCACGAAGTTTATGGACAGCTTGTGAGACGTCTGGATCCATTTTGGAATTGGCGTTAAGAAGTGTTCCATCTAAATCAAAGAATACAGTACCTTTATAATTATTATTCAAGAAATCACCAACTTATTTATATTTTTTATACTAAATACATAGTATCAAGTTTATCATGATAGTAATAGTCTTAATTCGAAAGTAGATGGAGTGAACGTAAATGAAAATTTTAATGATTGAAGATAACAAATCGGTATCAGAAATGATGAGTATGTTTTTCCAGAAAGAAAATTGGGACGCTCATTTTGCTTATGATGGGAACGAAGCCGTTGATATGTTCAATGAAACGCCTGATGATTGGGACATGATCACCTTAGACCTTAACCTTCCGGGAAAAGACGGTATGGAGGTCGCTAAAGAGATCCGTAAGGTCTCTAAAACTGTCCCAATAATCATGCTTACAGCACGTGACACTGAGAGTGATCAAGTACTTGGCTTAGAATTTGGAGCTGATGATTATGTTACAAAGCCATTCAGTCCAATCACATTGATTGCTAGAATGAAGGCAATTCATCGCCGTAACGAAAGTGTCGCTGAAGAAGCTTCAAAGAATACTACAGCAGTCTCTGATGATTCATCGACAAGTGATGGATTCGACGTTAATACAGGTTATTTCAAGCTGAATTCTAGTACCCGTGAAGCATTCTTAGGTGATAATGAAATTCCTGATTTAACACCTAAGGAGTTTGATTTATTAAAGACATTAGCAAGTAAACCAAAACAAGTCTTCTCACGTGAGCAATTACTGGAACAAGTTTGGGACTATGATTATTTCGGTGAAGAAAGAACTGTCGATGCTCATATCAAAAAGTTGCGACAAAAGATTGAAAAAGTAGGTCCACAAGTTATTGAAACTGTCTGGGGTGTGGGGTATAAGTTTGATGATTCTGGACGTAAGGTAGATTAAAAAATGAAGTTAATTTATCAAAATATGCTAAGTTTTTTGATCGTAATCCTTACAACATTAGGTATTATTTTGTACTCTGTAACTAGTACTTCTACTACTTCGGAATATAATCGAACTTATAAGGATCTTGAGAGTTATGCTGGAAATATGGAAAAAATAGCTCTCAAAACCGATTCAAAAACAGGACAGATCCATAATATTACAGGGGATAATATTAAGACTGTTGAGCAAGTTTTATCTTCTAGAAATGTTCAATTTGCAATTTTTGACTATCAAAATGATCAAGTCTATCCAACACCACCTTCAAATGTGAAGCTACACTTGAAACAGTCTTATTGGAAGAAGCTAAAACAAGGAAAGACTATTCGTAACATTCAAAAGCCTGAAAGCTCGGACAACAATCCACATTTAAGTAACAAAAAAGACAATTTGAGTTATGTTTATGTATTAACACCTTGGTTTCAAAATGGTAAGTTAGTCGCTGCTGTTTGGGCTGGTTCAGATGTTAGTCAATTGCAGACTAATATTGGTGAAATAAATAGGCGATTGTATTTTGCCTTATTGATTTCTCTGTTAGCAGCAATCATTCTTAGTTTCTTATTGTCACGTTATCAAGTTAATCGTATTAACAGATTGCGTAGTGCAACCAAAAAGGTTGCTGATAATGATTTCTCAGTTCATATCGAAAGTAAAAATAGAGATGAGCTTGATGATTTAGCTGATGACTTCAACACCATGGTTAAGTCACTAGAGGACTCGGATAAGGAAATTAAGCGACAAGAGCAACGCAGAAAGGAATTCATGGCAGATGCCTCTCATGAGATGAGAACTCCTTTAACGACCATTAATGGATTATTAGAGGGTCTTGCTTATGATGCAATTCCAGAAGAATCTAAAGGTCAAAGTATTCAACTTATGCGAAACGAGACCAATAGGTTGATTCGATTGGTCAATGAGAACCTTGACTATGAAAAGATTCGAACTAATCAGATCACGTTAGCTAAGAGAGTCTTTGACGCTAACGCTCCCTTAAGGGATATCGTTTCACAATTACAGAAGAAATCCGCTGAGTCAGGGGACCAGTTGATTCTTGAGACTCCAGAGGACGAATTGGAAACGTATGCTGATTATGATAGATTTGTACAAGTTATGTTTAATATCATGCAGAATTCTATACAGTTCACTGATAATGGTGAAATAACAGTAACCGGGTATCGTGCTGATGATAAACATGCATCGATTTTTAAGATTCAAGATACTGGAGTCGGTATGTCTGAAGACCAAGTTAAGAATATTTGGGATCGATATTATAAGGCTGATCCGTCACGTAAGAATAGAAAATACGGTGAGTCAGGATTAGGATTATCAATTGTCCATCAGTTGATCGAGAATCATGGCGGAGAAATTCACGTTAAGAGTAAATTGAATGAGGGTACAACATTCACTGTGACCTTGTTTGATGAAGGTTATGAGAAAAAGATCGATAAGGATAAGGCACCTAGTTAATAGTACACACAAAAACTGGTAATTTACTTACGTAGATTACCAGTTTTTGTGCATCATTTAATCATCATCATTATTTTCCTTGATAACACTTGACCAACTATCGATAAAGGTTCTATCACCATTCAATTCTGGAGCATCAGTGTTATAGAGTGGTGTTGTTGATTTATTATCATTTTTCGAATATACACTAGTTGATTTAAGACCTAGATCATCTCTTGTTTTAACCAATTTTTGTATCTCATTTTGATAGTCATATTGACTTGGATCAACAGGTGTAAATCCGGTTGGAGTATAAAATCTTAGTAGATTTTTGTTATTAATAGTATCTGATATCTTCAGTCTCTTATTTACTTCTTCTTGCCACTTATCAACTGTTTTTGCGAGTTGAGGGTTTTGATTGAGATCAATCTCTTCGCCAGTACTATTGTCATAAACAATGTGTGTTCCTTCTTCACCTTTGATAACGGTGTATTTAGTTGTGACAAACTCTTTATTTCTAAAGGCCACAATTGCGTTGTGTTTCTTGGATAATAAGTCAGTACCTAATTGGACGTAGTTCTTAGTATTAACTCCAGCCAAGTGAAGTATTGTAGGTAAAGCGTCAATCTCACCACCATAGGCATGGTTAACACCACCCTTTAATCCCTTCATATGAATCATGAAAGGAACCCGTTGCATTTGTACTTCATTGAAGTCACTGTTGTTAGTATCATATCCCAACATTGGAGCAACGACTTTGTCTTGGGATGCGTTTAATCCGTAGTGGTCACCATACAAGACAATCATAGAATTATCATAGATACCACTATCCTTGAGATACTGGAAGAATTCTTTTAGAGCAGAATCAAGGTAGTGCGCCGTTTCAAAGTAGTTATCGACGACAGTGGTACCAGTATCAGGTTTAGTGAAATCTGCACTTTGATCTTCATCACCTAGATCATATGGGGTGTGGTTTGTTACAGTTATAAATTTGGTATAGAAGGGTTGTTGTAATTGTTCTAGATATTTAACACTTTCAGAAAGCATTAGTTTATCCTTCATACCATAGCCAATACTTGAATCATCATTTTGGTTGAAGTAGCTGGAATCAAAGAAATAGTCATATCCCATATTTTTATACACATGATCTCTGTTCCAGAAACTACCGACATTACCGTGGAAGACGGCACTAGTATAATTTTGTTGTTGCTTAAGGATTGCTGGAGCAGCTTGGAATGTATTATCTGTTCCAAGTTTAGTGAATAAAGAACCTTCTTGGAGTCCAAAAAGTGAAGTTTCCATCATGTTTTCAGCATCACTTGTGCGTCCACTACCAACTTCATGGAAGAAATTATCAAATGACATCGTGTTCTTGTCATTGTATAGACTATTCAAAAATGGGGTGACCTCTTGATCATCGACCTTCATCCCAATTAAGAATTGTTGGAAACTTTCCAAATGAATTATAATGATATTTTTACCTTTAGCTTCACCAAAATAATTCTTATTGGGTGCAGCGTAATTTTGATTGATATAATCTAGTACGTTGTCCATATCGGTACCGACAGCAGTCGATCTAACTTGATTGTTTTGAGCTGACTTTATGGCGTCATAACCTAGGAATGTGTTGAATCCCAAATATTTAACAATATAGCTATTGTCAAATTGTCTACCAAGTAATTGAGGACGATTTGTTTCAGCAAGCATTAAGTTGAATGAGAAAAGAAAAATACCAAAAGTGGAAATAGCCACAGCGGTTAATTTTCTTATTTTAGTTTTATCTATTTTTATAAAGCGACTAGCAAATAAAACTACAATTAAAACAAAGTCTAAAAAATAAATAAAATCATGACCTTGCATTAAACTAGCGCTGCTACCACCAAGTCCCTTAGTAACTTTTGATGCACCTGCAATGGTATTGAATGAAATGAAGTCTGAAAATTCACGATAGTATAGAATATTGGAATACAGCAAGACATTTTCCAATATGTAAACAACACCCATAACGATGTATGAGATAATTGCCTTGTTGATGTATAACGCTATACTGAGTAAAATGACTGTAGTAGCAATAGGATTAATGATTAAAATCAAATGTTGTAACGGATCATTTAACCCCAGCGAAAATTCAGCGTAGTAGGCAACGATGGTTTTTAGCCACAAAAAGAAGACTAAAAGACACATAAAACCAATACGTTTGTTCAAAAATGTTTTAAGTTTATTCATAAAAAATCCCTTATTTGTAAAATTTCTATAATAAATCTAATTTGTTCTAAATAAATTGCTTAATTGTTAGTATAATACGTATTAAGTAAAAAGTGGGAAAGAATGAGAAAAATGATATTTTTGGGACCGTTATACAATTACGTATCGAACCAATATGCCACAAGAATAAATCATTTCCCGTTAATACGCTTGTCCTTTTATGGTGCTGATAAAGCTATATTGTACACGCTTTTCTTCATTATATTAAGACTTATTTGGATTAAGTGGAAACATAAGAAGACAAGTTTTACTCATGAATTCTGGGTAACGGTATTCGCCTTTTATGTATTCTTGCTTTTTGCATTAACAGTATTTCGGGATGGATATTTCTTATGGGATTTTAAGTTCTACTGGCATCGACCGCTATCACAGATCAATACTGTACCTTTAGTTCAGATATTAAAATTACTAAATGCCAAGTCTTTGATTGATTTCTTTTATAATTTATATGGTAATATTATATGGTTCGTACCAATGGGATTTTTCATTCCAGCATTAGGCAAAAAAGACCGAAAATTTTTCAAAGTCGTATTAATAGGGGCTTTGATATCCACTTCAATTGAAGGATTCCAATTTATTTTAAACACTGGAGTAACTGATATTGATGACGTTATTTTGAACACTGTTGGAACCGCTGTCGGTTATTTGATATATTTTGTCGGAAATTGGCTGAAAAATCGCATAAAGATTTGAAATTTTCATTGAGAATGATAATCTAGATTTAGGATAAATGGAGGAGAGAAAATGACACATATTAAATTTGATGATTCAAAATTAAGTAAGTTTGTTCAAGATAACGAACTCGGCGAAATGCAAAATCTTGTAACTGCTGCTGATGATGAACTACGTAAGGGTACCGGTGCCGGTGCTGACTTCCGTGGTTTCATCGACCTTCCAGTTGATTACGATAAAGATGAGTTTTCACGCATTAAAAAGGCTGCTAAAAAGATTCAATCTGATTCAGAAGTATTTATTGGAATCGGTATTGGTGGATCTTACTTAGGTGCCCGTGCTGCTATTGATTTTCTAAGTTCATCATTCTATAACGTTAAAAATAACAAAGATGTTCCAGAAGTTTACTTTGCAGGTAATTCAATTTCTCCAAACTATCTTGCTGATTTGCTTGAAGTTATTGGTGATCGTGACTTTAGTATCAACGTTATTTCAAAATCAGGAACAACTACAGAACCTTCAATTGCTTTCCGTATTTTGAAGGCTAAGTTAGTTGAAAAGTATGGTGAAAAAGCTGCCAAAGGCCGTATCTATGCTACAACTGATCGTGCAAAAGGTGCTTTGAAGACTGAATCAGACGCTGAAGGCTATGAAGAATTCGTTGTTCCTGACGATATCGGTGGTCGTTTCTCAGTTCTTACAGCCGTTGGTTTACTACCAATCGCCGTTGCAGGAATTGATATTGATAAGTTAATGGAAGGTGCTGCCAAAGCACGTACTGACTTTTCAAGTTCTGATTTGACAAAAAATGACGCATACAAGTATGCAGCACTAAGAAACATCTTGTATCGTAAAGGTTATACAACAGAATTGCTTGAGAACTACGAGCCAAACCTACAATACTTCGGTGAATGGTGGAAGCAATTGATGGGTGAATCTGAAGGTAAAGACCAAAAGGGTATCTACCCATCATCAGCTAACTTCTCAACTGACCTTCACTCATTAGGCCAATACATCCAAGAAGGACGTCGTAACTTGATGGAAACAGTTGTTATCATCGACAAGCCTCGTTTTGAAATGGAAATTCCTAGTGAAAAAGAAGATCTTGATGGTCTTGGCTATCTTGAAGGTAAATCAATGGACTACGTAAACAAGCGTGCTTACGAAGGTGTTGTACTTGCTCATACTGACGGTGGCGTTCCTGTAATGAGCGTTCACATTCAAGAACAAGACGCAACTTCATTGGGTTATTTGATCTACTTCTTTGAAATTGCTGTTGGCGTTTCAGGTTACTTAAATGGAATCAATCCATTTAACCAACCAGGTGTTGAAGCATACAAGAAGAACATGTTCGCATTACTTGGCAAGCCTGGATTTGAAAAGCTTGGTAAGGAATTGAACGAAAGACTATAAAATTAAAATAATATACGAAAAGATGACTTCCAATTGGTTGTCATCTTTTTTTGTTCAAATAATGCAAAATAAAATTAACTTTATTCTGCATTATTTTTTTAATTATAAAGTATGTTGTGCCGTGTTATAAAGCATAGTATCATGAAATCGTGGGGGATTTTATGATAAAGAAGAATGTGACGATCTCTATAATTGTAGGAGTGGTTGTTTTAATAGCTGTTGGATTTGGTATTATTTCAGTTAATGCCAAAAAAGCTGAGTCTGTAGCGGTTGAACAAAGGATTGAAAAGCAAAAGGCAGCTAAAATACATAAAAAAGAATTAGCCATTAAGAAAGAAAAACTCAATCAATGGAAACATCCATCTGAAAAGAAGGATTATCCAGATTTGGATAAGTATAAAGATGCTTATATTGAGGTATCTATTGAGGATCAAAAGGTATATATCAAGGATGGTAAGGACAGCAACTTGTATATTATGAATGCTGCTACAGGTACGAAAGAATCACCAACGCCTAAAGGGGTCTTTCATATTCAAAATCGTGGCGATTCATTTTACAATCCTGAATCAAAAGAAGGTGCCAATTACTGGACTTCCTTCAAAGATTTGGGAGTTTACTTGTTTCACAGTGTGCCAACAGATAAAGAAGGTAAGTATGATGAAAATGAAGCCCATAAGCTTGGTGAACGGTCGAGTCATGGTTGTGTTAGATTGACTATCCCCGATGCTAAGTGGGTCAATACCTCTGTTCCTGATGGAATGAAAGTTGTTGTTAAATAGACATAATTTTTTTAAATAATTCAAACCATTTTGTTGTTTTACAAGAAAATGGTTTTTTTTTTTCTGTAAATCATGATACTATATCAATGGTCAATTGAGCGCACGCTCAAATTATTCATTATTATTGAAATTATAAGTGCTGTATGACTTAATCGTGTGCTCAATAACTGTAAAAAATACGGAGATAACATCATAAGTTATAAAATGATAATATATCGCCGAATTTCTAAATCAATAGAAAAGAGGTACTACTATGAATGATGGTAGTGATGTAGAAGAGAACGAAACAACTTCAAAGCGCAATAAGCTTGTGAGTTCTAGTTCTGCAGATAATAAGAGTTTGGATGAGATCAATGGTAGTATTGAGGTTCCAGAAGGTGCTGGCTTCTGGAGAACATTGATGACTTACACTGGTCCTGGTATTTTGATTGCTGTGGGTTACATGGATCCAGGAAACTGGATAACTTCAATCGCCGGTGGTGCTCAATATAAATACACACTTTTGTCAGTCGTACTTATCTCAAGTTTGATTGCTATGTTGTTGCAATCTATGGCAGCCAAACTTGGAATTGTAACAGGGAAGGATCTAGCTCAGTTAACTAGAGAAAAGACTTCTAAGACTGGTGGATTGATTCTTTGGGTAATAGCTGAACTCGCTATTATGGCAACTGATATTGCCGAGATCATCGGTTCTGGTATTGCTATTAAGTTGTTATTCAACATACCGTTGATCGTTGGTATATTGATCACAGCAGCTGATGTTTTGATTCTGCTTCTACTAATGAAGTTAGGATTTCGTAAGATTGAAGCAATTGTCGCAACACTTGTTTCAGTTATTTTGTTAGTGTTCTTATATGAAGTATTCCTAGCAAAACCAAGTGTTACAGGGATTATCAATGGATATTTCCCACAGAGCAGTATTATTACTAATAACGGAATGTTATATTTGTCCCTTGGTATCGTTGGTGCTACAGTTATGCCTCATGACTTGTATTTAGGTTCATCAATTTCCCAAACTAGAAAAGTTAATCGTGAAGATAACAAAGATATTGCTAAAGCTATTAAATTTTCGACAATTGATTCAAATATTCAATTGTTCCTAGCATTTATTGTTAACAGTTTGCTTTTGATATTAGGTGCTGCGTTGTTCTATGGTACAAATAGTGAACTTGGCCGTTTCGTTGATTTGTTTAATGCCTTAAGTAATAAACAAGTTGTTGGTGCTATTGCCAGTCCAATCTTAAGTATGTTGTTCGCCGTTGCCTTATTGTCATCAGGTCAAAGTTCAACAATCACAGGAACACTTTCAGGTCAGATAATTATGGAAGGTTTCATTAGATTAAAGATGCCTTTGTGGGCACAGCGTCTATTGACAAGACTTCTATCAGTTACCCCAGTTTTGATTTTCGCTGTTTATTATCACGATAATGAAGCAAAAATCGAGAATTTACTTACATTCTCACAAGTATTCTTAAGTGTTGCCTTACCATTTGCGATTATCCCGTTGGTTCTTTTCACGAGTGATGAGAAGATAATGGGACAGTTCAAAAATAGGAAGTGGGTCAAGTATTGTGCTTGGTTTGCAACCATTGTCTTGATAATTTTGAATGTATATTTAATTGTTCAAACTATCGTAGAAGCATAGTGAGGTGAACTAATGGAAAAAAGCGAACTTCAAAAAGAAAAGATAGTAAAAGTCGCACAGGGGCTATTTTCTGAACAAGGTTTTGAGGCCACTACAACTAGAGAGATCAGTCGGGATGTCGGAATCTCTGATGGTTCATTGTATTATTACTTCCCTAAAGGTAAGCGAGAAATATTGGATACGATCGTTCACCAAGGTATTGAAAGCAGGACTGTAGTAATTGATGACTGGTTTACAGAGGTTAAATCTGTCCCAGAACTTGAGAAACAGATCATTAATCTTTATGAGAGGATTTGCTTGATATTTGAGGATGAAGATAGCTATCGCTCCTTTATGATTACTATCCGCGAACGTCCCTTACTATCAGACAGTCAATCAGATTGGTTAATTGAGGTTTTGGGTAATGTCCAAACTAAGTTGGCTAAAGAGTTAGATACAATTGTTGGTCAACTCAAGATTGTAAAAAGTGATTTTGAAGATGCAACTGGTATTATAGTTTCAATAATTCAAAAGTCACTCTATGATGAATTAGTTTTGAAGAATAATAAAGTTATAAATAATGAAGTTAAACAAGCTACTGAATCTGAAATACACTTATTGATGCAGTTGATTGGTGTATAGAGTGTGACAAAATACGTTCAGTTTTCGTTTATAAGTCCAAAAGCCGGTAATCACGTAAGTGAATATCGGTTTTTGGACTTATATGGGGAAAATTGTGTTTTGGCGCACGTTTTCGTCAGAAATGAAGTTTGTCACGACCCACAATTTTTCGCTTTTAGTAGGATATAAATTCCAAAATAGGTACAATTTGTCTTTTGATTTTGATGATAATCTTGCCATGGATCAGTGACAAATCTATGTATACCAACGGTTTACAATCTTTTATAAAGTAAAATAAATAACATCATACGAAACATGTTTAAACATAATCGTTGAAAAACAAAAAAATTATATTTATACTTCTTTTTGTAATCAAAAAAGATAAATTATATACAGCGATGTATGTAAGTTATCTATTTATAGGAGGATTTACAAATGAAAAAAAGATTAATAGCGATTGTATTCGCACTAGCATTATTAGTTGGTCTAGCCGCACCATTAACTACAGCCAATGCTGCTACTGATAAGGTTTCAGTAACTTATACTGTAAAAGATGGTAGCAAACAGGTCGCTAAGAAGACTTGCAAGCTCAGTAAAAATACAACAGTTCTCGCTGGATTAAAGAAAGCTTGGACAGTTAAAGAAAAAGATTCAATGATAACTTCAATTGACAACTGTAAAGCTGGAAAGAACCAAAAATGGACATATAAGATCAATGGCAAGAAAGAAACAAAGAAGGCATCTAAGGTAAAAGTTGCTAATAACGACAAGATTACATTTACACTTTCTAAGAAATAGATTGAATATTAAGTAAAAAAATAAAGAATTCTGGATATATAAATCCGGGATTCTTTATTTTTTTTTAGAATAATTTATCGCTATCGGGATTAGTCCGTGAACCAATAAAGATTATTTGCCACAGAACCAGTACGATTTGTAATACTGGTAAGTATATTAAAATAATAATTAAAACTATTGTTTGGATAAGCAAATATTTCCAATTGGTTAAATATCGATAGATTTTCATTTGCCGAATACTTTTAGCCACATTTTTGTAGCCCTGTTCATCATTATCTTTGGCAATTAGATAACTAAGTAGGATATAAGAAGCTGACCAGATAGTATAAATAATGGCATAAAAAATTTGTGGTCCCTGAGCATTCAAATCTTCACCAATCCATGAAGTTGCTACAGGTAAAAATGAAGTTGAAAACATCCAGAAATTATTTGCCCAATAAATCCTTTTGGTTACTAGTTTTGTTTTAGAAAACATATAGTGATGATTATACCAAGCTACACCTATGAACAAATATCCTACTGCATAAGAAATCAAGTATGGTATTTGTAAAGTGATTGCTTTTAATTCAAATGATTCTGGTGTTTTGAATTCTAGAATCATGATGGTCAAAATAATTGCAAGTACTGCATCCGTAAATGCTTCAACTCGTGATTTATTCAAAGAAACACTTCCCTTTTGAAATAATATTTCAAGTATAAAGAAGTGTTCCTCTAATAGGAAGAAGATTTAGTCAATTACATTAGGTTTTCTATTCAAGAAATACTTGACTCCTGAAATGATATGAAAATAAACGGATAATTCCATCATATCCATATTGAGACTCTTTATAAATGGCCACTCAAGGCGTGATGATTTCCACATTGTGTTGGGTTCTTGATTGAATTTCTCTGTGAGCTGTTGTGGTTGATCTAAGAAAATTCCAGATTGATACAGATAATTGGAGTAATCGTAGAAAAAGTCGGAAGTTTCAGGCTTTTCTATATCCTCATGCAATATCTTAACTCTGGCACGAATGAATCCTAATGTATTACGCATCAATTGAGGTCCAGTTGTTGAATCTTGCAAAAATGCAAAGAGTTGTTCAAAAAAGTGTTGATAAGAATAAATCTCGTCATTACTTAAATACGAAGCCAAATGATTCTTAAAAGGATACTTCCAATTGTTCAAGTTATACTCTAGTTTTTTACCAAGCCAAATGGTAGAAGGTATCTCGTAAAATACTTGTGTCAAATCTTGTTCAAAACTTTCATTGATTATTTCAGGATATTCACGAGGTAATAAGCGCTTTATTTCATTATTAGGCGACATATTAGTTGTCTTATCTGCAGTAAGTTTCAATAATTTATCCCAAGTATCAGTATCGAATAAATCAGGCTGTATCAACTTAACTTGCTTCAAGTTTATTGGGGCAGAATTAAGCGTGTAGCCCGCTTTGAAGCAATCATCGGTAAGTTGTAGAGTCTGAACAAAATGTCCTCCTAGAGAGTGACCCAATCCATACAGAGCACATTTATCTTGAATATTATCTTGGATATACTTGATAAAGTCTCTAGCAGCAAACATTTGACGATTCTCAGTGTCATTGCCGACTAATATGGCATTAACGTTATAATTCCAATCTTTGAAACCTTCAAGTAAGAACTTCTCCAGTCGCTTACTACGAGACCGTTGCGTGTAATCCATATCTGCCTCTGTACCTTTGAAAGTAACATAGCATTCACGAATTCCGTCAATTTCTATCTCATATGCAATACCAGAGAATCCAGAGTCAGAAGCCTCAGGTATCAGTTCCTTTGCATCATAAGAACGGATATAAGTAGTATGTCGTTGAACCTTTTTGAAGATTAAATAATCCAAGAAGTCTTCAGGTGTGAATTCTTCAAATAAGTATCTGTCGTAATCAAATTGCATGATTTTGGTTCTAAAATCTATATTTTGTAATAATTCTTGTGATTGATATGGCTTTTGTCTTTCGTCAAATAAATGTGGTTTACTTTGATAAATAAGAACATTCATTTGAGTTAAGTAATTTTGACATAATCCAATATCCTCATCCTGAATCATGGCAATCAATTGTTTTAATTTATTGATTTTACGATTTCTATTTGGAATCTCCAAAGTGTCCTTGTCATGTGATTGATCAATGTTCTTCAGCTTTAATGCTTTATCGATTAACTTTGGATGAAGCATTTTATTTTGTTTAAAAAGAGGATCTTTTAGATTGACTGTCTGTGAAAGAATATGATTGGTCAGTCGTATTTTTTCCTTGTTTAAATATGAATAACTAAAGTAAAGTCGCTTATTTTGACGCAATAACTCTTTGGAATCTTCCTTGTTAAAGGTGAGTGGTAAAACTTTATGAGCGCGGAAATTCAATAGCTCAAATTGATCGTATATTTTGTTTAACTTATCTAATGATTTCAGTAACTCTTTCATAAAATCACCTCTTATTTCTTTATATTCAGTGTAACAAAATAATTATAATAAAGTGTAATTCTTCCATTATTTCAAGATAGTACTTCATATTTGTAAGTTGCTGTAAACGTGCTATGCTGTACTTGTATAGAGATTCTATATTTTGAAATCACATGATGATTCCTAATTAAGGTTCATGAAAGAAGGTGAATAATTGTGAAAGGTTATCATATTTTACTTGATACCAAAGATCAATTATTCACATCTGTAAGTAATCATAATTCGAATGTTTTTGGAAACGGTAGAACGATACAAGAAGCTGTGGAAAATTTAAAAAATCTTGAAAAAGTATAAATTAATGTAACAGAGTGCGACAAAACGCGTTCAGTTTTCTAGCATAATGCAAAATAAGTAGATATTCACGTAAGTGGATGTCTACTTATTTTTTATTCTTATATGGATAAATCAATCTCAAAGTTCGTGTTTTGATTGGTAATATATTGAAAATGGTATCCTTTTTTATTTTGAAAATGAAATTATTTTTGGGATTACAATACTTTTACTAGTTGACAATTGATTTAAAAGGTGGAATAAACAAGAAATATAGTGTAAAACACGAACTATAAAAGAAATAATTTTAAAAATGTTTATATTTCTATTGAAAAATCATTTAATCTTTGTAATACTATATAAGTTCGTGAAAAAAGTATTGATTAGGGGCGTTTATATTGGAATCATTAAATGATGGAAAGAATCTAAGCTTTTTGGAACGTTTATTTCATCTCAAAGAAGCTAACACGTCTGTTAGACGTGAGATATTAGCGGGATTAACAACATTTGTATCTATGGCATATATTTTGTTTGTTAACCCACAAGTACTAGGGGATTCAGGAATGGATAAGGGTTCACTATTCACAGCAACTGCCTTGACTGCGGTTGTTGGGTCTGTCTTGATGGGAATATTGGCTAATTATCCAATTGCCATTGCACCAGGACTTGGTGATAATGCATTTTTTAGTTATTCAGTTGTTATTGCAATGGGGATTCCATGGCAAACAGCTATGGCCGGTGTTTTCATTGCCAGTATTATTTTCTTAATTGTTTCATTATTGAAGTTGCGTGAATTAGTTATTAATTCAATTCCGCAGGATTTAAAACTTGCCGTATCGGCAGGATTAGGATTATTTATTGCCTTTGTAGGATTACAAGGTGGTGGGTTAATTCAAGCAAGTAAGTCATCATTAGTAGAGATTGGATCATTTACGACACCAACTACTTTATTAACGATTGCTGGGTTGATCGTTACAGCTGGTCTTATGTGCAAAAAGGTTCCAGGAGCTATTTTCATCGGTATGGTATTTACAACCATTGCTGGATTAGTTACAAAGTTAATACCAATGCCTAAACAAATCGTTTCAGGTATTCCTAGTTTGAAACCTACATTTGGTGTGGGTGTAATGCATATTGGAGATATAATTCATCAACCACAAATGTGGGCTGTTGTTATTATTTTCCTATTAGTAGCATTTTTTGATACAGCTGGTACTTTGATTGGACTTGCCGAACAAGCAAGCATTATGAAAGACGGTAAGATGCCTAGAATTGGACGCGCTTTGATGGCCGATTCAATTTCAATGGTGAGTGGTGCAGTATTTGGTACAACTCCACCAACTGCATATGTTGAATCAAGTGCTGGTATTGCCGTAGGTGGTAGAACTGGATTGACCTCTGTTGTAGTCGGGGTATTCTTTGCAATTTCGATGTTCTTTTCACCATTATTGACAGTTGTTACATCAAACGTTACAGCACCAGTGTTGATTATCGTTGGGGCGTTAATGGCACAGTCAATGAAGGGAATTCATTGGGAGAAGTTTGAGATAGCTTTGCCAGCATTCTTAACAGTTCTAGCAATGCCACTAACATATAACATTACTTATGGTATTGCCTTTGGATTCTTGGCCTATCCACTGACAATGATCGCTGCAGGTAGAAGAAAAGAAGTTAATGGTATTATGTACGGATTATTCTTTGTTTTTGCTTTGTTACTTTATATTATTAATGTATTGCCACATAGTTAATATTATTAGAGCGTGACAAAACACGTTCAGTTTTCGTTTATAAGCCTAAAAGGAGCTTGTGACATAACTCTACATTAAAAGAGCCTTCATACAGAAACGTTCGGTTTCCGTATGAAGGCTCTTCTTGTATAATAAAAGAATAATAAAAAAAGAGCACCGGTCCGAACACCGATACTCCACGAAATCACCCTCGAAAGGATGTTCCAAATTATGTTCAATAATTATAACATAAATCAGACAAGTTTAAATATGGCAATCGAATTTATTCCAGAGAAAGATCACGAAGCGTATTATATCAATGAATTAGTGGAATCTATTGAGTTTCACGATAGTTATGAGACAGGACGTCCGCGTGAATATGATTTGCGGGCCGTCCTAAAATTAGTACTATTTTCATATCTTAGAGGTCGCTACACTTGTCGCCAAATTGAGCGAGAAGCTCGCGAGAATATCTATGCACGTTGGTTGACTCAAGAACACGTTCCTTCATATCGCACAATTGCACGCTTTATAGTTTCCGACGAAGCTATGGAGATGATTCAATCAAGTTTTGAATCTATGCGTAGCTTTTTAGTTGAACATAACTTGATTGACGATTGTGTATTTATTGATGGGACCAAGATTTTGGCGAATGCCAATAAATATTCGTTTGTCTGGAAGAAGAAAATCATTCATTATGATGATTTAAACCGCGAAAAAGCTGAAGTCATTCTAAATGAAATAAAAGAAGTTGAAACCACTGCCTTTTCAGAATCATTACCCATGGACTATGATAATTTAGATTTGACTATTGCTAAGTTAGAAGAACGAATTGAACAATTGGATTTAAAAGTAGAAGAAACCAAGAAAATCTCTCCTAACCCTGCGAAGCGGGTGCGGAGAATAATGAAATCCAAGTTAAACAAGACAAAACATATCAGTGAGAAGCATGATAAATATTCAGAAGATATGAAGATTTTTGGTGAACGTAATAGCTTTTCAAAAACTGACCATGACGCTACATTCATGCGAGTCAAAGAAGACCCAATGCAAAACGGACAACTGAAACCTGGATATAACCTACAGATTGCCACTAGTAATCAATTTACCTTGGATTATGATCTGTTCTGGAATCCAACCGATACTCGTACCTTGATTCCATTCCTCAAAACTCTGGAGACCCACCGAGTTTTAGGACGTTTCATAGTGGCTGATGCAGGATATGGTTCAGAATCTAACTACAGATATATTGAAGATGAATTACTAGACCAAACTTCCTTGATTCCTTACGGTACGATGCTCAAGGAAAATAGTCGTAAATGGAAATCAGATGAAAAGAAAGTTCTAAACTGGGACTACCATGATATCGATGATTATTACATTGATCCCAACGGTGTTAGATTCAACTTTCTAAGAGTTACTATTAGAACCGATAAATATAAATTTAAAAGACAGTTTCGTTGTTATAAAGCCGAATCAAAAGATGAGAATCAAGAAATAATTGATGCGGCATTTAATAAAAGTGGAGGTGTCAGATATATTTATATTAATTCTGAATGGGAATATTTCAAAGCACATGAACGAGAGAAGCTTTATGGTAAAGTTGGGGCAAAAATATATGCCCAACGAAAAATCGATGTAGAACCGGTTTTTGGACACCTTAAGGCTTATTTGCATTTTACCAGGTTCACGGTTCGTGGAACTGATAAAGTCAAAAGCCAAATGGGATTAGCCTTAATGGCAATGAATATGGGAAAACTAGCCAAAAGAATGGCTTTTTCTTTAAAAAACAAAAGGACCAGAACAGGAAATCTTCGGATTTCCAAGTTCTGGTCTTATTTTTTATGGAGTTTTGTCACAAGCTCCTTTTAGGCTTATAAGGAGAAAATTGTGTTTTGGCACGCGTTTTCACTGCAAGTTTGAGTAGAAAAATAGTTAAGTTACAGCACCTTTTTAGGCTTATAAGGAGAAAATTGTGTTTTGGCACGCGTTTTCACTACAAAATTATCCGTTATATTTAGCAAGTGTGAATGTAACTTTGTCCTTGTTCTTTAATTTCTTCTTGTCAGCACCAACGTTAACTTTTTTACCATTAACAGTGAAAGTCCAGTAAATTTTCTTTTTGTTATTTTGTTTCTTACCATTGATAGCTGAGATGAATCCGTCTTTTTGAGTTACTTTAAAGCCCTTTTTGACACCAGTCATAACTGTAGAGTTCTTTTTTAAAGAAACAGTTTTTTTAGCAATTTGTTTCTTATTCTTTTTTAAAACATAAGTTACTTTGATATTATTTGTTTTTGCATCTGCAGTTGTTGTAGCAGCTGGTGCAATAACACCAACAAGTAATAACAATGACATTAACAATATGGTAATTCTTTTTTTCATGATAATAAATACTCCCTCATGTATCAAATTTGTTCAACGGTTTCTAATTATATCAGAGAATCTGTTTATCGATATATAAGACTTTTTTGTAAACGATTATACTTTCACGTTGTGTTATTCTTAGATGTGCTAGTTAGTAGTGGAAGGGAGATTATTGACAGATGAAAAAAATTTATTCTGGTTTTAAACAATCAACGAATAGTTTCTCAATATTAATGTATTTGGTGTCAGTGATCGTCTCGTCTCTTATATTCAATAATCCGATAATTATTCTAGCAATCTTTATTTCTTTATTGATCGTAATAATATTCACTACAATAAATAAATTAAAAAGTTATATGAAATTTACTTCAATAATCTTTGTAACAACACTTCTTTTTAATTTAATCATCAATCAACGAGGGACAAATATTATTTTCCAGATGCCATTTATCAAAATAACTAATGAATCACTGTTAAATGCTGGAATATTGGCATTTTCGTTTGTTAATCTGCTATTGGCATTTTATATTTATGATGCACTTACTAATGTTAAGATAATTTTTGATTTAATGTCTAGGAGTTTACAAAGTATTGCAATAGTCTTTATTCTCACAATAAAGTTTATTCCAAGGATAATTGAAATATTTGAAAGTACTAATTATTTATATAAATTTCGAAATACTAATAATATAGGAAAAAATAAAATTAAAAAGCAAATGAATATTGTAGAAATAGTTCTGAATAAAGCAATTGCCAATTTTATGAATGTATCAGATGTTTTAATTACCAAAGGTTACAATAATCGAGATAAAGTTAAGCAAAGAATCAATAGTAGCAAGTCTGATTATGTCTTATTTATAGTCAGTTTACTCACGGTTGTGTTTAATATAATAATGGCCTTTTTAAATTTAGGAAAGGTCAGTTTTGGATCTGCGACAGTTAATATACTTATGGATAAGAAAATCATAATTATTAGTTTGATAAACTTTATTATGATAATAATGCCCATTTTGATAGGAGGATCACAGTATTTATGGTGGAAATGGTACGTTTCAAAGATTACAGCTTCAAATATTCCAACAGCGAAAAACTTTCGTTAAATAAAGTTGATCTAACAATCAATAAAGGGGATTTATTACTTCTAATTGGTAGAACGGGTAGTGGGAAGAGTACTTTACTTAAACAAATCAAACCGGAGTTGGTTGTAGGTGATATTACAAGTGGTTCTTTGGAATGTAAAACTTCTGATAAGAGTATTTCCTATATTTCACAATTTGTTGATAATCAGATGATAACTGAATGTGCTAGGGATGAATTCAATTTTATTCTCGAAAATATGGGATATTCCATTGATCAGCGTCATATAAAAATTGCAGAAATTTCCAGTTATTTTGGGATTATCGAGCTATTAGATTTGAAAGAAGCAGAACTTTCAGGAGGACAAAAGCAACTTATCAATCTGGCTTCGGCTTTGATAGTGAATCCAGATATTTTGCTATTAGATGAACCAACTTCGCAGTTAGACCCGATTGCATCTGATAAGTTGATGCAAATGATCCATAAAATCAATTCTGAATTAAATGTAACCATCATTTTAGTGGAACATTCATTAGAGAAGAATGTTTTTTTCGCCAATCGATTGGCAATAATTGAAGATGGTTACATTGTGTTGGATGAAAATATCGATGAATCTTTAAATAAAATATTCCACGACACTTTTTATCGGAACTATTTGCCACAGATTGATAGATCATATAAAGAATTGAATTTTAACGAAGATATCAAGTTACCAATAAATAATCGACAATTCAGTACAATTTTGAATAAGAATAAAAAATTAATTCAATATAGTGATAAATCACGAGAAAATAAGGAGTTTGACGAAGTATTAAATGTCAAAAACTTATCTTTTAGATTCAATTTTGAGTCGAAAGAAATAATTGATAAGGTAAGTTTCCAACTGAAAAAGGGTAATTCTTACTGCATAGTTGGACCTAATGGAGTTGGTAAATCAACGTTAGTAAGAGTAATCACTCAACAGTTAAAACAACAAACTGGGAAGATACTTCTTGATAATAAGATTGTAAGAAATACCAATACTGATATTTATAAGAAAATGTTTGTCTTACCACAGAACCCAGCCTTATTATTCGTATCTGATACGGTATTTGGTGAAGTAGAGTTTCAAATGAAACAAAATAACCCAAAAGAAACCTCACAACAAGTAAAATCCCTTCTGGAACGATACGACCTTTTGACGTTAAAAGATATTAGTCCATATGACTTGAGTGGGGGGCAACAGGAATTCTTAGCATTAGTTCTTGGCTTAATAAAGAATCCAGAAATTTTATTCTTAGATGAACCAACTAAAGGACTAGATCCCAATATGATCATAAAATTGCAGGATTTAATAGACGAGTATCTTTTAAAAGGTGGAGTTGTTTTTGCGAATAGTCATGATTTAGTTTTCGCTACAACTTTTGATTATGTATCGATGATGTTTGATGGTAAATTGAGTGATTTTAAATACCCAATAGAATTCTTTAAGGATAAGTTCTTTTATACAACAGAAATAAATAAAGCATCCAGGGATAGTTTCCCGGATGCTTTAACTTGGAATAATTTACTAAGGAATAAGTAGATACAAAAGTGCACCAACAGCACCACCAGCAAGTGGTCCTAATATAGGAACCCAGCTATATGACCAATCAGAATCCCCCTTGTTAGCGATAGGTAATAATTGGTGAGCAATTCTTGGTCCCAAATCTCTGGCGGGATTAATTGCATAACCAGTTGTACCACCAAGTGAAAATCCGATTGACGTGATTAGTACACCAACAACCATTGGATTCAATCCGTCAGTAAACTTACCACGTGTGAATGCTAGTAATGCGAAGACTAAGATGAATGTTCCAATGAATTCACTTATGAAGTTCATTGGATAGTTTCTTATAGCAGGTCCAGTAGCGAAAACTCCACGGATAGTATCGGCATCTTTGGTTTCTTTCCAATGTGGATAGTAGTTGACCCAAACCAGAGCGGCCCCAACGATTGCACCTAACATTTGTGCGATAATATAAGGAATAACTGATGACCATGGGAATAATCCAGCGATTGCCATACCAAGTGTTACAGCTGGATTAAGATGTGCGGGACTCAAAAATCCTGAACAATAAACACCAAGTGTTACCGCAAGTCCCCATCCAAGTGCAATTGCTATCCAACCGGCACCTTCAGCTTTTGATTTTTTTAGACTAACTGCTGCGACAACCCCATCACCAAGCAAAACCAGAATCAACGTTCCGATGAATTCACCTAATAATTGCAAAGATAAGCTATCCTGCATAAAAAAACACCCCTTTGTGCAAATAATTGCATTATATTGTAATGATAAATGATATGATTGCCAATTTAGTGGAATCGCTATCATTTATAAGTATTATACATAGTTGCTGAATTAATTACTATTTTTATGGAGCTTTTTAGAAAAAAACTAATAAATTACATTACACTATAGAGTATCGTCATTTTTAATTGATTATGGAGGAAGTATTTTGAGTAGGAAATCGGGTTTACTTTTAGCAGTTTCAATCATTATTTTGATTTTATTGACGATTTTGGATAAAGGCAATTATTTACTGCTGTCATTCATTTTCTTAGGATTAACATTGTGTGTTTATTTCATAAAATTTGAACACTCTCAAAAGACGTCCCGAGAAATTGTATTTATTGCTATCATCTGTGCTTTGGCAGTGGGAGGACGTGTTTTATTTGCTGCATTACCCTCAGTTAAACCAGAATTATTCATTTTGATTCTTGGTGCGATGGTTAGTGGTCCGGAAACGGGATTTTTAATGGGTACAATAATAGCAATAACTTCTAATATGTATTTTGGACAAGGCGCTTGGACTCCATGGCAAATGTTTGCTTTGGGAATCATTGGATTAATTTCTGGGATGATGGCCAATAAAAAGATTCCAGTTTGGATCTTGACGATTTGGGGATTTTTAGCAGGTTTCTTAATGGGATGGATCATGGATATTTATTATATTATTGGATTTGTAAGTCCGATCACCTTTAAGAGCGTCGGAATATCTCTATTGGGAAGTTTCTACTTTGATTTAATACATGCTGTATTCACGGCAGTATTATTGTTACTAGTTGGCAAGCGTTGGATTAAGATATTCAATAATTATAAAAAGAAATATAATTTATTTTTGAGAGGAACAAAATAATGAAAATTTATACTAGAACTGGTGATAAGGGTCAAACAAGAATTATCGGGAATAATGTACTTTATAAGTCAGATAAACGAATTGATGCATATGGAACAGTGGATGAATTGAATTCATTGGTTGGTCTTATCTGTGCTAGTTTGACGGATAAAACAGCTATCTTCAAAGATGAGTTACAAGAGATCCAACAATTATTGTTTGATTGTGGGACTGATTTGGCAACTCCAGAAGATGATAAGAAACATGATTATATCTTTAACAGTGAAGAACCAACCGATTGGTTGGAAAAGAAGATTGACGAGTATTCTGATGCAACTCCTAAGGTTCAAAAGTTTATTTTGCCTGGGGGCTCAGTTTCGGCATCATATCTTCATGTTGCAAGAACCGTAACTAGACGCTCAGAGCGACAAATTGTGGATTTAATGCAAGATGAACCAATTAATCCAGTGGTTTTGAAGTTTATCAATAGATTATCTGATTATTTCTTTGCTGCAGCAAGATACGCAAATGTTCTTGAAGGCGTTAGTGATGTGCAGTATCGTAATAGTAAGCCAGTATTTAGATAGACTGATAATAGGAGATTATGTAGAAGGGTGATGTCACAATGGAAGATGTAAAATCTACAAAACCTAAAATGTCTGGTAAGAATAGTAAAGTCATTGCTGCGTTGATGATAGGTTATACAATGGTCTATATGGATAAGACCATGATTTCAACGGCTGTAATTCCAATTGCCAAGCAGTTTAGTTTGAATACCACACAAACTGGATTGATAATGAGTGCTTTTTTCTTGGCATATTCATGTATGCAAATTCCTGGAGGATGGTTAGCAGATAAAGTTGGTGCGAAGAAAGTATTGCTCTTTTCACTTATAAGTATTGCTGTTACATCTTATTTATTCGGAATCGTTGGTTCATTGTTTATGTTTGTCGGGATTAGATTTTTAGCAGGATTAGGTCATGGAGGGTATCCACCTTCAACCTCAAAGGCAATTGCTGAGAATTTTGAACCTCATCAAAGAGTCCTAGCTCAATCAGGAATTCTAACCACGACTGGTATTGGTGGAATTCTTGCTTATACGCTGGGTGCTAATGTGATCGAATGGCATTGGAGATACGGATATTATATGCTGGGAACACTATTCGTTGTTGCGTTCTTGTGTGTATTGTTCATGTTGCCAAATGATCAAGCCGTAGTTAAAACTGAAGAGTCTGTACAAGAAAAGATGCCACTAAGTCAAACTCTTAAAAATCCTAGTGTTATTTTAATTTTTATAATTTTATTACTAGAAAATGTCGTTACTTATGGTGCAATGTCTTGGATGCCAAGTTATTTAACTGAGACATTTGATTTAACAGTAGCTCAGGCTGGTGCAATTATGGCGGTCAGTGCTATCTTACAAATCATTGGTAGTTTAGGTACAGGAATTATTTTGACCAGAGTGTTTGTTGGTAAGCAAAAGCAATTCATTATCACATCAGCTATTTTGGCAGCATTGGGTATTGGTGGATTGATTATTTCTACTAATATAATTGTGGCCGTTATCTGTGTTGCTTTGAGTGGGATGTTTATTGTTTCAACATTTGCCGCAACAGCTTCGTGGCCACAGAAGATCTTCCCTGAAGAAATTATCGGATCAGCTTCTGGTATTGTTGGTACCGGTGGTACATTGGGTGGATTTATTGCGCCATTATTGATTGGTGCATTAGTTAATAATGCTGGTGGTAATTTCTCAGTAGCATTCATTTTCATGGCAGTTTCACTACTCATTGGAGCTTTTATTTCATTGTTAGTGAAAGATTAATAATATTTCAAAGTGTGTCACTTGACGGTGGCACTTTTTTTGTACGATAATTAAGAGTCACGATAGGAAGAGAAAAGATGAAAGATAAAAATATTGAAAAATGGTTTGATTTTATTGGGAAACAAAGACAAATAGAAAATGAATTATCCAATATTGGAGATTTGTTATCGCTAAATGAATTCTATGTACTGTATTTTTTGGATCTTGAGGATAATAGGAAATTAAGATTACAGGATTTACAATCTGATATTGGTCTGAGTCAAAGCGCTATGTCTAGAATGATCACTCGCTTAGAGGCAAAAGAATGTGGTGTTATTAAACGCAGTACCTGTGATGATGACAAAAGGGGAATATATGTCAGCTTGACCCAAAAGGGTGAAGAAACATTGAATAGATACCAACCAATGGTCGTTGATATTTTAAAACGTGAGTTGCATTAAAGTGATTATTGGAATATTATAATACATGCATGTGCATACAATTATAATAAGAAGGTAATACAAATGACAAAAATCACTGATGAGTTAACATTTAGACGTGGATTAACATTAAAGAACCGATTTATTATGCCACCGATGACCACAAAAATGAGCTTCTATGATGGAACAGTAACTAATGATGAGGTAAGTTATTATGGATCACGTGCTGGTGAGGTTGGTGCAATTATTACTGGTGCCGCCAATGTACAAGATGATGGTAAGGGTTGGGATGGTGAACTAAGTGTTTCTGATGATCAATTCATTCCCGGACTTGCTAAATTGGCTGCTAATATTAAGAAAAATGGCACAAAAGCAATTCTTCAGATTTTTCATGCCGGAAGAATGACTAATTCTGGTGTATTACATGGAGTACAACCTGTATCTGCTAGTGCAGTTAGTGCACAACGAAAGGATTCTCAAGTTCCTAGAGCTATGGAAGAAAATGAAATAAAAGAATTGATCGAGAATTTTAAAAAGGCTACTCAACGTGCTATTGACGCTGGATTTGATGGTGTGGAGTTACATGGAGCTAATACTTATATAATTCAACAATTTTTCTCACCCAATTCTAATCGTCGAGATGACAAGTGGGGTGGTAGCCTTGAAAAACGCTATCAGTTTATTGATGAATTGGTTGATGGTGTGATAAGTGTTGTTGATAAATCAGACGTTAAGAATTTCATAGTTGGGTATAGATTCTCACCTGAAGAATATGAAACCCCCGGTATTCGTATGTCAGATACGATGTGGTTGGTTGATAAGTTATCTGATAAGCCACTAGATTATTTGCATCTGTCAGAAAATGACTACAATCGTATTTCGGTAAGTGATGACTATAACGATAAGCCAATACTTGCATATATTCATGATCAAATTAACGGTCGAGTACCACTTATTGGCGTTGGTGATGTACGTGGTAAGAAACAAGCAGATGAAGTATTAGAAAATGCTGAACTAGTCGGTGTGGGTAAACAAATGTTACTTGATCCACATTTTGTTGGTAAAGTATTAACGAATCAAGAGGATTTAATTAATCGTAAGCTATCAAAAATGGACCAAGATACTTATCAGATAAGTAATGGTACTTGGGGATTTCTAACTGGTATGATGCCAGATAGGATAGTCAAATAGCTTTTAATGTTGTTATAAAGAAAATGTGATATAACTTATTTCTACTCGAATTTGTAGTAGGAACTTGTTATGTCACATTTTTTTTGCACAAAAAAAGGAATTTTGCCTTTCAAAACCAGTCGTTATTGGTACCAATAAATGTTAATATCGTTATTGTAAACGTTTTTAATTAATAATTAATGGAAGGGACATAAATATGCGTTCTCAAAAGGAAAAAATGATAGCGGGCGATTTATACATTGCTAATGACCCAGAGTTGGCTAAAGAATCACATCACGGTAAAAGATTATCCAGACTATTGAATAACACGACCGAAGAAGATGGAGAATTACGAACAAATATATTGAAGGAATTATTTGCCAAAACTGGAGAAAGTGTTTATGTTGAACCACCATTTCATATAGATTATGGAACAAATACAACGATCGGTGAGAACTTCTATGCCAATTATGATTGTATCTTTTTGGATATTGCTCCAATAACGATTGGTAACAACGTCATGTTGGCACCACGAGTTGGATTATATACTGCAGCACATCCTATAGTTGCAGATATCAGAAATGAACAATTAGAGTATGGCAAACCGATAGTGATTGGCGATAACGTATGGATCGGGGCAGGTGCAATCATAAATCCTGGTGTAACAATAGGTAGTGGCGTGGTTATTGGTTCTGGTTCCGTGGTAACCAAAGATATTCCTGATAATTCAGTAGCAGTTGGTAATCCTTGTCGCGTATTACGTGAGATCAACGATAATGATCGTAAGTATTGGGAACGCGAAAAAGCTAGATACTTTGAGAACTAATGATGCAAATCAGAAAAGAAGAATCTGACGGTGAACCTTTCAAATATTATGTACATAAAGGTCGTGGCATCAACGTTTCACCACATTGGCATCAGGGTATAGAGATAAATTATCTGATTTCTGATGATGACTTAGAATTTAGGGAGAATGGTAAAACCACACACTACCACCAAGGTGATATGTGGGTAACTAATTCACGAGTTGTGCACGAAGCACATTTGGTAAGTGAAGATCGTTGGTTAGAGCTTGGTTTGATCATTGATTATGGATTTCTGAAGAAAATTTATCCACAGATTAGTGAGCATAAGTTTGTTGTCAATAATATTACCAATTTGTCACACCCAAATGATTATAGAAAACTACAAGAATATTTACGAGAACTATATCAATTAACTATAATTCCGGAAAAAACAATTGAATTGAAAATGACAGGTATAGTGTATCTAATTCTTGCCATTTTGATTCAAGACTTTACCAAACGAGTTCCTAGAATAGATGAGTCAGCCAATGAAAACTTGGTAGACAGCGTCACTGTTCAGATTAACAATCGATTTCGTGAGCCTATAACTGGCTTAAAATTGGCAAAGGAATTCAATACTTCCTTAACAACTTTGAATCGTCAGTTCAACAAGAATATTTCAATGTCGGTTGGAAAGTATATCACGATGATACGACTGTTAAATGCTCAAAAGAAATTATTGAACGGTAATCAGACAGTTGAATATATAGCAATAGATTGTGGATTTTCTAATTCAAAGACATTTATTAATAGTTTCAAAAATTGGAAACATGTTACACCATTTCGATATAGAAAAATGTATAAGTGAGGATAATTATGACAGAATTAAAATTAGTCGCGACTGATATGGATGGAACATTTTTAAATGACCATGGTACATATGATGAGTCCGCATTCAAAGAAGTTTATCAATTGATGGAACAAAGAAATATTCAATTTGTTGTTGCAAGTGGCAATCAATATTATCAACTACAATCATTTTTTACAGAGTATCCAAAAACTATTTTTGTATCTGAAAATGGAGCCTTGATAGCTGGTGAAGACAAAGAATATTGGACTTCTCATTTTGATTGTGAAGCTTATTTAAAAGTTATCGAGGTAACGTCTCAAATTAAAGACTTAGATATGGTTGCATGTGGTAAAAAGAGTGCATATGTATTGAGTAATGTATCAGACGAATGGTTTAACCAAGTTAATCATTATTACACTCATTTGAAACGAATCGATAAGTTTGAAAATGTTGAAGATGAGATTCTTAAATTTGCCTCCAACTGTCCAGATGATGCGACAAATAATCTAGTATCAGAATTAACTGAAAAGTTACAAGGTATTGGAACACCTGTATCTGGTGGCAATGGATCTATTGATATTATTCAACCAGGGATGAATAAGGCTGCTGGACTAAGTAAGTTAGGCAAGGAACTTAATATTAAACCTGAAGAGATGTGTGCCTTTGGTGATGGTGGTAATGACATTGAAATGCTCCAATATGTGGGTAACGGAATAGCAATGGAGAATGCTTCTCAATTAGTTAAGAATATTGCGGATACTGGAACAGAAAGTAATAATAACCAAGGTGTTATTAGTTATTTAAAAAATATTTTGGAAAATGAGGAATAGTATATGACCGTTAAAATGATTGCGTTTGATATCGATGATACACTGTTAAATTCTGATGGAAAAATTCTGAATTCTACTAAACAAGCTGTTACAAAAGCATTAGCAAAGGGAATAAAGGTTGTTCTTTGTACTGGACGTCCCTTAGCTGGAGTTACGTCATACTTGGATGAGTTAGGTATCATAGGTGACGAACAATTTATTGTTACTAATAATGGTGCAATTATTGAATCTATTTCCGGACACATTGTTTCCAAAAAAGTTTTGGATAATGCGGCATATCGTAGATTAGTTAAGTATGGTCACGATAATGGATTGAAATATTACGCATTGGATGATGATAGTAATGTATATACAGATGATCGTGACATTAATAGAATTGCCGTGATCCAAGCCTTTGAAAATAGAGCGGGGATATACTTTCGATCACCGAATGAATTACCCGATGATTTCGAAGTGACAAAAGTTGCATACGTTGGTGAAAAAAGTGACCTTGACCCGTATGAAGATGCTGTAAAGTCTGAGTTCAAAGATATTTGTTATGTAGTCAGGGCTGGTGAGTGGTTCTTAGAATTGATGCATAAGAATGTAAGTAAGGCTTCTGGACTTCAAGATTTATCAACCAAATTAAACATTTATCCTGATGAAATCATGGCCTTTGGTGATGAACAAAATGATATTCCAATGTTTCAATTTGTTGGTAATGCCGTCTGCATGGAAAATGGATCTGATAAGGCTAAAGGGTACGCTAGTTATGTTACAGATTCTAATGATAATGACGGAATTGCTAAAGCAATGGATAAATTTGTTTTTGGTAAGTAGATGGGAAAAGAGATATTGAAATATGGGAATAAAATTAATTGCATTTGATATGGATAATACCTTATTGACTAGCAGCGAAACATTACTTGATTCAACGAAGACTGCAGTTTCTAAGGCCTTGGATAAGGGAATTAAGGTAGTTATTTGTACCGGTCGTCCCTTGGCTGGAGTTACACCATTTCTTAATGAGCTGGGTATAAAAGGTGATGATCAATATGTCATTACGTATAATGGTGCCATTATTGAAACAGCTTCAGGTAAGCCATTGATTAAACACCTGATTAATAAAGATGAATATAATAAACTAGTTGAGTATGGAGATAGAAACGATATTCAATATTACGCACTAGATGATAATAGCAATGTTTATACCGGTAATCGAGATATTAGTCGTGTAGCAGTATTGCAGGCTTGGGAGAATAATGCCGGTATATTTGTTCGTACACCAGATGAGTTACCCGATAATTTCCAAGCTGCTAAGTTTGATTATGTTGGTGAGCAAGATAAATTGGACCAAGAAGAACCAATCCTCACAAAGAATTTTGAAGACCAATTCAGTGTCGTTAGAGAAGGTACGATATTCTTGGCAGTAATGAATCAAATGGCCAGCAAGGGAAGTGGCTTAAGAAACTTAGCGAAAAGACTCGATTTAACGCCTGATCAAGTCATGGCATTTGGAGATGAAAGAAATGATATCTCAATGTTCAAATATGCTGGTACCTCAGTTTGTATGGAAAACGGAACTGATGAAGCTAAGGGATTTGCTGATTACATCACTGGTGACCACAATCATGATGGTATTTTTCAAGCACTTGAGAAGTTTGTTTTTTAGAACAGAGCGATACAAAATACGGGAATTTCCGAGCATTAACACAAAAAATGACGATCAACACGAAAGTGTTGACCGCCATTTTTAGCGTTAAGCGGAAGAAATTGTATTTTGTATCGCGTTTAAGAATAAACAAGATAAGCATAAATCCGATTATCTTTAAATATTTACAGCAGCACTTGAATAATTTGCAGTTAATTGAGTTAAGGCGATTATGTCATCACCATGTTCAATATCACTTACTTTAATTTCTTCAACAGCACCATATGACATGGTATTAGTTATGACCACCATGACTGTTGTATCGAATCCAGCATCTTTGAGCTTTTCAATATCAAATGTTCCTAATAGATCACCTTTTTTGATGGTATCGCCTTGTTTAACATTTGAGGTAAAGAACTTACCCTTTAAGTTAACTGTATCAATTCCTAAATGAATTAATACCTCAGCACCATCAGAGGTCTTGATTCCATAAGCGTGTTTAGTTTCATATGCAACTGTTACAACACCTGTGGCAGGTGCATAAATATTATTATCAGAAGGAATAATTGCGGCACCTTTTCCCATGATTTCAGCGGAGAATACTTGATCATTTACTGTTGATAAAGACTTCAATTCACCAGTAACTGGTGCAGAAATAACTTCATCGGCAACAGCAATCAAATTAGCATTTCCTTTTGCATCTTCGGAATCATCTGTGTCAGCTGCTTTAGCAAACTTCTTACCATATACATATGTTAATGAGAAACTGACTCCCATACTGATTATGATACTGATAAAGAATGGCAAATAATTCTTTGGAGGTAATGAAATGAATCCAATGACACCAGCAGCACCTAAAGCACTAGATAATACGTGGAAAATACCAACGAATACTGATGCGATACCTGATGCAATCATTGCACAATAGAAAGGATAGCGGAGTTTTAAGTTAACACCGAAAATTGCAGGTTCTGTGATTCCTAGTAATGCTGATATACCAGCTGATGAAGCAAGTCCTTTTTGCTTTTTGTTATTAGTAATGAACAAGACCGCTAAACAAGCTGCACCTTGGGCAACGTTAGCCATAGATGCGATTGGGAAGATGAAGTCTCCACCAGTTTTACTAATATTTGTAAGTAATTGTGTTTCAACAACAGGAAAACTTTGGTGTAATCCCGTGACAACAATAGCTGAATAGAATGTACCGAATATACCTGTACCAATGAAGCCGGCTGTATTATATAGCCAAACGATACCATTGGTTACACCATCTGAAACTATTCTCATGACGGGTCCGACACCGATAAATGTAAGTAAACCAGTGATAATAACGGCAATTAATGGCGTGAAAATAAAATCTAGAGTGGCTGGCATATGATCGTGCAGCCATTTTTCAATTGTGGCTAATATCCATGAAACAGCAAGAACAGGTAGAACTTGTCCTTGATAACCAGCTTGGGCAACTTTTAAACCGAAGATATTCCAGTAAGTCATTTTACCTGCGGCAGTGAAGTTGGCAACATCATATCCACTGACAAGTGATGGCATAACCATTGCCATACCAATTGCAGCACCAAGATATGGATTACCACCAAATCTCTTAGTGGCTGAATAACCAATAAGGACTGGCATGAATGTGAATGGTGCAGAAGCTAGTAAATTAATAAGTTCAGAAAGACCTTTAACACCAGGATACATTTGAACTACAGATAATGGTCCAAATAAATCTGGGGATGTTAGTAAATTGTTGATAGCCATTAGTAAACCACCGGCAACTAAGGCGGGTATCAATGGTACAAAGATATCAGATAGCAGTTTTACAACTGCCAAAACAGGATTAGTTTTTTTACCAGATGAGGCGATATTCTTCAGATCATCTGGAGTAACACCCTTTAAACCGGTTTTTTTAATTAAAAAGTTGTAAACTTTATCGACGTCACCGGGGCCGATAATTATTTGATACTGACCGTCTATACTAAATGTTCCTTTAATATCATCATCGTTATCCAGACCAGTTTGATCGATTTTGGAAGTATCTTTTATTACCAAACGTAGTCTAGTGGCACAATGTGCCGCGGCAATTAGATTGTCTTTACCAACATATTTGATGACTCTATCAGCAACTTGCTCATGATTCATATGTATATCCTCCTAAATAAACTTTGTAGAAATGTAATCGCTTTTATGACTTCATAATACATGCTTTTTTCAAATTGTCAATCGTCTGACAATTATTTTAACGATTTAAAATCTAGATTGGATTAGTTAATATACCATAAGCTTTATATAGAATGTTATACGTTTGACATTTTAAGTAAAACGATTACAATCTAAGTAAATAATTAAGTTGAAAGTGTGGAGTTTGCGATGATTACAGAATGGACGACAAAGTTAAGATATTTACCATATAATCAGTGGCCACAAAGTCAGTTAGATGATATTAAATATAAAATTTCTAAGTCACATTGGAGGTTGGGATACCATATTCAACCAACCACTGGTCTATTGAATGATCCTAACGGATTCTCATACTACAATAATCAGTGGCATTTATTTTATCAATCGTTTCCCTATGGTCCAGTGCATGGATTAAAAAGCTGGGATCATTTAACTTCGGATGATTTAGTTCATTGGAAGGATAATGGCATTGCGATTTATGCTGATACTAAAAATGATAGTCAAGGTGCCTATTCTGGGTCGGCTATTGTGTCTGATGATCAACTATTCATTGTTTACACTGGGAATGTTCGAGATGAATCTTGGGTAAGACATCCTAAACAAATCGGCGCTGTAATGAATGAGAATAATGAGATAAAGAAAATATCAGAGCCTTTAATAAATGAACCACGTGCCGGTTATACTGACCATTTCCGTGATCCACAGATTATTGAGCATGATAATAAATTCTATATAATTTTAGGGGCACAAAAGACAGATAAGACTGGTCATGTGTTGGTATATGAGGCAGATAAAGTAACAGGACCTTGGAGTTTTAAAACTGAATTGCATTTTACTAATGAAGAAATGGGCTATATGGTTGAATGCCCTAATTTAGTTTTTATCAATAATCAGCCGGTTTTAATATTCTGCCCACAAGGGATATCTAAGAGTATTTTGGATTATCATAATATTTATCCAAATGCATATGTTATTGGAGAATCATTTGATTGGGATACATTTACCTTTATTAATCCTTCAAAATTGCATAATCTTGATGATGGATTCGATGTATATGCGACACAAGCGTTCAATTCACCCGACGGTAGAGCTCTATGCGTCAGTTGGATCGGTTTACCTGAAATAGAATATCCAACAGATGTTGAGGGATGGGCTCACTGCTATAGTTTGGTAAAAGAGTTGAAAATCAATAATGGCAAGTTATATCAATTACCAGTAGTGGAAAATAAAAAATTGGAATTGAACAAATTCACGACAGACAAAATATCTGCACAATCCAAATTAAAAATAAACGTCCCAGCAAACAATGATGCTACAGTCTCGATTATTAGTGACCGGAATGACCAGTTTAAAATAACCTTTGACTCCAAAAATGGTAAAATTGTAGTTGATCGTAGCAAATTTGGTCAAAACTTCGCTCAAGCATATGGAGAGAGTCGTTTGACAGAAGTAGATACGAATAAAGATATTACGGCAGTTTTGTATTTTGATAATACAGTATTCGAACTATTCATTAATGATGGCGAAAAAGTGATTACAGGTCGATTGTTTCCAACAGGAACTGAATTCTTTGTCAAATCAGATAATGCTGACGTAGAAAGTATTCAGTTGGATAAAATTAATTAATAACGAGGATTGTAAATGGCTAAACTAGAAGATATTGCAAAGCTGGCTGAGGTATCACCGACGACGGTTTCGCGTGTAATTAATAATTATGGATCATTGTCAGAAAAGACTAAGAATAAAGTTTTTACGGCGATGAAAGAATTGAATTACCAACCTAATAGTTTAGCTCGCTCACTTAAAGGAAAAAGTTCCAAAATAATCGGTGTTATTTTTCCGGGTGTAAGCAATCCCTTCTTTGGTCAAATGGTTGAAACTATTGAAAATCAGCTATTTGATAGAGGTTACAAAATTATTCTATGTAATGCAGGAAAAAATAAGGAGAAGGAACGAGCTTATTTACGAATGCTCATTGCTAACCAAGTTGATGGGATAATTGCCGGATCACATAATTTGGAGATAGAAGAGTATCAACAAGTAGGTTTGCCTATTATTTCCTTTGATAGATATTTATCTGAGAATATTCCCATTGTCAGTTCGGATAATTTCCAAGGTGGGAAGATAGCTGCAGAAGTATTACTTGCATCAGGTAGTAAAAATATTCAAATGATTTCGGGTGCTAATCAACCTAATAGTCCAACTAATAGACGATTGGTTGGGTTTAAAGAAGTTATTGAAGATAATAATCTAAAATTTGGCTTAACTGAGATTAAATATAATGCATCTCCCAACATCAAAGGAATGAAAATCAAAGAGGTCCTTAGTAATAATAGTGTGGATGGAATATTTTGTACTGATGATCTAACCTCATTATTGGTATTTCAACAAGCCCATCAGTTGGGATTAAGGATTCCTGAAGATATACGATTAATCGGATATGACGGTACAAGTTTTATTCAAGAATTTCATCCAGAACTTGCAACAATTGAACAACCGATAAATGACATTGTCACTTTGATGATCGATCTGTTGTTACAACGGATTAAAGACCCCGATTGTAACTTGCAACAAAATTATGTTCTACCAGTAAAGGCAATAGCTGGTGAAACCAGTAGAAGGATTTCTGAGTAAAATGAGATAAATAGTCTAATAATAGAGTTAAAAGTTCGCCAATAGCGAGCTTTTTTTGTTTTTATCTTAATAATTATAAATTAAATTATACTTTAGAAACGTTGGCATAATAATAACTACTCAACTTTTGAAAAAAAAATTTACACATTTAGTTTGCTGAGTGTTTAAACAAATAATACAATATACTTGAAAACGCTATCAAAATATTAATAATTCAAAAGGGTGTTATCAATATTTTGCGAATTCAAGGAGGGAATATTATGTCTAGGTCACAGCTGTGGAAGCAACGAATATTTTATGGGATGACCGATATGGCCAGTAATCTGATTTGGCAAATAGTCGGATTATACTTGTTGTTTTACTATACTACGGTCTTAGGATTGTCTGCTGCTTTTGCAGGAACATTGTTCTTGATGGTTCGTTTTATAGATGCATTTGACGGTATGTTTTTTGGGTTTATGATTGACCATACTCATTCAAAATATGGCAAGTCACGACCATATTTTCTATGGTTTGGAATACCGCTAGGAATTCTATCATTTTTACTATTCTTTAATCCCTCGTTTGGGGGGAATAAAATAATTCAAATGACTTGGATCAGTGTAATATATACGATTTTTAGTTTGGTTTATTCTGGATCCAATACGCCGATTACGGCCATACTCCCCAGTCTAACTAAGGATCCTTCAGAACGTGCCAATCTTGCATCTGCCAGAATGGTATTTACAAATACTGGAGCATCAATTGTTGGTGCTATTACGTTATCAATGGTTAGCTTTTTTGGTGGGAAGAATCAACAAAAAGGATTCCTGATTTGGGGTGGAATCATAGGTATCATTGTTTCAATCAGCTTTCTCTTAGCGTTTATTAACTTAAAAGAACGAGTGGTCGATCAAGAGGACAAAAGTATTAAAGGTCAGTTGTCTATTAAGAATTCATTCAAAGGAGCTTTAAGGAATCGACCGTGGGTAATCCTTACTTTGAGCTTTATCTGTATCCAAATATTTTGGGTAGTTAGAACGGCCTCAGGTGTATTTTATATCAACTATGTTTATAAGGATGCGTCGATTGTTGGATTGTTTCTGGGTATGACTATTTTTGCAGTACCGGGTAACTTATTAGTGCCAATTATTTCTAAGAAATTCAAAAATCGTGACGTTATGGATATATCATTGATTATTTTTATTTTGGGTGAATTTATGATGTCATTGGGTGAAAAGAGTCATAGTTTATCTTTGCTATTTGTTGGTAATGGTATAGCCATGGTAGCCATGGGCGCAGTATTTACAATTGTTTTTGTTATGATTTCTGATACCGTTGAATACGCAAGGATTCATCTACATATAGATGAACCCGGATTTTTGTCGTCAGTTCCTGTTGTAGGATCCAAGATCGGTATGGGTATTGGTGGTGCTTTATCTGGTTGGATACTCACATGGGGAGGATTTCAAGCAAGTGCCAAAACACAAAGTGTTAAAGCTCAATTAGCAATTAATATTAATTTTGTCTGGTTACCTATGTTATTTGCGGTTATTATTATCGGGATTTTAGTGTTTTACAACTTAAATGAAAAGAATAATACTTCTGTGGATAAAGGAAATAATAATATAGAAGAAGCCTTTCAAGACTAGGTAAGGAGAATTAACTATGATTACGAGTAATTATTTGACTGAATTAAACCGTTTGAAGTTAGTGGAACAAGTTGATGTTCCTAGATTAGAAGATGTAAAAATGGTCATTAAAGACCGAGTTGAAGCACATTCTTATGAGCCTAACACTTGGGATGAGCAAAAGGGAATTCTCAATAATACAAAATTATCTGATGATTTGACGATACTTCGTGCAGGAACCAAAGCACAGCCAATTCCAGAAATGCAATCTCAAAATATATGTGTAGATATTCATTACTCATATGAAATGGGACGCAAAGTTCGTTATTTTAGGATTTATAATAAGAAATTCAAGAATAATAACCGAGCTCTTTTGTACATGCATGGTGGTGCGTATTATGGTGGCAGTGTGGAGTGTTCCTTAAATCCTCTCAAGTTATTAGCCACGCAATTTGAAGGTACCATTTATTCTATAGATTATGGCCTAGCACCAGAGTATCCATATCCAAGTGGATTATTTGATTGTTTGGCTGTATTAATGGAAGTTGCCAAAAATAAGCACAATATAGCATTGGCAGGGGATTCAGCTGGAGGTGCTATGGCATTAGGGTTGACGCAGATTGCCCATTACATGGGGATATGTGAAATAGAGAGTCAATTATTGTTTTATCCGACGCTTGTCCATGGATCCAATTTAGAAGGAGGATTATGGGACGATTCACGAATACCGATTATTGATCAGCAACGTAATGTATTGCATGCTTCATATGAAATTTTCAAACAGCTGGATAAAAAAATGACAGAGCTATATCTTCCGGAACAAGATATAGAATTAACGTCGCCAATACTTTCGCCTATGTATGCCAATCCACTGCTATTTAAAAAAGTGACGGTATTAACAGGTGAATTTGATCCACTTCGGCTTCAAAATGAAGCATTCATTGAAAAAGTTGGTATGGCAGGAGCTGATGCAACATATGTCCGTTATGGTGGGATGTCACATGCATTTCTTAATTTAATGGGTAAGGCTGCGGCTAGTGAAGATGCTATTTATGAGTGTGCTAAGAGATTATAGAGCGTGACAGAACACGTTCAGTTTTCGTTTATAAGCCTAAAAGACCGGTATTTACGCAAGTAAATATCGGCCTTTTAGACTTATATTGAGAAAATTGTGTTTTGGCACGCGTTTTCACTGCAAAAATTACTCGATAACTTCTTCAGGAATCTCAACGTTACCATCTTTCATTTTACTTAACTTGTTCCACTCGATTCGCCACGTGCTGACAAGGACTAGAACTGAACCAATCCAAGCCAGTGGACTGGCCATAGCAGCTCCGTAAAATCCAAAGAATCTAATCATAACAATACTTGCAAATACTCTCATGATAAGTTCGGCAATACCGGCAATCGTGGGAGCTTTTTGGTTCCCTAATCCTTGTAAGGTGTATCTAACAATGAAGAGAATGGACAACATGAAGTACATCGATCCGTTGAAATAATAGTATATTTGGATCAAATTCAAAACGTGTGTCTCACTTCCATTCATGAATAGATGTGAGATGTTTTTACCAAATAGTATCAAAATTGCACCAATAGTGATACTTGATATGACAGACATCATAATGCCCTTTTTAACTCCGTCTAATATTCTAGAGTATTTCTTGGCACCAAGATTTTGAGCGGTGTAATTGACTAATGAAATACCAAAACTAAGAGCAGGCAAGGTAGCGATTTGTTCAACTCTACCAGCAACCGTATAAGCAGCAACAGCGTCTGCGCCTAATGTATTGAGCATGAATTGTAGAATAATTGAGCCAATGGCAATAATTGATGACTGGAATCCCATTGGTAGACTTACCTTTAATAGCTCCTTTATTTCGTCCATATCAATTTTGAAATCAGAGCGACTCAATATCAAATATGGGATTTTTCTTCTTATATAGAAATATAAGACAATCATTGTAATGGCTTGTGCGACAACTGTCGCTAATCCAGCACCGGCAACACCCATGTGTAGGTATAAGATGAAGACTAGTTCTAGTAATATATTCAAAATCGTGCTTACAATTAAGAAAAATAGTGGGACACGAGAATCACCCAAAGCACGCATCGTATTCCCCAAGAAATCAAAACCCACAAAGGCGAAAATACCTGCGAAGATTATTTCCAAGAAAATGAAAGCGTCGTGTAATAACACTGCAGGTGTTTGCATCGCTTTAAGTAGTGGGTATGCGATTAATAGTGCAATGAGTGTAAAAACTATAGTTATAAAAAAAGAGATTATAATTCCAGAAGCAAAACTCTTAGTAACACCACGGATATCACCAGCCCCATGTTTTCGGGCAGTCAAAATAGTGAGTCCACTCGTCATCCCCTGTGCAAAGCCAATGACTAATCCTGTCAATCCACCAGTAGCACCAACACTTGCTAGTGCATTAACACTGATTGTTCTTCCAACAATCAAGGTGTCGATGAAACTGTAAAATTGCTGGAAAAAATTCCCCATTAATAGTGGAATAGTGTATAAAAATATAACTTTTAAAGGCTTACCATTTGTTAAATCAATCAATAAAAAAAATCCCCCTTCGAGCTTAATCATGGTAATTTTATCATTATCTACACTGATAGTGATGGAATTGAATGTTTTAATTTGATAAAGAGTGAAATCATAAGAATAATTATCAAAAAATGATGTTTAAACATCATTTGAATATATTATAATTATAATGTTGATGGGTAACTAATATATAATAAATAAAGTATTGATATGAATCTATTAACGGAGTGGATAATAATGAATGAACCAATTGAAACAATAACTGATCAGACGCTGAATATGAACCAAATCGAGGATGGATTCTACTATAAACATTGTCACTTTGAATCCATAAGTGACTCAATGAATTTTTCAGATATTGTTTTTGATCATTGTGATTTTGAGCAAACTGACTTCAGTCGCATTAGCTTTACCAATATTGAATGGAATCACAGTCAGTTGGCTGGTTGTGATTTTAACATGAGTAACTGGTACAACAGTAAGATTAAGAGTATGCAACTATCAGGAGTGGATTTTAATAATTCATATTTCAGTAATACAGTATTCGTTGACTGTAAAGCTCCATATGTTAACTTTTCAGACAGTAGATTTGAGAAGGTAGATTTCACAAATTGTGATTTAACTGGTGGATTCTTTCAAGCTTTGAAAGTAAAAAAATCGGTCAAGTTTCCAGGATCGAAATTGACTGATGCTGATCTGGGAGAAACTAAACTGAAGGGATTTGAACTACAAGATTCAGAGTTCGATAATATTACTATCAGTCCTGAATTGGCCCGTGGTTTGATCGTTAACCAGTATCAGGCTGCCATTTTAATTGGTATATTTGGAATTAAAGTGGATTAATTATTACGTGTTTGATTAATAGTTTTTCTGATTTTTTTAAAAATATCGTCTGTTTCTTGACCATCTTTAATAGCGGTTAGAACGAATAATGTATCTATTAATGAAATTTGTGCAATTATTGCGTGCAGAGCTTCATTTTGATAATTAGTTTCTTCAGAGACAGATAGTAATGATACGTCGACAATTTTACTCAGCGAGGAATTTCCATAACTAGTGATGCCGATTATTTTTATGTCGTTTTTACGCAAGTTTTTGGCTATTTCCAAGATATCCTTATTTTCACCACTATGGGATATTAAAATCGCACAAGAATTAGGCTTCAAGGTTGTAGCCATCATTAGCTGCATATGATAGTCACTGGCAAATAACGGAGTCTTATCAGAACGAAGAAATTTGTGATACCCATCTTGAGCCACAACAGAGGATGCACCAAGCCCAAATAATGCAATGACTTGACTGTTATTAATGATGTCGACTGCTTTGTCTAATTGATCTTCTGTGATTATTTTTAGAGTTGAATCCAATGTAGAAACGTTTGCAGAGAAGATCTTTTTAGTTACAGTCAAATTAGTATCGTTGGCATTGATTTCCTTAAATGGAGTGTCAAAGGTTTGTGTACTCGTTAATAGACTTAGCTTTAACTGTTGAAAATTATTGAATCCGATACTTTTAGCAAATCTTGAAATAGTGGAAATAGATGAGCCAGTTTGTTTCGCTAGATCATTAATAGTTAAGCTTGAATCTATATCAGGATTGCTCAATAAATAATCAGCAATTTTTTTTGCTGAACTACTTAAATGATCATAATATGATTGCAATAGAATTGTTATATTTTGTGTCATCAGTTATACCTCTTAATACTGGTATAATAGCATAGTTTATTATTTATGAAAATATTTTTCTTTTTAATAGTTGCAATATGAAAATATTTTTCGTACACTATGTTTATGAAAACGCTTTAGGAGATGCAAACTATGAAATTAGCAATGATTGGGTTAGGTAAGATGGGAATCAATCTTACAGAGAATTTGATTCATAATGGTGAAGATGTTTTGGCTTTTGATTTAAATGAAGACGCAAAAAATTCAGCACGGAATTTAGGTGCTGAAGTAATGAATGATTTGTCAGATGTTTTAAGTTTGCCAGCCCCAAGGATCATTTGGGTAATGTTACCTGCTGGTAAGCCAACTAATACTACGATTGATGAGCTAAGTAGTATTCTTAATAAGAATGACATTGTGATAGACGGTGGGAATTCATTCTATGAAGATTCGCTCAAGCATAATGAAATTCTAAAAAAGAGCGGAATTAAATTCTTTGATGTTGGAACATCCGGTGGTATGAGTGGGGCCAATCATGATGGCAATTTTATGATCGGTGGAGATGACGAAGACGCCTTCAAATTCATTGAACCAATTTTTGAAGGTATTGCCATGAAGGATGGATATTTATATACAGGTAAAGCTGGTAGTGGACATTATTTGAAGATGATCCACAACGGTATTGAATATGGAATGATGCAATCAATCGCTGAAGGATTCGATGTGTTGACTCATGGCCAGTTTGACTACGACAATGAAGCTGTTGCAAAAGTCTGGTCTAATGGGTCGGTAATTAGAAGTTGGCTAATGGAACTTGCTGAATCAGCCTTTGCTAAAGATCCTAAGTTAAGTGATCTAAAGGGTGTTATGCATTCTTCTGGTGAAGGTAAGTGGACACTTGATGAAGCCTTGAAATTACAAGTTCCAACGCCAGTAATTGCGGCTTCTTTAATGGTACGTTATCGTTCACTTGAAGATGATACATTCAGTGGAAAAGTAGTTGCTGCACTTCGTAATGAGTTTGGCGGACATAATGTAGATAAGAAATAGTTTTGAGGAGATAATAATGGAATACATAATCGGAACGGATATCGGTACAACTAGTACTAAGTGTGTACTTTATGATACAAAAGGAAACGTTATTGAGTACGCTAATAAGGGTTATCAACTTATTCAAACAACACCTGATATGGCTGAAGAAGATCCAAAGGATATTTTCAATGCCGTTATTGATGTAATGGGTCAAGTCATGAGAAAAGTAAAACCTGGTGAATTAAAGGGAGTTTCATTCTCGTCTGCTATGCACAGCTTGATCTTGATGGATGAAAATGACGAGCCATTAACTCGTGCGATAACTTGGGCTGATAATCGTGCTGCCAAGTATAGTGAAGAATTAAAGAATAATGGTCTTGGTGCAGAAATCTACGCCAAAACTGGTACCCCAATTCACCCCATGGCACCACTTTCAAAAATGCTTTGGTTAAAGAATGAATATCCCGATACATTCAATAAGGCTAAGAAGTTCATTGATCTAAAAACTTATGTCTTCTTCAGACTTTTTGGAGAATATAAAATGGACTATTCAATTGCCTCAGCAACAGGTATGTTCAATATATTTGATCTAAAGTGGGAACCACAAGTTTTACAACTACTTAATATAGAAGAAACACGTTTACCACAGCTAGTTAATACAACGGATTCTATCAAGGGAATCAATGACAACTATGGACAAATCCTTGAGATTGATAAGGATGTGCCGTTTGTTTTTGGAGCAAGTGATGGAGTATTATCAAACCTTGGTGTAAATGCTATTGATCCCGGTGTTGTTGCAGTGACTATTGGTACTAGCGGAGCAGTTCGCGTAGTTGTTGATAAACCCGTTGTTGATCCTAACGGTAAGTTATTCTGTTATGCACTAACAACTGATAAATGGGTCGTTGGTGGTCCAGTTAACAATGGAGGAATCGTTTTTAGATGGGTACGTGATCAATTATTCGCACCAGAACGTATCACAGCACAACAGATGCAAGTTTCAACTTATGATATCTTGACACAGATTGCTGAAAAAATTCCAGCTGGTTCAGATGGATTATTGTTCCATCCATATCTTGGCGGAGAACGTGCACCAATCTGGAATGCATATGCTCGTGGATCGTTCTTTGGCTTAACTAGACAACACACCAGAGCACATATGGTTCGTGCAGCGCTTGAAGGAATTGTTTATAACTTATATGTAGTCATGCTCACTATTGAAGGAGTGGCCGGTAAACCTAAGAGCATTCAAGCTACTGGTGGTTTTGCTAGATCTTCACTATGGCGTCAAATGTTGGCTGATATTTTTGAGCAAGACGTTACTATCCCAGAGAGTTTTGAAAGTTCATGTTTAGGAGCAGCTGTTCTTGGGATGTATTCTCTAGGTTATATAGATGATTTGTCAGCTGTAAAGGATATGGTCGGTGTAACTGATGTACATCACCCAAATGAAGAAAACTTTGAAGTTTATCGAGAACTACTACCGATTTGGATTCGTATCTCAAGTGTTTTAGAACCAGAATACAAGAGTATCGCTGAGTTTCAAAAGAAACATAATCACAATAAATAGCTTTATAGACAACCTATGAGGAGAATATTAAAATGGCTTTTTTAGTTTTGATTTTAGGGATTGCACTACTACTATTTTTGATTATTAAATTAAAAATGAATACATTTGTTTCATTGATCATCACTTCAATTGCAGTCGGTATTGGATTAGGAATTCCACTGGACAAAATTGCGACGAGTGTTCAAGAAGGTATCGGTGGACAACTAGGTGAACTATCAATTGTCTTTGGTTTTGGAGCAATGTTAGGAAGACTTGTTGCCGATGCTGGTGGAGCGTATCGAATTGCTCACACTTTGATTGAAAAGTTTGGTAAGAAGCGATTGCAATTGGCGATTGTGTTAGCATCATTTATTATCGGAATCGCGCTATTCTTTGAAGTCGGGATGGTGTTATTAGTACCAATCGTATTCGCCATTGCCACAGAAGCAGGGGTTTCGATTCTTTATTTAGGAATTCCAATGGGAGCAGCTTTATCAGTTACTCATGGATTTTTACCACCACACCCAGCCCCAACTGCTATTAGTACAGTTTTAGGAGCTAACTCAGGTCATGTTTTGGTATACGGAATCATCGTGGCCATTCCAGCAGTTATTGTTGCTGGCCCGCTGTTCACTAAGTTTGCTCAAAGATTTGTTCCTGATGCCTTTGAGCGAAAGGGTAATCTTTCAGCACTTGGTCCACAAAAGAAATTCAAGCTAGAAGATACACCAAGCTTTGGTATCAGTGTCTTAACGTCATTATTCCCAGTTATATTAATGGCAATTACCACAATTTATCAACTGAGCTTTAACGGGGGCAGTTTGCCTAAGAATCCTACCACATTAGATTCGATAATTGCCTTCATTGGAACACCAGCAATCGCAATGACTATTTCCTTATTAGTGGCACTTTATACCATGGGATGGGCAAGAAGATTTGCTACACCTAAGATTATGAAGAGTCTAGAAGAAGCCATCAAATCCATCGCTATGTTATTACTAGTAATCGGTGGTGGTGGAGCTTTCAAGCAAGTATTGATTGATGGTGGTGTTGGGGATGCCGTTATGAAATTATTTGGAAATGCTAGTATTTCACCATTAATACTTGGTTGGTTAATTGCTGTAGTATTACGTATTGCACTAGGATCTGCCACAGTAGCATCTTTAACCGCTGCTGGATTAGTATTGCCGTTGATGCAATCAGCAGGAGTCAATCCGGCATTAATGGTGTTAGCAATTGGTGCTGGATCCCTTGCAGCATCTCACGTTAATGATGCTGGGTTTTGGATGTTTAGAGAATATTTTGATTTAACGATTAAAGAAACACTTTATACATGGACAGTCCTAGAAACTCTGATTTCTATTGTTGGATTGTTGTGTGTATTGTTACTTAGTTTGTTTGTTTGATAAATGAGCTTGAAAAAAATAATCAGTTTTAAGTGTAATTAAAAGTATTGTTTTTTGATTTTAAATTTTATATTCATCCTTAGTTTGGAAGTGAAATTCTAACTAAGGTTTTTTTGTCGAAGTAGAAAATTATTTAGAATTGGGTTATAGGATATATTTACATATGGTTCAGGATACTTTGCTCCAAAAAGGAAAAATTATGACATACTTAAAATATAATATTGATAATTTCTGAAATGATATTATTTACATTTTTTATCTAGTTTTAAACATATCAGTATAAATAATTTGGTGGAGTATTTCGTTCATACTTAAAAAACACTTATGAAATTCAGGAGGTTAAAAATGAGCTATTCTATAGTTATTTGTGAGGATAAATTTAATCAAACATGTGGATTGAGTAATATAATCAAAGATTACATACAATTTCACGATGAATTTTCAGACAATATACTTAAGGTAAAAACTCCTACCGAAATTCTGGAATACGTGTGTAACCATAACATTCATGGTGGAATATATTTCTTAGATGCTGATTTGAAGTATTCAGTTAATATCATGGATTTGGCTGATAAAATTAGAAACAGCGATGTACTATCCAAAATTATTTTTGTAACGATGTATGATGAACTAATTCAACTGGCTTTCGAAAGAAGGATTGAGGCCATTGGATATATTATAAAAGACCAACCATATGTTACCTTTAGAGAAGAAATACAAGATATTCTATCTATATCTTGTAAAAGAATAGATGAAGCTAGAAAAATTAATAATCAAAGTAATATTTTTACATTCTCAATAAATAATAAAATTTATAATATTGAAAAGGCTGAAATTATTTTAGTAGAAACATCTGTAACATCTCATAAGGTGAATATATACACTGAAACTAATAAATTTGAATTTTACGGAAAGCTTAAGGAAATAAGTAAACAATATCCATATTTATTAAGAATAAATAAATCGTGTTTAGCAAATCCTAAAGCAATAAAAGTTGCAGATTTCAGTAAAAATGAAATCTTATTTAAAGAGGGATTTATTAGGCATTTTTCACCTTTATCTAGGCAAAAATTAAAAATTGAACTAAAAAATAAACTGGTATTTTAATCAGCATTGTAAAATTAATCAGAACACCTAATATAAAAGGCACCTATGGTAAATGTTTTACAATGATAGCGACTAAAGCAAATATGATAGAAGATATTTGTTATAATTATATTTATTTTTAACACATCATCACTGTAGTGCTATCAACTGATAATACAAAAATGATTAAAAACCATCTGAAACTAACGTGGTCTTCCGAACAGATAGCTCATATTTTTAACTTCTGTATAAAATCTATCTATAACTGGATTTATCATGGTTTGATGGACCTTTATCTAAACAAATTATTTGATAAATTCCACAGAATAAAATATGAACACGAGAAGATAGGAACCTTCTATATTGTGCATTGAGACTAGACCGGATTTCGTTAATGAAAAATATTGAAAAGTTGCGTCATCCTATAGATCAATGAAGTGCAACAAAAAATTAGACAAAATAATATTTTGGTTTTATGCAATGGCTTGTTCGCGGTATTCTACCGGGGTCAAGCCATTTTTAGTGTGGGGACCGCTAACTAGATGGTGAAAGTCCACTGTGGATCGTAGTAGTCGGAACCACGAGCCGAAGGTAAGGTGTTTATTGTGAGGTGGAATCTGAAGGAAGTCCTAGTCGACAGGCTAAGGATAAGTTAAACAATCACTCAAGAAAATCTTCAAGAAAATTAAGCAGAAGATGATTGGATGGTTAAACTATTATGGAATTGAAAAACTGAAAACATTTATCAAATTACTTGATGAATGGCTTCGCTCCAGAATCAGACAATATATTTGGAAACCATGGAAGAAAAACAAAACCAAAATCAAGGGACTAACCAAACTTGGCATGACAATAAATCAAGTTCGACAGTTCGCCAATACCCATAAGGGTTACTGGCGAACGGCTCACAGCAGGACATTGTCATATACTCTAACGAATAAAAAGCTGGAATCTCTTGAACTAATAAATATGTCTAAGAAATTCCAGTCTATTCACAATGCTTAAATTAATGAACCGCTGTATACGGGTCCTTACGTACGGTGGTGTGAGAGGTCGGTAATCAAAATTACCTCCTACTCGATTTCATTGAAATTCGTTTGGTATTATACCAAGTAATGTATTTAGCAACAATTTATTTCAATTCCTCTAAATTATTAATCTTCATACGATTTAAATATTCTAGATTTAACAGGTTAAAGAAACTTTCCATAGGTGTGTTACCATGACAATTGCCTTTTCGAGACATACTTGGAGTTATTCTAAGTTCCCTCATTGCATCTTGATAATTCTTGTGCTGATACTGCCATCTGAAGTGCTCAGACTAAAGTTTCAATCTCTTATATTCAATTTTTAATAAAAGTAGTATTAATATTTCTGATGGTTTTAGAAAGATGGAAATATATATAGTTCAAGGTATTTACAACAAAAAGTAGGTTATGCATGGTAATTTATATGCGTACTAAAAATATTTTTTTAGGAGGAAAAGGGTATGAATACTAATCCAATAGTTAGTTTGCAAAATACACAACAACCACTTACAATTGCTGCTAAAAAAGCATCTAGAAGCAATATAAGTTTTATGTGTACCGGCCGTAGTTTTTATAGTTTTGGTTGTTAAATCTTAATAGGCAATAGACAGACAGATGCTGATTTCAACATCTGTCTGTCTATTTGTGGGAGATATCTATGAATAAAAATGAGATAAGAGTTTTTAATATTAATTTTAAGTTCCTTATTGGGTTGATATTAACCATGATAGGTAGCTCATTAAATCTTTATGTACCCATTCTTGTTGGAAAAGCAATTAGTCTCAAAGAAATATTGATTTCTGGAACCAATAATTCGATATATATATTAAAGATTATCATATTACTATTATTAACAACCATTCTAACCTCTATTGGTGGATACATAATTAGTCGAGAAGGGGATAAAACAATAAAAGAAATTCGTGAAAAAGTGAATACACATTTATTATATTTACCGACATCGTATTTCGATAATTCAATTAGTGGGCAATTATCTAGTAGAGTTATAAATGATGTTTCAATAATAAAAGAATTTATTACTATAATAATCCCACAAAATTTATCGGGCATAATTACATTATTTGGGGCACTCAGTATACTAGTATATACGGATTGGAAACTAACCTTTGTTATTTGCATTAGTTTTCCAATATACGCTCTTTTAACTATTCCGGTAGCAAATATAAATGAAAAACTGATAATAATACTTCAATCAGAATTAAGTAAGTTGTCAGGTGTTGTAACAGAATTCTTAAGAAATATTAGAACAGTTAAATTAAATAATGCAGAATCAATTGTTGTAAAAAATATAAATGGTTATATAAATAATATGTATAAAATTTCACTTCGTGGAGATTTAATTAATTCAGTTGTTGCACCGCTTCAATCGGTAATTTCATTTGGTGTAATATTATCAATTATTTTATATGGTGGCCTAAGAGTTAATAATGGAACATTGTCAATGTCTAGTTTGGTAACGATTGTTATGTATTTAGTACAAATTATTCAACCTATAAATACAGTATCTTCTTTTTATACTAACTTTAAAGAATGTAAAGGATCTTTAAGTAAAGTTAGTGAGATTATCCAAATGTCCACTGAGAATGATATACCTTTCAATATGAAATTACCCTCCAATTATTTAGTTAATAGTATCAGATTTGAGAATGTATCATTTTCATATGAAAATGATTTAATATTAAAAAATGTAAATATTAAATTTGAGAGAAATAAAAAAATAGCAATAGTTGGACCTTCAGGAAGTGGTAAAACAACTATTATAAATTTATTAACAAGATTATATACAATAAATATTGGCGGGAAAATAATATTAAACGAAGATATTTCTTCCGAAGATATTTTGATTTATGATTGGAGAAAACTTTTTGGAGTAGTTTCTCAGGAAAACACCGTATTGACGGGAACAATCAAAGATAATCTTATATTTGGCTTGAATTATATACCTAATAATAGAGAATTAGATGATGCAATAAAAGCTAGTAATTTATGGGACGATATCAAAGATTTACCTAATGGTATCGAAACGTTAGTTGGAGAACAAGGTGTTCAATTTTCCGGAGGTCAAAGACAGCGATTACAGATAGCTAGAGCTTATATAAAAAATCCAAAAGTTTTAATACTAGATGAAGCAACATCAAGTTTAGACCCGAGTACCGAGTCACTTGTTTCAGAAGCATTGAGGAAAGTAATGAGTGGAAAGATGATAGTTGCGGTTGCACACAGGTTGTCTACAGTAATGGATGCAGATGAAATTTACTTTGTTGATAAGCATACAATACTCGATCATGGTAAACATTCAGATCTTCTTTCAAGATTACCTGAATATAAGGAATTTGTAAAAAAGCAATTTGGATCAATTAAATAGGATATGGGAGGACATTATATTGTCATTAGATGGAACCGAGTATCTAAAATTTGTGAATAATAATAATTTACCGTTTTACTCATATGAGAAAATATTAAATCAAAGTGGTACTATTTTTTCTACGAAGGAACTAGATAAATCAAAATGGAGTGTAACTAGAGATAATAATTGGAAATATATTATTTTTAATAATAATTTGCTGCCTAATCAAGGATGGAAAATTCACATATCGGCTAATATTAATGATGCTGCTGAAGTATTACAAGATATATCTTCATTTTTAATAGATAAAAAGATATCATTCAAATTTGTACCGGATTCTTATACTCTTAAAATCACTTATTCAAAATATGGACATAGAGAAGAATCTGGAAAATTTATTACTGTATATCCGTCAACTGAGAAACAATTTTGTAGTCTTTTAGATCCATTACTGAACATAATGTCTGCCTATAGGAATGGACCATATATATTAAACGATCAACAATGGAAACAAAGCAATGTTTTCTTTCGTTATGGTGCATTTAAAAAAATGACATATAATATTGATGGAAATATAACGTATATTATAAAAGATCCAAGAGGAAAATGTATAGAAGATGTAAGAGCACCATATTATTCACTACCTAATTTTATAAAAGAACCTAAATTTATTTTAGAAAACAATGTTTTTCCAAACGAAAAGGTTTTTTCAGATCTCAAATCATTTAAAATAGATGAGGCCATTCATTTTAGTAATGCTGGAGGAGTATATAGTGCAAAGTACAATAGTAAAAGGGTTATTTTAAAAGAAGGACGGCCAAATGTCGGATTAGATAGGAATAATAATGATGGATTTGCAAGAATTAAGCATGAGTATAATACTCTGGTTAAACTTAGGTATGTTGATGAGATTGTAAATCCCATCAATTATAAAGAAATTTGGAATCATAATTATTTAGTTGAAGACATAGTAGATGGTGAAAGTCTTAGTGAATTTATTGCAAGAGAGTATCCTTTTTCAAATGATATTTCCGCTAAAGATTATTTGAAAAAGGCTACAAGAATTTCAATTACATTAATGTCAATTGTAAAAAAAGTTCATAATTATGGTATTGCCATAGGAGATTTGCAGCCATCCAATATTATGGTCATAAACAATCACGATTGTATTTCTTTAAAGCTTATTGATTTAGAATGTGCTACGAGAATAAATAATAAATTTGAACCCGGACTAGTCACTCAAGATTTTGTTTCGCAACATTCAAAAACTTTTGGTGCTGCTGATTGGTATGCTGTTTATAAAATTTCTAGACATTTATTTTTACCGATAGAATCAGGGATGAACTTCAGTAAAAATTTCATAATGAGGCAAAATGAAAATATTGAAGATAAATTTGGAAAATCGGCAATCAAAACACTCACCTATGTAAGCAATGAAATTAGTAAGTATATCAATATTTATCCGTCACCTAATTTTTATAATAAAGAGTTAGATGTTCCTAAGTATAAATACAGTATGAAAAATGTCGAGAATAATATTGTAGGATTAGATTTAGGGTTAATTAAGAATTTAAATTTTTGAAAATGAAAATCTTATTTTTGGAGATATTGATCAGTACAATTCTAGCATCAGTAAATATTCGATTTCCAATGGTTCTATGGGTGTAATTATGTCTTTGAAGGAAAATAACAAAAAATATTTTGAAAATTCAAAGAAATGGAAAGAATGGTTAAATAGTGCCGAGAAAAATTTATTAAATATTAGTGAAAATGAATTATGCGACAATGGTTTATTCAGTGGCATGAGTGGTATCTGTTCAGTAATATATGAGAACGGTAATCAAGATTTGTCATATAAACTTTTGGAAAAATGCAATTTTAATAATAAAAGTATGAACATATCTATTTATAATGGTTTATCTGGAATTGGATTGTCTCTTTTATCGTTTTATTCATTATCAAATATAATGGTTTTTAAAAATAGAGCCATTGAAATTGCAAATATTATTGTTAATAAGATTAATAATGGAAAATTCGAGGAGGAAAAGGAGTCTGAAGAGAAAATAGGATTGATAACCGGATGGACGGGGGCAGCATTATTTCTTTGGAAAACCGGAATATTACTTGATGAGAAATATAAAAAGTATGCAATTATTATATTAGAAAAAATTGTTAATGACAATTTAGTCAATGATGAACAAGGAATAACCTTTAAGGACGACAGTAGGGGATTTAGAAGATTGATTCCGTATTTAGATACAGGGTCTGTGGGGATTGCCCTTACCTTATTGGAAATGCAAAAGGATGATCTGGATTCAATTAGTATGAAGTTTAGTGATTTGTTAAGCAAATTGATAGACAGTAATTATTCTTCTTGTTCATATATGTCATGTCTATTCAGTGGTGTAACAGGATTTATTGTTCTGTCTAATGCAATTTATAAAATATATGGGGTTAATAAATCACTAAAAAAACATATATTATCTCTGAATAATTATGCCATTTCTTATGATGGTATGGATATATTCCCTGGTAAATTAGGTTATAAATGCTCGATGGATATTAGTACAGGTTCTGCAGGGGTAATGTCAGTGTTAAATGATGTTGTTTCAAATGATAAGTGGGGATCTTGGATTCCCTTACCAAAAAGTGATATGAATTTATTTAATATTAATAAAGCAAAGAAAGTAAATTATTGAAGGTATATATGTTATGACTAAAACAAATAGATTGTCTCAGATATTTGCTTGGGTAATTTTTTGGATAGAAAATATTTTAATAATAAGTATTCCTGTTGTTACGGTATTGCACCCAAAGGATGTAACTGGAATTCCAGATAATATATCCAAAGTTATCTTCTCCTTTGGGTTTCTTGGGGTAATAATAATTTTACAAATAATCACATATTTTTCGATAAGAAATATAGATTCCTATAAATGGAATATTAACTTGCTCATTTTAGGGTTAATACATAATCCTTTATATTTAATTCCTTCCATTATATGTATGGTAAATAATAGGCCTATATAAATAAAAAATATTTGTGACAAAATTCCGCAAAAAAAGACCAGAATTTGGAGTGCACTAGTACCTGTCAAGTTGACATTTGAAATAATATAAAAATTGAATATTATTTTAGATGGCCATATCCCTAAATTATGTGGGGTATGGCCATTTCTTGTTTCTGATCTGCTTATATAATTAATACCATCCTCTACCAACTTAACTAGTTGTTCGTACGTTTTGGGTATCTATCCAGTAGACTTTAAATTTGCTCCACCAACGGCTCCATAGGAGTGTTGTCATAGGATGTTCCTGGCCTAGACATACTTCTTATCACATTGTGCTCATTTAACTTGTAAATATATTTCTGATTGCTTTTCATGGTCACATTTCTTAATTCTTACCTGACATCTTATATAGAGTTCACGCATTAAACGTTTCACCTGTTTAATAGTAACTTTACATGTGACTTGTGGATTTCTTTTCAAATTAGTAAGAATTGTACCGGCACCAATAGATTTAGTATTCAATTCGTACCAATAGGTTATTCTCTCTTTTAACAATTCATCTTGAGCTTCTCTTGAAGTTTGCTTTCGATTGAAGAACTTATTATATGACTGTCGGCTAACGCCGACAATGCCTAGTAGAAGTGTTATTGCACCGTGCTTATTTTGACTAACTTCCTTTATTGCTTGGTAAGCTAGTCTGTGTCTTTGATTCACCCCCTGTGCTGAAGTTCCTTCAGTTTTTTTACGAATGCCTCGATTATTTTTTGATCTTCAAGTTGGGATTCCAATTGTCTAATCTTTAAATTGGCTTTATCTAAATCAGTTAGATCCTTTTTAGCCTTTCGATGGCCTCGACCATCGAGCAAGGCCTCATACCCATCTTTTTTAGATTTCAAAACCCATGATCTAACTTGTTGATATGTCACAGAAAAATGTTTAGCTGCCTCACTATATGAATGATTATTCTTCGTCACATATTCGACTATTTCAATACGTTCTTCAAATGTTGTCTTTCTCGACATAATGGAATCCTGCTTCCTTGACGGATTATGTCTCGCCAATGATTTTCCATTATTATACTTGAATACCCAGTCATATACCTGAAAAACACTTCTGAGTCCATATTTATTTACCAGACCCTCCATCGTATCTTTACCATCAAGGAAGTCATGTACAACTTTTAATTTCAGTTCCTCAGGATAAGTATCGTTTTTGGTTTTCTCTCTTAGACCGTCGACTCCGTCGCGTTCAAAGAGTGTAAGCCACCGTCTTAAAGTGCTTCTTGTAATACCATTTATTTTTGTGAAAGCACTCACAGAAACTACAGTTTTATCAAACTCATTAATTAAATCAAGCTTTTCCGATAAACCAAATTTGGATCTAGACATAAAAAAATACCTCCATGAAAGTCAAATGAAATTATATTATTTCATCTGACAACCATAAAGGGATTATCGCAGGATGTCTACTTATTTTTTATTAAACGAAACTTTGTCATACTCTATGCGAGAGCCTCTGTAATTTCAGTTTCAGAATTAGCACGGAATCCTTCTTCTAGTTTAATTGAAGATCCCTTAACCATTGATTCAATATATGGAAGAGTGATTTCAAATGTACTTGAACCACTTGTTGAAAATGGGATAACAGTCTTATCTGATAAATCGAATTTTTCAAAGAAACTATCAATGATCATTGGTGGCTTCTCGTACCAAGTAGGATAACCCAAGTAAATTTTGTCATAACTACTTAAATCCAAATCAGTAGTGATATCTGGATGGATATTATTTTCACTTTGTTCTTTAGCAAGTGCAGCTAAATCGTCAAAGTTAGTTGGCCAAGCTGTTTTAGCTTGTAATCTTTCAATATCTGATCCAGTTTCCTTAGCAATTAGCTTTGCGGCTTTTTCTGTATTTCCTGATGTAGAAAAATAAATAACGATAGATTTCATGATAATTCCTCCTGTATTTATTAGAAATGGGTTTTACTTAACAGATTCTGGTGAATTGACAATTTGATAATCCAAATTTGACAACTCTAAGAACTCAGTTGAAATACGAATGACTTTTGATTTTGAATTAGGATCCTTATTCAAGACAATTATCTTCTTTACTTGATAGACTTTCATCGATTCCACAACGGTAGGAATCAGATCAATACTAGAATTATTATCTAGTTCAACAACGATAATATTTGTATCCTTCATTTTGTTATCCAAGTCAATTCGATTGATTGAATTGCTGTCCATAATGGTAGTATTAGACTCACTGTCAATTAAATTAGATGCATCGATTTTATTTCCCAATATTAGAACATTAGCCATTAACCTACTCCTTAAGTATTTGTATATATATAGTTTAACGCTTATCGTAAATTTTATGTAGAATTTTTAAAATCGCTTTCATTTTTGACTAATGCTTATTTACAACTAAATGACGTTCTTTATATTCGTCAAGTAAACAATGGAAAAACTGCTAATAAGGTTGTATTAAACGATATCCAGTTCGTTCATTAAAGCATAATAAATGACAAATTGAGCTTAGTATTAATGAATTTGACGTTGTTTATGACGATTAGTTCTTCATTTTTATTCGAACTGAGAATGAAGTATTTGATTGTTAGTGCTTAAAATAACACGGTAAATTACAGTATTATATTGATATTTTAAGTTGGTTGTAGCGAATCGCCTACGATGAAATGTCACCGTAAAAAGTGACTCTGCATACTGAACGGTTCTTTTGTATTCTGAGTTCTTTTAAAAGTTTACCTAAGGTATTATCGACCAAAGACACCAATTATATAATATTGGTTTAGTAATAAAATCCATATTATATATTAATATAAGGATTATATTGCTTAAATTGCTTGCTAAAGTAAAACATTGTAATTATAATTTTGTATAGAAATATGTGAATATATTTATTGATTTGGTATTTTAAGTTATTACTGACAGATGATGACACATTTACTGAAGTGGTGACAAGATAAAGAAGTCATCAGTTGTAATACTTAAAATGTAGTCTAATTATGTAATGTAGTTCGCAAAATTAATATATTTTGGAGGGGTTATAATGATTTTTTGTCCTAGATGTGGTTCGAAGCTGGATAGTGATGATCGTTTTTGTACTAATTGTGGTTTAGATTTAAGCCAAATTGGCGATACAGTGAAGCCGACCGTGGATCAAGCACAGTCCCAATTTACACGTAATCAAGCAGTGTCATATACTGATTATCAATCAAATTTGGGATTAGTGGGTGCCTCTAAGGAATTTCTTAGTAAATATACGCAATTCAGTGGTCGGATGAGTCGCGCAAATTACTGGTGGTCAATGTTGGCCTATGGATTATGCTATTTGGTGTTGATAGTCATTTATCTGTTGTTTAGTGCGCAATTAGGCATGTTCTTATTGACTATTTTTGGATTAGGTCTTTTTTTGCCATCTTTGACGGCCATTAGTCGCCGCTTACATGATATTAATCTATCATTTGCCAATTATTGGTGGTCACTACTACCAATAGTGGGCTCGATATATGTGCTCGTTTTATTATGTCGTCGTGGGGATATTCAAGCCAATCGATTTGAATAGAGGATTTTAATATGAATAATGTTAGATTTTGTCCTAAATGTGGTCAATCATTGGACGATGGAGCCAAGTTTTGCACTAATTGTGGTTTTAATGTTAGTGGCATGCATGTTATTGATCAGCAAACAGTATCTCATCCAAAGCAAAATTTGTTTGATTCTGCGACGGAAAAGATAAACGGCTGGACTGGTGAAGATAAAATGGTGCCAATTCATTTAGGTACCATGTTCAGTGAAGTTTTTAAATCTCATTCTGAAGCCGAAGCCGAAGCTCTATTCATTGTTGGAACTAGTAAAACAACACCAACTTTGGAACAGGTAAGTGATTCACCTGTAAAGCCGTGGCTATTTTCACGTGTGTTGATATTGTTTGTTTTGACGATTAGCTTACTTGTCGGCAGCATCTATGTGTTAAATGGGCAAAAGATGTATGTTGGATTAATTTCGATTAGTTCGTTAGCAGTTCCGTTTTCACTATTAATTATGTTCTTCGAAATTAATACGTTTAAAAATATTAGTATTTTTAAAGTTACTAAAATTTTCATGGTGGGAGGCGTGGCCTCACTATTAACCACGTTGGGGTTGTATCAATTTGTTGAAGTTGATCAAATGTCAATTGTTACTGCGGCTATTGTCGCAGTGGTTGAAGAATCCGGTAAGTTAATCATGATTGCTTATTATATTAATCGAATCAATACAAAATTTATTCTAAATGGAATGTTGATTGGCGCGGCCATTGGCGCAGGTTTTGCGACGTTTGAGACAGCTGGCTATGCAGGTGAATTAGGTGTATCTGTATTACTATTACGGGGGGTTACTGCATTGGGTACACATACCCTATGGTGTGCCATTGTCGGTGCCGCTTTAGCTCTAGCCAAGGGATCAGAACCACTTTCAGCGAGCACCTTTCAGAATGGCAGTTTTATCCGATTTTTCTTATTATCAATAGCCTTACATGCTATTTGGGATGCACCGTTAATTTCTGATATGAAAAAGTACACTATTTTGATAATTATTGCATGGGTCGTTATATTAGTATTAATTGATGCTGGGTTACGTGAAATTAAGACGTTGCAACAGAATCAGACACATTAACCCTTTGGAGGAAATAAGATAAATGTTTTGTAAATACTGTGGGACAAAAAACCAAGCCGGGTCGCAATTTTGTCTTAATTGTGGTCGGCCGCTTAGCAAAATAGCGTCGTCTAAGTCACAACAAGAGGTAACTAAATCAGTAGATGCTGAGACTACTAGTCAAGTGCCAAGAAATGACTCAGTAGCAAAGGGTTCTAATCAAGCGTCAGCTACAAATCAGGGCAATAAAACGGTCAATGCGCCTCAACCATTAATACCGAGAAAGCCGTCTAAAAAGCATCATTATTGGTGGTTTATCATATTGTTCATCGCCGTAGTCACGATTGGTGGTGGCACGACCTATGCAGTGATGACATATCGTAGTCAATCCAAGTCAACGGCGGTGGCTAAAAAAGGAAAACAATCGAGTGCTAAAAACTTGGTATCGCAATCAAGCGAATCAACTAAAAAGAAGACATCATCTGAACCAACGACGACGCCATTTCCTAAGGCAAGAATCAAACAGGTAATTAATACAAACTTATCTGGGCTAAAGGGAACAACGTCAGTAGCAGTAGCTTCAACGACCAATCAAGCTAAAGTGGTTCAAAATAACCAGTCACAACGGGCAGCGAGTTTGATTAAACTATTTATTTTGATTACAGCTTACCAGCAAGCCAATTCTAAAGAGCTAAACCTGGATGATACTTATACATTATCCGCTACTGATAAAGTAGGTGGGACAGGTACAATCCAAGGATTACCCACAGGTAGTGAGTTAAGTTATCGTGAAATATTGAAACGGATGATGGATGAAAGCGATAATACAGCGGCTAATATCATGATTGACAAAATTGGTGGTATTAGTACAATTAATGCCGAAATTGAACGGTTAGATTTAAATGATACACAACTAGAACGAAAGATGATGGATACAGATGCTTTGGCAGATGGCAAAGATAACTATACGTCGGTGACTGATGTGGCGACAGTTTTAAGTAAGATATACGCTGGTAATCTGATTTCTCAGAAAGCTGATCGGGCCATGTTGACCATTATGCATCAAAATGCTAACCACGCTAAATTACCTCATGATTTACCGAGTGACGCGACTGTTTATAATAAAACCGGTGAGTATGGTGATTATGGTGTTCAAAATGATGCTGCTATTATCAAGAATAATCATGGGGCGTTTGTCGTTGTTGTCTTATCACAGGATGGTAATGAATCTGAACAAGTTTCAGCTATGAACAGTCTAGGAACCGAGCTATATCAGACTATTTTGGAGGATAACTAAATGAAATTCTGCATCAAGTGTGGTAAAAAAATTGAAGCCGATTCTGCATTTTGTCCATTTTGTGGTGCTAAGCAACCGTCACCATCTGTAAGGCTGCTTAGTCAGGTTACATCTTCGGTAAGCAAGACTGGTGATGGAAGTCATTCTAGACAATCGGCACAACAGACTGATGCTTCTCCTGTCAATCAGCCAATCAGCCATCCCACAACAAAGACTAGTCATAGTAGTTTATCAATTATTATTGGGGTGATTGTCTTAGTTATCGTAGCTGGATTAGGTAAGTATGGCTATAATACTTATCAGCGTAATCATTTATCGGACCAAGAGATTGCTGATATGAGCAGAACGGTAGTTTCCAAACACCTCGGTTCAAACAATGAAGTTTATTATTCAAAAAGTACTAACACAATTGATGTGGTCCCGATTTATGGTTCTAATTTTTATGAAGATGTTGAAGAAGTAATCGTTTATGGTGAAGGAACTGAAAGTCTCTCAAACTACTTGGAAGAATTAAAAAAAATTTCTGAGGAGATGGCGGATCAAATGCCGACGAAGGATCATGATGTTAAAGTTCAATTACTCAATCCTGAGAATGAGGATCGACATTTGTATATTATTGAAAATGGGACGATTACTTACGATTTTAGTGAATAGTGTCAGAAAACCAGCAACTTTATTGGATAATTGTGATGAAACGTAAAATCAAATTAGTCACGATGGTCATTCTAAGTAAATTTACTTTTTCTGACCCTATGGTTTTTGGTGTGATAGGAGAAATCCTATTGCACCATTTTTATTTTGTAAAAAGAGATAAGCTGTTCTAAATGTGACTTTAAGGCTAGAATTAATAGAAAGGTTCAAAAAATGTCTCAGTTCATCTATCGATTCAAAATGTTACTAATGGCATGTATAGACAATATTAAGAGGTATTTTTTTGATTGCTCTTATAGAAATTGTGAGGACACTTGCCAAGGGCGAGTGGTAATATTCGATGTTCTTTGCAACGAGCAATGCATAAAACAATTAGAAATGTGCATTTTGAGGTAATAGCCAAAATATAATAAAATAAATTCACAAATAAGTTGCATTAAAGTACAGTTTAAGGTTTATATTAATAAACAGAGTGGAAGAAAACATGAGGTGGACGATATGGAAAATGTATTAATAATTGGTGCGACCGGTTCAATTGGCTCTATTGTGAGGAAAAATTTACTAGAATCAAGCGATAGCCATTTGACATTGTTTGTTCGAGATACTAGCAAAATAAAAGATGTGAATATTGAACGTGAGAGTGTCGTCTCTGGTGATGCCGCGAAAATATCTGATATTAATTCAGCCATTGAGGACCAAGATATTGTGTTTGTTAGCGTGACTGGTAATTTACCTGAAATTGCCCAAAACATTGTTACGGCTATGGACGATGAAGCAGTTCAACGTATTATATTCATAAGTTCCATGGGGATTTACAACGAGGTGAATTCAGATGGTGATAGTAACAATATCTCATCAGCACTGATACCATATCGTAAAGCCGCTGATGTTATAGAACAGTCAGATCTAGATTCAACAATCATTCGCCCAAGTTGGTTTGATGATGAGTTAGATACAAACTATCAATTGACCTTTAAAGGTGAGACCTTTGTTGGGAGGAATGTTTCTAGAAATAGTGTGGCCGACTTAGCTACACGTATTATTAATGAACCAACACTCTACGAAAATGAAAGCTTGGGAATTAGTCGAGCATAGAGGTATATTATGAATATTAAAGAAGTCGCAAAAGAGTATGAACTTAGTGAAGCTACTATTAGATATTATGAAAAAGTGGGATTGATCCCACCAGTACATCGAAACAGTGTTGGATATAGAGATTTTACACAAGAAGATGGTAATTGGGTCAGTTTCGCCAAATGTATGAGAAATGCCGGTATGTCCGTTGAATCGTTGGCTGAATATATTTCACTTTTTGATCAAGGGGATTCAACGGTTATTCGCCGTAAAAGGATTCTTGAGGAACAACAGGCTGTGATCAAAGCAAAACTTGATGAGATGCAAAGCACTTATGATAGGATCTCAATGAAAATTGATAACTATGATGACCATTTGTCAAAATTTGAAAAGGAACTTGAAGAACAAAGAGAAAATGTCTAATAAAACTTACTATTCAGTAATGAAAAACGATTCACTAGTACTGGATTGGACAACTCATAGCCAAGATGTAGTTAAAACACTGAAGCAAGATAGCAAGTGTATCTTGGTATCTTTGAGTGGCAACTCATCAATTCCAATAGATGATTTGATGGATATCGGTAAACTAAACATTTATGAACAAGAAACGATGGATCATTTTATGAATGAGAAGACTTGTGGGGATGTTTATCTCGATAATGCCTTTACATTAATTGATGATTTGGAAGCTCAATATAATAGTGATGATTCTAAATATTCCTTTGAAATTTACTTGGCAACTGCACTTTCAAAAAGGATGAAATTGTCACAGAAAATGAGCTGGTTATTGATGACATCATTTTTAGTTAGTCGAATTCCAGAACTCAAAAATGTGACTTTTAGTTATCCCGGAAAAGATTGGAGTCCATTTGACAGTGAATTTTTTGATAAGTTAATTGAAGAACCATATGAACAACCCTTTACAGATCAAAAAGTCGAAACCTTTTTTGAATCTAAACCACTTTCTACTTATAATTATGTGGCCAAAGCTTTTCAAGATTTGACTGAATTATCTAAAATTGATAAAAATGATATTTCATTGAATAATTTACAGAGTTCATATTCATTTGGGTTAATTAGAATGAGTTTTGAATTGCTTAAATATTTTTCATAGTATAGTTAATTACTGTAAATTATTGATTTGAACCAAAATAGCCAGCATTCCAAAAGTGGATGCTGGCTATTTTAGATTCAAATTTACTGCCAATTTACGGAATAATGCAATTATATTTGATATTTTCATCGAAATGTAAAAGTTTTTTGTAAAATATAAGTTTTTTTCTGAAATTTACAGGATGTATAGTTATTGATATGATAGGTTTTTACTTATTTATATTTCATTTGTGTTACCAAAGTTACAGAAAAGCCGTTTTTTGTAACCTTATTTAGGCTTTTATGTAACATAAGCCTGCTATTATATGCAACATAGCGTTGAGAGCTAAAGAAAATATAAGGATGTTTTTAATTTATGAAAAAAGTATTATCTATTGCTTTACTAAGTACAACAGCCCTAACTGCAATGGGAGCAACTGCAAAGACTGCTGAAGCTGCAATTACAGTCGACAGCACTCGCGTAACCGTTGAAGCAGGGGACACATATAAGAGTATCGCTGCTAATAATGGAATTACAATTCCAGAACTAGAACAAGCTAATGGCCGTGAAATTGGTGGATTTGATTTGATTTTTCCAGGGGAAACAGTCTATCTTCCATCAGCTACAAGTAATGTAGCAACTACAACACAAGACACAACAACACAAGCAACAAGTGATACAACAACAGCTGTTGACCAGACACAAACAGCTACAACACAAGCTGCTACACAAGCACCAACAACACAGACACAAAGTACACCAGCACAAAGTACACAGACACAAAGTTCATCAACAGGAACATCATACGGTACATTTAAGATCAGTTTTTATGATCCAGCTGTACTAGGTTCAAACATGGGATATGGCGGTGTTGCTGCTAATCTTTCAGTATTCCCTAAGGGTACACAATTGAAGATTACATTGGCTGACGGTACAGTAATGTATAGAACAGTTAATGATACAGGTACATTTGCATACAGCAATCCACAACAATTAGATGTTGCTATGCCTAATGCTTCAATTCCTTCATACGGAGTTACTTCAGCTACTGTAGAAGTTGTCTAAATCAAATAATATTAATACGAAATACCAGAAATCAAAAATTGATTTCTGGTATTTTTTGTTTTAATATGGTTTACATGTATTTACAAATTGAGGAGAAATTTTCATGACAGAGAAAAAAACATCATTAATGAACAAACAATTAGATGCACTATTATTCAATGAGACGAATTTAATAGCTAACTTGGCAAATGCCAGTGCTTTGATCAATGATACTTATGAGGACTTGAATTGGTCAGGATTTTACTTATACAATGAAGATACTGACGAACTTGATCTTGGTCCATTCCAAGGTAAGGTTGCGTGCATGCATATTAAGAACGGTTCTGGCGTAGTTGGAACTGCGTTTAAAGATCAAAAAGTCCATCGTGTGGCCAATGTTCATGAATTTCCCGGACATATTGCTTGCGATAGCGCTAGTAATTCAGAAATTGTCGTTCCTATTGTTAAAGGTGAGAGAAAAATCGGTGTTTTAGACATTGACTCACCATCACTAGATCGATTCACTGAGGATAATGAAGTAGAACTAGCAGAATTTGGTGAAATCCTTTCAAAACATATTTAGCCGTAGACAGAGTGTGAAAATACGTGTTCAACTTTCGAGTATAATGCAAAATAAGTAGACATTCACGTAAGTGGATGCCTACTTATTTTTTATTAAACGGAAAAAGTTGCGTATTTTCACACGTTTTAACCGCAAGTTTGAGTAGAAACAAAGTGTCACACCAACCAATTTATATAGAGCAAATTGTGTTTTGGTACACGTTTCTCTATTCGGTTTGTTCAGAACTTAGCATCTTATTAAACATCATTGGACAAACTATACAGGTTATAATGGCGGCAAGTGTTATGGCACCATTTTGTGCTTCGTTAATGATCTTTAAGTTTTGGCCAACTTGTAAAATAGGTAGTACTAAAGTAATGGTTGTTGACATTAATATAGCAGCTCCAAATGAATGCTTATTACCAAATTTGCGTCTTAATACTAGGTATATGATTGATTTTGATAAAATAAAAGCAATGAAGAAAACTGGTATTAATATCAATGCCTCTTGATCCTTCAATAGAGTTCGTAGGTTCAAATTAACTCCAGTTACAATGAAGAATATGGGGACAAAGAAGCCATAAGCCATTGAGCTTAACTTTTCTTGAGTATCTTTCTTGGGATTGAGTAGTTTCATTATCACTCCAGCTAAGAATGCACCCAATATGCTTTCGGCACCGATTTGTTCAGCTACAGTGACTAGTGTGAATATCAAGAAAAATGCTAGTCGGATATCTAGTTGAGTGGTTGTCTTATCTATGTTGTCGAAGAAAATATAGACACGTTTGAATCTTCTTAATAGGAAAATTGCAACTAAGAATATTGTCGGTAATAGTAGTGCCGAAAAATAATTCTTTTGTTGAATAGCTGAATAAATCGTTAGGGCAACTAAAGGAATGAATTCACCCATTGCTGATATCAGTAACAGTGTTTGTCCATATTCATTATCCAGTAATCCAGCTTCAGTCAGTAATGAAATGATAACTCCAAGTGCAATGGTGCTGACTAATATTGTGGCCAGAATTATGTTGTTAAATAATCCAGTGTAATAAAGTACCACACTTAAAACTATTGACATTATTAGAACTGATACAAAACTTCCAAAAGCTAAACCTAAAGGTGATTTTTCAGCACCTTTAGGTTTTTTTTCAAATAATGAAAAGTCAATTTCCATACCACCTAAGAAAATTAACATAATTACACCTAAGTTGGCCAGATAGGTAAGGGTCGAATTAGGTTGAATTAAGTTGAAACCGGTTTTACCAATAATGATACCCATGATTATCTCTGCAACAGTTCCCGGAATTCTGGTAATCCTAAAACGTGCCATGATTAGTGGTGTCGCCAGAGCTGCAAAAAGTGTAATCAGGACTGAAAATTTGCTCATAAAATAAACCCTCTTTTGTTTTTGTACATTAAGAGTTTAGCTTACTTGAAGCTTTTTGTCTCGTATTTATACCGCAAATTTTAATATACTGGTCTGTCTAATCCTTCTGTATCAGGATCTGCCATACCTAAGCTGTCATTTTCACCAAAATGTGAATCTTTGACAATCTGTAATACTACGTCAGCAACACTTTGACGTGATCCTGAAACACCAACGTATTTTTGGTCCTTTGTCGTAACAGAGTATTTAACTTCATCACGATTATTTAACCAAGGAAGGCGTAGTGTTGTGTAATTTAAACCTGATTTTTCAAGAAGTTTATCTGAATCGATTGCCATATTCAAGCCACTTGAAACTTGAGAATAGTTCCAGCGTCCAAATTCACCAGGGACTTCATTATAAATTCCAAGAATATTTGTGAAGATCACACGATTAACATTGTTTTCTTTCATTGCTTTAATCACATTTTTTGTCATGACATTATTGCTGGTATGATCAACAACTGCAACAAAGACCATGTCTTGATCACTAATAGCATCGTTAACTGAAGACTCGCTCTCTAAGTCGGTTTCAATGACCTTTACACGACTACTTGCCAAACTTGAAAGGCGACTGCTATTACGAAGACCGAGTGTTAATTCTACATTTTTAAATTCATCTTCGTTTATAATTCTATTCTCAACTATACGTGCTATTTGTCCGTTTGCTGCTAAAATTAATAATTTCATATTTATTATCCTCTTTTATTTATTGATTTTTTTTAGCCAATTGATGAAATTGGTTCGATCTTGTTTTGCCATGGTATCTCTAATTGTGTAGTTAGTTAACAATTTTGTTGAACCTGTTGTTAATCTAGATATAACATCGTTTGTTTCACCTGAACCATATCCATCATTCGTTGAAAATGATGCAACGGATTTATTCGATAACAGTGTTCCATATTCTTCTAGAAATTCTCTCATCGGATTGGCAATTGTCATTGCCCAGATGGGATGTCCCAGAAGTATCGTATCGTACTTATCTAGATTAGGAATATCTGAATTTAATTCAGGCCAGTTTTTGGCATCCCGTTCATTGGTTGCTCTATTAACAGTTGCTTTGTAGTTAGATGGATAAGGATTTGAAACTGTTAATTCGAAGATATCTGAATTCAATACATCTTGTGCTAACTTTGCTTGCTTTTCAGTATTACCACTGCGTGAAAAGTAAATTATTAAGATTTTTGTGTTATTATCTAGAATCCTTGTTGGATCTACATTAGCATTGGTATCTTTACCATCCGAAATTGCACCATAGCCGGTTGTTATATTGTTCATTTGAACACTCCTTTCTTTAAATGACTGTCAGTCATTTATTTCGTAAAATAATAACTTTACCAGAAGTAAAGTTACTAATCATTAATATATGGTTTTAATAAAAAGTCTAATTGTAAATCACAGAATTTGTTGATAGTTTGAACTGGTTCAATTGTTTCAGGTGTGATGCACCAGCTTAATATGATGCCATAAACTTCGGTTATTAATAGGGAAGTTAGATCATCAACAGGTGTATTTTGTTTTAGTTTTCCATTATCAATCAAGTGATTTATTAGCTTCTTTAATAGACCCTTATCGTACTGCCATTTTTCCTGATTCGATGAAGCAGTAATAAATCTGACCCATTGGCGTGCCATATTGACCTTTGAATCTACAATAGTTTGTAAAAAGTTATTAAGATAATAACGGATACTTTCATCAGGTTTTCCTTGTGATAATTCTATAAGTTGACCAGATAAGTTATGCATATGTCTTTTGTTTAATTCAAAGATAATATCTTCTTTTTTGTCGAAGTAATTATAGAAAGTACCTTTGGCAACACCACTAGCTTTAGTTATATCAGATACGGACATTTTTTCGTATCCTTTTTGTTGTAGCAGATTTTCAGCAGTTTCTAGTAGATTCTCTCTAGTAGTAGCGGCTGCAAGTTCTCTTTTTGTCATATTCATCACCACGACTAGTACTATAAAACTTTTATTTGAGGAAGTCAATGACCAACGGTCATTTTTTGTAATAAATATGACTATCGGTCATTGACATTTAAAATAAATAGCATTATAGTAACAAACATTGATTTAAAAATGACCCGTGGTCATAAAGAGAATGGAGAAATTAAAATGCAAAAACAAGAATTTGGAATAGTTCTTCCTATTGTATTGTTAAGTTATTTTATGATTGTTTTAGATAATTCTATTATTTTTACTAGTACAGCCAAAATTGCTGAAAATTTATCATTAGATACACAATCGTTAGCTTGGATAACGAATGCCTATGCACTAACTTTTGGTGGCTTTTTGTTATTTTCCGGTAAAGCTGGGGATATCATCGGTCGTAAAAAATTCTTTCAAATTGGATTAGTTCTTTTTAGTGTTAGTTCATTATTAGTTGGAATATCTGTTAATGCGGAAATGATCATTGCTATGCGTGCTATTCAAGGAATCGGATCATCAATTCTTGCCCCCAGTACATTAGCTTTATTGATGGATAATTATAGTGATGATATGCGGACAAAGGCGATTGCTTATTACGGAACTATTGGTGGACTGGGAGCTAGTTTTGGATTAATTATCGGTGGTATGATTACCACTTATTCATCGTGGAGAATCGGATTTATAATTAATGTGCCAATTGGATTGATATTATTATTGTTGTCATATAGATATTTGAAAACTTCAAAAGTTTATAATCAAAAACTGGATTTTATCGGTACGATTCTTTCTATATTAGGTATATCAGCACTTGTTTATAGTATTAATGGAACTTCTTATAGACAAATATCTTTAATAGTCTCGATAATTTCGTTGATATTATTCGTTCTTTACGAAAGTAGATCAGATAAACCAATCATGCCACTTGTGTTATTTAAAGATAAAGAGAGAAGCTTTGCATATCTAACAAGATTCTTCTTCGTTGGAGCCAGTATTTCTTATTTTTTCCTAACTCCATTAGCTTTGCAAAGTGTCTACGGTTTCACACCACTTCAAGCAGCTATTGGGTTTTTACCAGAGACGATACCACAATTTATAGCTGCGACACTTGTAGCTAGAATGGTTAATATTAATGTATCTAAGACTATATCAGTTGGGACTATTCTTGTATTTGTTGGGTCGCTGTTAGCGGCTTTAGTTAAGATTCAATCCAGTTATTGGATTGCCATTGCGATTCCAATGGTCATAATGGGTATTGGACAAGGTTTAGCACTTGGAATTTTAACAGTTGCTGGTGTCGCACATACAACGCCAAAGTTGAGTGGTTCAGCATCAGGGATAGTTAATACGGTTCACCAAATAGGTGGATCGGTTGGATTATCAGCGGTTGTAGCATTAACTAGTCAATATAAAGGTCCAGTTACTTCATATAATATGTCGATGGTCTGGATTACAGTTATATCTGCTATTGCTATGATATGTGCAATTGGAATTATTCAAGCTGATAAAAAAATTTAAAAAAAGGCTTGCTCTGGAGTTAACTCCAGAGTTTATTATAAGAAACATAAGTTATGAAAGGACATATTATGAATAGTAAAAAAGTATCTGAATTAATGGATTTAACGGTCGATACATTACGGTATTACGAAAGAATTGGGGTTATACCTCCAGTTGATCGAGATAAGAATGGGTATCGTGATTATAAGACAAATGACTTGAATTGGATTTTCTTAGCTAAAAATTTAAGGGCTGCAGGATTGTCCATTGAATCTCTAGCGGAATTTGCAAGCTTGGCTGAGAGTAAGGAAGATGTCAAAGGGGCTCAAAAAGAGATTTTAAATGAACAAATGGAAAACTTAAACGAGAAGTTATCTGATTTACAGCGAACAAAAGATTTATTGCAATATAAGATTGATACTTATGATGATCATATTGCGAAGTTCAAATCAGGTGAATTAGACAAAGATAACACCGAAGAGTTATGGACTATGAAACATTTTAAAAAATAATTAAAAAAAGTTCTTGCTGTGGAGTTCACTCCATAGCTTAAGATGAATTTGAGTCAAAATGAAAAGCAATTAAAAAAACTGTAACAAAAGAGGAGAAATTTATGAATATTAAAACATTTAAACTAAACAATGGTATCGAGATTCCAGCAGTAGGATTTGGTGTCTTTCAAATTGAAAATGGAGGCACAAAGAAGGCTGTTCTAGATGCTATTGATGCCGGATATAGATTGATCGATACTGCTCAAGCTTATGGTAATGAAGCTGAAGTAGGAGAGGCAATCAAAGAATCAAGCGTTTCACGTAAGGATCTTTTTGTAACAACTAAGGTTTGGATCAGTTCAACTGGATATGATGCAACTAAGGCAGCCTTTGAAGATTCATTGAACAAACTTCAACTTGATTATCTTGATATGTATCTAATTCATCAACCATACGGTGATGTTTACGGATCATGGCGTGCAATGGAAGAACTACAAAAGCAAGGAAAGGTTAGAGCAATTGGTATTTCTAACTTTACTGCCGACAGATTCGTTGATTTGAACAAGCACAATGAAGTTACACCACAAGTTAATCAAGTTGAAATCAATCCTTGGAATCAACAAAGTGATGAAATTGACTGGAACAAGAAAACAAATATTCAACCAGAAGCATGGGCACCATTTGCTGAAGGTAAGCATAACTTGTTTACTAATGAAATCTTATCTGGAATTGGTAAGAAGTATGATAAAGGTGTCGGTCAAGTTGTTCTTCGTTGGTTGTTCCAAAGAGGAATTATAAGTTTGGCTAAGTCTGTTCATAAGGATAGAATGGAACAAAATATTAATATCTTTGATTTCAGTTTAACTGATGAAGAAATGAAGCAAATCTCATCATTAGATATGAAAGAATCAGCATTCTTTGATCACCGTGATCCAACAATGGTTCAAAACTTGGACTAGAGTGTGACAAAACACGTTCAGTTTTCATGGATAAAAAAAATCGGTATTTACGTAAGTAAATATCGGCTTTTTTGATTTATATGGAGAAAAATTTTCACTGCAAATTTTTGTAGATAGAGTTATCACAGGCTATTTCTGCAATAAATAACCACAACATATTCATCGATTCGTCATACTTTTTGTATATATTAATATTAAGAAGATACTAAGTAGACGGAGGATTGAATATGAATTTTTTGACTATGGCTTTGACTTTTATCATTGGACTGTCATTTCTTTTATCAGCTAGCCATGTTAAAAGTAACAAAATCTCCAAGTTTCTATATTGTATTGGCACATTTGGAATAGTTATGGCAATGTATATCGCATGGCCCAAATAACTATTCTACAGAGATCAATTGGACATTATTAATATTGTCAGTTTGTTTCAATTTGTCCATTAAGTCATCAATGGTCCCGGTTAGATGACTGACATCTATTGAGATTACCACGCTGGCAATACCATGAATTGGTATATTTTGGTTAATTGTTAAGATACTAGCATTAGTCTCTGAAATGATTGCTATTGCTTTTGCAAGGATACCTTGTTCGTGATTTAACATCATAGATATTAAGGCTTTGCGATCTGTCATATTATCATCGGGCAAAAAGACCAGGTCTTTATATTTATAGTAAGTACCACGACTTATACCAACTATCTTGACTGCTTCACTAACGTTATTGGATTTACCAGTTTCCAATAATTCTCGTGCTTTTATAACTTTATCAAACGATTCCGGAAGAATTGAACTATCGACAATATAATATTTTTCCACGATATCACTCCTTGATTTAAACGTTTATACATCTTAAATTATATCACGATAATATTATTAATAATGTATCAAAAAAGAACAGTTTGCTCAAAACTGTTCTTTTTGTTTACTCAACATTTGGTAAATCTTGTGTTTCCACATTCTCACTTTTTAGAAGAATAATATTTTCACCATTTTGTTTACGACGCTCAATGTTTTCTTCTCCCCAAAGACATAATTCCTCTAAGATACGATTCAAACTGTCACCATATTGAGTTAGTGAATATTCAACTTTCGGTGGTATTTGGTTGTAAACTTTACGATCGACGATTCCATCATCCTCAAGTTCTCTTAACTGTTGAGTTAACATTTTTTGAGTGATATTTGGAATTGCTCGGCGTAATTGGCCGGTACGCATGGTTTGATGTTTGAGATGGCAAAGGATAATTGGTTTCCATTTTCCACCGATAATATTCATTGTGGCCTCGACTCCAATGTTATAAATAGATTGTTTCATGATTTTACCATCCTTGTAAACTAGTATTAACATCTTACCATCATTTGTTGTTTACTCAAGAATTATTGATTGTTTGCTTTTATTCTTTTTTGTAGAACAATAATCAAAATAATTCCAATAATCAACATTCCGACTCCTAACCAAGGAGTGTTGACTAATTGATTTGCGGATACGGCATTACCACCTAGTGATGAGCCAACTGCTATTCCAACGTTAAAAGCTGAAATATTCAATGCAGAAGCCAGTGAGATTTCATTTGGAGTGAATTTCTCCGCCAATTGAACAATATATAGTTGTAAGCCTGGAACATTCATAAATGCAAACAGTCCCATAATAAGTGTAGCTATTAGTCCTAAGAAATGCATATTCATTGTTAATCTAACCAAAATTAAGGCAATTCCAAGTCCTAACAACATTTTTAGTAGTGCACTTAAGGGCTCCTTATTTGCGAAACGTCCGCCTAGTGTATTGCCGATTGCAACAAAGAGACCATAGAAAATTAGAATTATAACAATGGCCGATTCAGACCATCCCATATTTTTATTTAAAATCGTTGTTAAATAAGTGTAAACGGGGAAGGTCGCACCGTATCCCAATGCTGTAATAAGTAATATTAAAAGTAACTCTGGTTGTTTGATGATTTTCCAGATTCCTTTAACGTTAGTCTTTCTTGGAAGTGGTAGGTTGTTTGGTACCAGAATAATGTTTGTGATCAATCCTATTAATCCTAATATTACTAAGAAGAAAAATGATGCACGCCAGTTAATATTCTGCCCAATAAATGTTCCTAACGGAACACCAGTAACAGTTGCAACGGTTAAACCCGTGAACATAACGGCAATTGCTGATGCACGTTTGTCAGGTGTCACTACATCGGCAGCAATCAATGATGCTATTGCCATAAATATTCCATGCGATAGTGCCGTGATAATTCTACCCAATAATAGAATTAAAAAAGTTGGTGCAAGAGCAGCAATTAAATTACCGATAACAAAACTGACCATGATACCTATGAGTAACTTTTTTCGATTCCACCTATTTGTTACCAGAGTTAAAATTGGTGCGCCAAACATAATCCCGGCAGCGTATATTGAAACTGTTAATCCTCCTTTTGCTAATGAAATATTAAATGTTTCTGTCAAAATCGGCATAATCCCGACACTGATAAATTCTGTTGATCCAATGGCAAAAGCACTGATTGCTAATGACATTAGAATTAAATTTGGTGATATTTTCTTACTATTCATAATTTCAACTCCCTATGTGTGTTTTTTGAACATGGATATCATTATAGGGGGTTGAAACTAATAAACAATTACGTACTTTAAAGTACAGTAGGTACCAAAAAGTATCCATAAGACTCTTACTAGATAGATATTGTTATGTGTGAATTAGGCATGTGATGATATCTATTTTTTTAAATATCTCAGTTTCAATCATTTCACTTTTTGAACAAAAACTTGATATAATAAAAGCGATAAATTGACTATTTTTTATTGAGAAGGGTGAAAATTATGGGAAGGAACAATTTTTTTAATAAAATATCATATGTTTTATTTGTGATTATCGTGAGTATAACTACCACATTTATTATCGATAATCACATAGTTAGTGCTGCCAAATTAAGTGACCCAGCAGATTTAAATAACGCTATAAATACTGCTCCACAGGGGCTAGATATAAAAAATGGTGCATTTGTAGTTGGTACATTTGGGAATAATTCTGCGAAAGTAATTGATCGAAATAAGACACCAGATGACAAGACCGGAATACTGCAGATTACTTCTGCAGCTAATCAATTGGGTTCTATTTGGGGAGATATTAATAAAGATAATTATATTGATTTAAATAATAATCAAACATTATCAATGTGGTTATATTTTGGCCGTCCAGTGGATCCATCTTTACCCGCTGGAGTTGGCGATGGGATGGCTTTTGTTCTTCAAAATAGTGGAATTGATGCTATTTCTAGATATACAGGTCCCAAGCCGTCACATAATCCAAGCGCTGTGAATAAACTCGGTATTGGTGAATCAATGGGTGTTTGGGGAACAGATTTTAATTACGATCATGGGGCAACTTCGACAACATCAATTGCAAAAACTGCTATTCAAAAAAGTTGGGCAATGGAATTTGATACATTTCTTAATAAGGCTACCAACTATGACGATATTAGTGGAGAGGGTTTTTCGTTTGATAATTTGCAAAATGGACAACATATAGGGGCAAATTATCCAGATAGTCCATCTTCTTATAGACAGCAAACAGCCTATGATTATCACAGTACTGGAACTCCTCTTGCTAGAGACTATTATGTTTTGTCACATGATGGCCCTGGTTCGTTGAGTCTGACTGATGCCAATTGGCATCATATTACTTATAATTGGAATGCAGCAACAGAGACAATGAACTATTCATTCAATGATAAAAAGCTAGATGGTACACATATAAATGATGCATATACTGGTTCATATCAAATTGATCCAAGTCATTTTAAATTAAGTGATAATAAATTGAGATGGGGATTTACCGGCTCGACCGGTAAGTATTTTGAGAACAATCTAGTTGTGTTTGAATCTATCCCATCATTTGTTAGTGCTGATTCCAGCGTAAGTATCAAAGATAATACGTTGGATAAAGTTTTATCAACATCCGATAATTATGTTGATGCTGGAGATGATCTAAGCTTTATTTACAACTTGAATTTTGAAAGTGGTAGTAAGGAGTGGGAGAATATTCTGGCAAGTATGAATCTTCCTAGTCAAGTTAGCTTTGAATCTGCAAGTATCAAATATGGAGATGATCCAAATGTAGAAGTGATTCCTGCTTCAGAGTTCAGTAATAGTAGTGTTCAACATCTTTTACAAAGGAACTTGTCTAATTCAAATAAGCAAGCCACAATTGAGATCCATACCAAAGTGAAACCAGTTACAAGTGCAGTAAGTGTTCCTAAATCTCACGCCTCGTTCAAAGGTGACAATTTCATCATTGATGATGACGCGCAGGCGTTTAATATTAGATATAAGGATATTAGTACGTTGAATTTATCGACTGATGTAGAAGGTACAATTAATTATGATAACTTAATGTCTGCACCTGAAACTACTGTGATAAACGGGTTGGTTAAAAATAGTACTGGAAAAGTAATTGATAATTCCACTACAGATGTTCACACTGAGCTGAATGGTGTTAAGCAATCATATAAGTTAAATGGTCAAAATCCAGGAGAGTTTGTAGTAAATGTTAAACGAAGTGATTTAATTGCGGGGAAAAATACGTTAACTATTTATGCTGAGGATGTCAGTGGTAAGAAGTCTAATGAAATAAAGATTATCTTTGATATTGGAGGAGGATTAACCTTTGGAGTGGTTAATGATGTCTCCTTCAAAACGATTAATCAAGGATTAAAAGATCAATTAGTTCAGCGACAAAGTGGATGGCGTGTTGAAGTGGTAGATGGTAGAACACCTGGTCAATCATGGGATCTTCAGGCTAAGGCTGATAATTTATATTCTGACAATGATACTAAGTTGAATGGTAATCTGGTTTTTAAAGATGAAGATGGTAATTTGTCCTCACTGATTGATTATCAAAGCGTCAAAACACATATAAAGAATATTACAGATGTACAAACAATTGACGTTGCCGGACTGTGGACAAAAAATGCCGGGATACTATTACAAATGAATGAAGTGAATCCATCAGGTAAATATACGGGTAAGATTCATTGGAATTTAATTGATAGTGTTCATTAGTTAGAGCGATACAAAACACGGGAATTTCCGAGCATTAACATAATATAGGGCGCCATTCACGAATGTGAATGACACCCTATATTACGTTAAGCGGAAGAAATTGTGTTTTGTATCGCGTTTCAGCAAGTTTGAGGATAAAAAAGAAAAGCACACATTCTTTTGACTGGAAAAGTTAAGCGGAAGAAATTATGTTTTGTATCGAGTTTAAATAACCCCTTTTTCTTGCCTTAAAGTGAACTTCATGGTTTATATTTATATGATGTTCTTGACTGATTAGTGTAACGTTATATGTAGTAGTATTAACGTTAGACGTATATTTGATTTTTTATCGTAATTAGGGGGTATATGATGAGCATATTTTTTAAACTCGGCTGGTATTTTAAGCGTGAGTGGAAGTTATACCTAGTTGGAATTATCGGCCTTATTTTGACGGCTGTTATTGGTATTATTCCACCAAGGATTATTGGGGATGTTATTGATGGCATTAATAAACATAGTTTAACTGTTCACTCTTTAACAGTGTACTTATCAATTATGGTGGTTTCGGCTGTTGGTCAATATTTGACACGTTTTTTGTGGCGTACGGCTATTTGGGGCGGAGCTGCAGGATTAGAGCGTACTTTAAGAGAACGCCTATTTTGGCATTTTATGAAAATGGATGCCACTTTTTATCAGAAATATCGTACTGGTGACTTAATGGGCACATGCAACAAATGACCTGAGTGCCGTCGAACGTGTTGCTGGTGGTGGAATACTGCAGTTTGCGGATTCGATTATCACTGGTGGAACTACTTTGATTGCAATGATGATGCTGATTGATTGGCGATTAACTTTGATTGCCATTGTACCCTTTCCCTTATTGGCAGCGGCTTCTTGGTATTTGGGACAAAAAATTCATGTAGCATTTAGAGATTCACAGGCAGCTTTTTCACGTCTTAATAACAAAGCTCAAGAAAGTATTAGCGGAATCAAAGTTATTAAGGCACTGGGTCAAGAAAAAGCAGATATGAAAGATTTTAATCAACAAATTGACAGGACTGTAAATATCAACCGTAAAGTTAATATTTTGGATTCGTTATTTGATCCTGCAATTACAATCATTATTTCCATTTCATATGTGGCCACAATCGTATTGGGTGGTTTATATGTCACTAATAATATAATCACGATCGGTAATTTGGTTTCATTTATTACTTATCTAGGTATGATGGTATGGCCTATGTTTGCGGTAGGAATGCTATTTAATACTATGGAACGTGGTAATGCTTCATATGATCGTGTGATGGAATTATTAGATCAAAAAGGGGCAATTATTGACCAAAAGAATGGATTAGAACAACGTCCACGTGGTGACATGAGTTATAAAATAAAAAGTTTTAATTATCCCAATGATGATGGAACTAGTTTAGTTGATGTTCATTTTGAATTACACGCTGGACAAACTTTGGGTATTGTTGGCCGTGTTGGTGCAGGTAAATCAACAATAATGAAGCTTATTTTGCGTGAGTTTGACGACTATGATGGCTCGATTAATTATGGTGGTGAAGATATTAAGCATTATGCGCTAGATAGCTATTTACCAGCTATTGGTTATGTTCCACAGGATAGTTTCTTATTCTCAAATACTATTAGGGAGAATATCAGATTTGCAGATCCAAAGGTCAGTCAACAAGTCGTCGAGGATGTAGCTGCAAAAAGTGATTTGAGTGGCCAGATATCTGGTATGGCTGAAGGCTATGACACCCAGGTTGGTGAGGAGGGTATCTCACTTTCTGGTGGTCAACGTCAACGTTTGGCAATTGCACGTGCGTTATTGATCAATCCAGAATTATTAATTCTAGATGATGCACTATCTGCAGTAGATGCTGAGACGGAATCTGAAATATTAGCCAATTTGAAGGCTGAAAGAGCTGATAAAACAACGATAATTGCGGCACATCGACTAAGTTCAGTTATGAATGCTGATGAAATATTAGTCATGGATAAAGGTAGAGTTGTAGAACGTGGTACTCATGATCAATTGATGAAAAAACACGGTTGGTATCAAGAGATGTTTGAGCGTCAACAACTAGAAACAAAAGTTGAGGGGGCGGTACAATAATGGCTGAAAATAAGCGCCAATCAATATGGGCTCGTAGTATGCCTGTTAAAGAACAATTAACAGTTATTAAGCGATTAATATCATACGCTAAACCCTTTAAATGGTATTTTATTATTACAATTATTTTGTCCGGGACCATTAGTCTCGTTAATATATATTTGCCCAAAATATTACAAATATTCATTGATAAGTATTTGAGAGTTGGTAAGGCTGATATCAATATTATGTGGTTCTTTGCTGGACTATATTTGTTTGGGATGTTGACTCGTGCCGTGATGCAATTCTTCCAAAACTATACTAGTACTATGGGTGCTGAGTATATGTTGGAGAGTGTACGTAGAGAAATGTTCACAAAATTACATAAGATGGGTATGAGATATTTTGATCAGGTACCAGGTGGTTCAATATTATCCAGATTAACCAATGATACAATGTCATTTTCCAATTTCTGGGCACTATTCAATACACTTTTTACTGCTTTCTTTGCAGTTATAACATCATTTTTGGCGATGTATTTCACTGACCGCAAAATTTCACTGTGGTTATTAATATTTATGCCGTTTTTAGGTGTTGTTATTTGGTATTACCAAAGATATAGTTCCAAGGTTTATCGCCGTATGCGTGAGAGATTAAGTGAATTGAATACCAAACTTAGTGAAGCGATTACGGGTATTAGTGTGATTCAACAATTCAGACAGGAACATCGAATCAATGATGAATTTGATACTACTAATAATGCTTACTTCAAAACACGTCAAGCAATGATTAGAACAAATTCGTTATTATTAAGTCCAATTATTGATCTATTTTATGCATTAGGAACAGTTATGGTACTTGGTGTATTTGGAATACGTGGTTTGGATGGATACGTTGCTGCTGGTATGGTTTATGCATTCGTAACTTATCTAGACAATTTTTACAATCCACTAACAAGAATGATGGATAATTTATCTGACTTTCAAGATGGTATTGTTGCAGGTTCTCGTGTCTTAAAAGTTATGGATGACCAAACTATGGCTCCAACTCAGCATCCTGTTGAGGGATTGAAGATCACTGAAGGAAAGATTGAATTCAAACACGTTACATTTGCATATGATGGAGTTAATCCAGTGCTAAAAGACGTATCCTTTGTTGCAAAACCTGGTCAAACAATTGCATTAGTTGGCCAAACTGGTAGTGGTAAAACTTCGACTATTAATGTTTTAATGCGTTTTTATGAATTCCAGTCTGGTGAAATATTAATCGATGACAGAGATATTAGAGAATATCCAACTGCGGAATTACGTAAAAAATTTGGTTTGGTTTTACAGGAACCATTCATGTTCTATGGGGATATCAATTCCAATATTAGAATGTTTGATGAGAGTATCTCAGATGAGCAAGTAAGAGATGCCGCAAAATTTGTTATGGCGGATGATTTCATTAATAATCTGCCACAAAATTATCGCTCTCGGGTTATTGAACGTGGTGCCAGTTATTCGTCTGGACAGCGTCAATTGATTTCGTTTGCTAGAACTATTGTTACTGATCCTAAGATTCTTATCTTGGATGAGGCGACTGCTAATGTTGATACTGAAACTGAAGAAATGATTCAGACGGGACTGCAAAAGATTCAAGAGAATCGGACAACTATAGCTATAGCGCATAGATTATCAACGATTCAAAATGCTGATTTGATATTAGTTTTGAATCAAGGCAAGATTGTTGAACGTGGAGATAATGAAGAGTTGATGAAGCAACGTGGATACTACTATGACATGATTCAATTGCAGAATACAGACGACAAAGATAATAAATAGAACATTAAGAAATGACTAATAAAATTATTACTTAATTAAAATTAGAGTTGACAATTTAATTTTTACATGGTTTACTAGTCATTGTAAATCAAAGACAGAAAGGAAGTAAATTGACTATGATAAAACTAAATAGTGTTAGTAAAACAAATTTGAATAGCCAATTTGCCTTTAGCTTTTTCTTTAGATAGCGTTTGTATTCAATCGATTGGATGCGAACGCAGAAGCAGTAGCGTTCGTATCTATTGATTGGCTAAAGTTTTTGAGCATGTCATTAAGCCAGATAGATGCGAGTAAAATCTATCTGGAGAATATTTGACCCAATGTTGACCAGATGGATTTTCCAAAATCTATCTGGTTTTTTATTTACCTATTTTTGCAATTATCGGGAGGATATTCAAAATGAAAAAATATTTAATGGGATTAATTACATTGATCATGGCAACAACACTACTGGCAGGTTGTAAAACTTCAGCAAGTGATAATAAGACGCTGGACGTAGGCATATTACAAATCGTGCAACATGGTTCGCTAGATGCAGCTAGAAGTGGTTTCAAATCGGGATTAAATGAGGCAGTAAAAAAGCATGATAAGTCGATGAAGGTTAAATACACATATATGAATGCCCAAGGTGATCAGTCAAACGTTACATCAATGAGCCAACAACTTACTCAAAAAAAGCCTGATCTATTGTTAGCAATTGGTACACAGGCTGCTCAAGGCTTGGCAAAGAAAACTAAGGACACACCTATTATTGTTACAGCTGTTACTGATCCTAAATCTGCAGGATTAGTAAAATCCAATGAAAAACCACAAACAAACGTGACTGGTGCCAGTGATATATCACCAGTTGGTAAACAAATAAAACTACTTAAATCCATTACTAAGAATGATAAGCCAATAGGAATTATGTACAATTCATCGGAAGAAAATTCTGTATTACAAGTTAATCTTGCTAAGAAATATGCTAAGAAACACAATATTAAAATTAAGACAGTAAGTGTTACGAGTACAAATGATGTTGCTAGTGCTGTTTCAGGTATGAAAGATTCAGTATCTGGTATCTATCTACCAACAGATAACTTGATGGCAAGCTCTATGAAGACTATTGGTAAAAAAGCTAAAGAGGCAAGTTTACCAGTAGTTACAGGATCCATTGAGATGGCTCAAGATGGTGGTACAGCTACTTATGGTATTAACTACAAAGATCTTGGTAAACAAGCAGGCGAAATGGCTTATCAAGTATTGGTTAATAAAAAAGACCCCAAGTCTATGGCAATCGAGACTTCTAAGACTTTGAGATTATATGTAAATAAAGCTAATGCCAAGGCAATTGGAATCGATAGTGCAAGCATTACTAAACCCTAGTGGATCTAAGTAAAGGAGAATATTTATGTTTATATCAAGTTTAGGACAAGGATTATTGTGGGCACCATTAGTAATTGGAGTTTTTATAACCTTTAGAATTTTGGACATACCTGATTTAACGACTGAGGGGAGTTTTCCACTTGGTGCAGCAACCACGATCAGCTTGATGATCCATGGGCAATCAACGTTAATCGCAACGATAGCTGGATTTGTCGTTGGATGTGTTGCCGGAATAGTCACTGGAGTTTTGGATACAAAATTAAAGATACCTTCATTATTGGCAGGAATTTTAACAATGACCGGATTGTATTCAGTGAATATGCATATTATGGGTAAATCCAATGTACCTTTATTAGATCAAAAAGTTTTGACTAGTTATTTACCAGAAAGTCTATCCTCGGATATTCAAACTATAATAATTGGTCTTATCATTGTAGCTATTATTTTGGGACTGCTTTATTCCATGTTCAAAACACGATTGGGTCTATCACTTATGGCTACTGGCAATAACAAGTCGATGAGTGCTGCCAATGGGATTCAAACTGATAGAATGATAATTTTTGGTTATATGATTTCAAATGGATTAATTGCGTTATCTGGTTCATTGATTGCTCAAAGTAACGGATATGCTGACATCGGAATGGGAATTGGGACCATTGTAATTGGTTTGGCATCAGTATTGGTCGGTGAAATATTTTTTAGAGGCAGAAAAATACTTGTTAGATTGTTGGCCATGGTATTTGGTGCAATCATTTATAGATTATTATTAACAATTGCAATGGGATTAGGTTTTCCACCAGATGATCTGAAGATTCTTTCAGCAGTAATATTGATAATTGTTATCTGTGTACCCATTGTTCAAAATCGAATTAAAACTAAAAAACAACTTAAAGAATATTTATCAGAATTATCAAAAGGGGAAACTTATGGACAAAGCGAAGAAATCAGAAATATTGGTAGTAAAAAATTTACAAAAGGTATTCTTTCCGGGAACCGAGAATGAAAAACATATTTTAAAGAATATTAATTTAAAAATATACAATGGAGATTTTATTTCTGTTATCGGAAATAATGGTGCTGGCAAGTCGACTTTGTTAAATACCATTGCTGGTACTTTATCAGCGGATGCCGGAGAGATTGACTTGGATAATCATAATATTGTTAATAAGTCGATTGCTTATCGTGCCCGCTTTATGTCAAGAGTCTTTCAGGATCCCAAAATGGGCACTGCCGGTGACTTGAGTGTTGCTGAAAATTTAGTATTAGCACAAAAGCATACGCACACAGCTAGTTTACACAGATTTAAAACTGCTGATAAATGGGTTGAATTTAAAAAATTATTAAAGACATTGAATATGGGATTAGAGAATAGATTGGAAACCCAGGTAAAGTACTTATCTGGAGGACAACGCCAAGCATTGTCATTATTGATGGCAACGTTAAGTAAACCTGATTTATTATTATTAGATGAACATACGGCAGCCTTGGATCCAAAGACTAGCTTTGATGTGATGGATATAACTCAAAGTATTGTGCAACGTGAAAAGTTAACAACTATGATGATTACACATAAGATGTCTGATGCATTGAAATATGGTAATAGATTGATCATGGTGCAAGACGGTCAAATAAAGCTTGATGTTAGTGGTTTGGATAAGGAGAATTTAAAATCTGAGGAATTGATTCAGTTATTTCAGGAGTAGAAGAATTCTTGAATGTGTAAATAATTTCAAAATATGATATTCTGAAATTATTGGAGGTATACGATAATTAAGACGTTAATAATAGTTTCACATCCAGAAATTGATAATTCTCAAACACAACAATTCTTAAAAAAAGGTTCAGAAGAGGTTGATACAACTTGGCATCATATTGAATCTCTTGATAAAATTGATGTTTTGGCAGAACAAAAGTTGTTAAAAAATGCAGACAGAATTATTTTTCAGTTTCCACTTTATTGGTATGCCGCACCGTTTGGATTAAAAAAATGGGAAGATGAAGTTTTAACTCGTAATTTTATTTATGGGGATGGTACTTATCCATTAAAAGATAAGGAATTTGGATTGGTTGTCACGACAGGGATGCCACTTAAAGATTTCCAACATGGCGCTAAAGAAAATATCACGTTGGACGAAGCAATGGCACCATATCGAGCCATCGCACATTTAGGTAAAATGAAAATACTTACCGTATTCTCCGTACCACAATTTTGGTATATGGATGAAGACAGACAAATGCAATTATTGATTGATTATGAGCGATATCTCAGTCAAAAAATGCCAGATTCTTTACTTAATCGAGAAGAATGGTTTAATGACCGATTAAACAAATTTGTGTCTAAGTTAGATGACGGCGATAAGTTCACTGGAAATTTGATTTTGGATACATTTACGAATAATAAAGAGGACTTAAGCCAGCTAAACGATACGTTGAAAATGATTAAAAATGGTGAAGAATAGTTAACTTCAAAGGGGAATATGATGGATGAACAATCAAGTTGGTTGATCGATCAGATTAATCAATTAAAAGATAAACAAGTAAAATATGAAGATAGAGCATTTTTAAGTGCATTAAAACAAGTCGTCATAGAACAGTCAACTAGAACTGACCAAATACAACATGAACTCGATGGAAGACTGTGGAATCACGATAAATGGTAATGATTTTTTAATATAAACTAAAGGTATTTTAATGATACTTTTAGTTTATTTTTTGTGTGCGTAAACTTTGATATTGGTAGACAAACAGACTATAAATGAGGTGGATGTTTAAACAGACTAATGGCATCCAAATACAATAGTATTTTTACGAGAAAGCTTTTTTATTCGAGGATTAAATTATGAAAAATTTAATTAAGGGAACGGCTGTATTGGGGGCTATAGTTGTCGGTGCTGCATCAACGTTTTTAACCGTTGGCGCTGCAACAACTGATGCGGCTGAAACGTCGCCGGCCCCAACAACGACAAATTCAACAGCAACAATTACTCAAACGGGTGCTTTGAATCTTGATTCTGCACCTAGCATTGATTTTGGATCGCAAGCATACACTGTAGGTGAAACTAAATATGCCTCATCTGCAATTGGATCCGATTTACATGTAACTAATCCCGGATTTGCATCAGGATGGTCAGTTACTGTTTCGGCCACTCCATTTACCGATTCAGCAACTTCTAATACATTGAAAGGTACAACGTTATCTTTGGATTCTTCAAAGGCTGCTCCAATTACAGCAGATGATTCGTCTAACGTTTCAGGACTTCCAAGTTACGTTGCTCCATTAACGATTGGATCTTCAGCTACAGAAGTTGAATCAGCTGGTGCCGGTGATGGTGTTGGTGCTTATTCAACATCATATGGTGCTGCAGATGCAAGTTTGAACGTACCTGCTGGTAATTTACCAGGTACTTATAGTTCAACATTAACTTGGACTTTAAATGATGCCCCTGCTTAATATTTTTGAGAGACAATACTAATTTGTATTGTCTTTCTTTTATCGAAATCTGAGGCGTGTAACCTCACATCTCGTTTTTTTTGGAAGGATGTGTGACAATGCTAAAGAAGATATTTTTACCAATGATTTTGGGATTGGTTTCAATATTTTTACTTTTTACGGTGGGATCTACGTCGGTCAAAGCCGATACTTTGAACTATACCGTAGGCGCGGATCTTCCGGATAATCAAATTGAAAAATCAGGATCATATTTTAATTTAAAAGTTACTCCAGGGCAAAGCCAGGATTTAACTATTAAGATAACCAATAAGGATACGACTAGTCATCAATATGAAGTTTCAATTAATCGTGGATTAACAAATCAAAATGGGATTATTGATTATGGAACTCATGGTTCTGAAGAAAAAGATGGACTAGAATATAATATTGAATCTCTAGTTGATGACCCACAGAATGTTACAGTCGATGGGAACTCAACTAAATTAGTGACACTACACTTAAATGCTCCTAAACAAGCATTTTCAGGAATAATCCTTGGAGGAATCAGGGTTAAGGAATTAACTAGTACTTCAAAGAATAGTAGTAAAAAAGGTCTTACAATCAATAATCAATATGCATACGTCATTGGATTGGAATTAAGACAAAATTCCGATAAAATAAAACCAAAGTTGCAACTAGGTGACATAAGCGAGAAACAATATAATTACTATAATTATGTTTCGGCAAATTTAATAAATCCAACACCTTCAATTATTGATAATTTATCGATCAATGCCACCGTAAAGAACACTAAGGGTAAAAATGTTTATACGCAAAATAAGACCAATTTATCCATGGCTCCTAATAGTGACTTTGGATATTTGATTGGCAGTCCAAAACAGACATTAAAAGCCGGCAATTATGAGCTAGTCATGGATGCTAAAAGTGGATCAACAATTTGGCATTTTGATAGGAAATTCACCATCACAACAGCGACTGCTAAGAAACTTGAGAAGACAACAGTTGCTCCTAAGAGTAGTGGACCAAATTACTTATTAATTGCCTTTATAATCGCCATTCTATTAATTATGATTCTTGTCATTTTTGTATATCATAAGAAGTATAGAAAAAATTAAATAAACCGTTATAAATTAAAACCGCATTTTGCGGTTTTTTTGTTTCTCGCTATTTTCTAGTCATAAACATAATAATGAAACTTTGTTCTTGCACACATGTAACTAATGAAGTAACATGTGTGTATTAAGAAAAGAGGTCATTAGATATGAAATACATTATTACTGGTGCTACCGGTCATTTGGGGTCACAAATTTTAAAAGAAATTGTCAAACTTGTACCTAACTCAGATATAAGTGTTGGTGTTCATACGCCCAGTAAAGCAAATTTAATTGCCTCTATGGGAATTGAAGTTTTACCAATTGATTATAATAACGAAACTATGATGATCAGTGCATTGACGGGCAAGGATATTTTGGTATATGTTCCCAGTAAAAGTCATGATAGCTTCAGTCGTGTTAGTGAACTAGAAAATGTTATCAAAGCAGCTGAAAAATCTGGAATTGGACATATTCTTGCTATGGGATTCATTGCCGATCAGGAAAATAATCCGTTTGATTTGTCAGCATTCTATGGTTATTTACCAAGACGTCTGGCAGAATCAAAGTTAAAATTCACAATTATTAAGAATGCATTGTACGCTGATCCCTTGATACCGTATTTGCCAGAATTAATTGAACGTAAAAATGTTATTTACCCAGTCGGTAATGAGGCTTTATCATTTATTAGCTTAGAGGATAGTGCCAAGGCCTTTGCCAAAGTTGCAGTGACCGATGAATTACGTCAAGATGGTAAAATTTACACTCTTACTCAAGATAGGAATTATACAATGGTGGAATTGGCAGATGTATTGTCTGAAGTTTCAGGACATAAAATCGGTTATCAACCAGTTACACTACAAAAATTCTCTGATTTATATGATCAAAATGGTGAAGGAAATATGTTAAGTTCGATGTATCGTGCTGGTGCCATGGGATTGTTGGATACTGTTACTGATGACTACCAAGAAATATTAGGACATTCAGCGACTGATTTGAGTGAATTCTTAACTTTGAAATTAAATTAGATTGTTTAGAAAAAAAGTTGTGGCAAACTTCATTTCTACTCAAGTTTGCAGTGAAAACGCGTGCCAAAACACAATTTCTTCCGCTTAACAAAAATAATTCCGATATTCGCTTTTGTGAATACCGAAATTATTTTTGTTAATGCTCGGAAATTACCCGTGCATTTTCACACTCTGTTAGCTATTTCTTTAGCTTTTTGTTTTACCAGAATTGTTTCAATCAAATCCTGTAATGTTGTATCGTTTAGTTTTCGTTGGGCTGAAATTTTTGCTTGTTCGTAATAATCGCCTAGGACATCTTGAATATTTCCACCTACGATGCATTCTGGATTAGTTTTCTTATCCAATTCAAATAATGGTTTGTTTCCTTCCGTGGCAAAATAAATATCTAGTAGTGTAATATCTTTGGGTTCTCGAGCTAATTTTGGTTCGGCTGATCCTTGTTTTGTAGCGATTAGTCCAGCCTCTCGAAGAACTCCCATCAGTCTTCTTATTACGACAGGGGAAGTTTCAACACTACTAGCAATCACTTCACTGGATAGTCTAATGTCTTTATATATTTCGATAAACGCTAGAATATGAATGGAATCACTGAATCTAGTTGATACACGCATTATTTTGCCTCCAAACAATGTAACTTTATTAATTACATATCATCTTATGGTAAGATCTGCCTTTAGTCAATATATATGTATATTCAGTGCGTATATGTTGACAATGCGTATATGTAATTATATTATATTTGTAACTTATCGAGTTACAATGTGCATATTTAAAGGAGCTTGTATGATTGAATTTAAGAATGTCTATAAAAAGTATGAAAATAATAATAATACTGCAATTAATGATTTGAATCTCCAAATTGAAGACGGAGATTTTTTTGTGTTAGTTGGACCCAGTGGTAGTGGTAAAACCACTACTTTAAAAATGATCAATCGCCTCATAAAACAAACATCTGGTGATATTACTATTGATGGTAAAAATATTGATGATTTCAATCTTCAAGAAATGCGTCTTCAAATGGGATATGTCTTACAAAATATCGCCTTGTTCCCAAACTTGACTATCGAAGATAATATTACTATTCAACCGGAGTCTTTAAAGTGGACTAAAGAACGCCGTCATAAAGTAGCCTTTGATTTACTTGAAAAAGTTGGTCTTGATCCCAAAGAATATGCGAAACGTTTGCCAAATGAGTTATCGGGTGGTGAACAGCAACGTGTCGGAATTGTTCGAGCATTGGCTTCTAATCCCAAGATTGTTTTGATGGATGAACCATTCAGTGCGCTAGATCCAATTTCTCGTAATCAGTTACAGGAACTAGTTTTGAAACTTCATAAAGAAATGAAAATGACATTTATCTTTGTTACACATGATATGAATGAGGCTTTGAGACTGGGTAATACGATTGCTATTATGCGTGTTGGTCATTTGGAGCAGATCGGTAGTCGAGATGAAATAATCAATAATCCTAAGAATAACTTTGTTGATGGATTCTTTAAGAGTCAACATACTGATGATAAGAAGATCAAGTTGATTATTGATAGTCAAGATTGTCCTGAAGTTAAAGGTCTAGGTTCTGATTTGAATGAAGAAGATAATATCTCTGATCTCGCACGTTTATTAAAGGAAAAAGATTTTGTATTGGTCAAAAGTTCAGACGAACGGATTTTTAAAATCACCACTCAAAGTCTCTTAAATTATTTAGCAAGGGATGGTGAGTAGGATGTCAGGAATTGTTCATATATTCAAGACGCAAGGTAATGACATAATAAATTCAGTAGGACAACATATATCTATTTCTTTAGTTTCATTACTAATTGCCGCAGTTATCGCGATACCTTTGGCAATTATTCTGATGAGACATAAACGAGCCGCAGAATTTATCTTAAATGTAACTAGTGTTTTACAAACTATTCCTAGTTTGGCATTACTAGGTATATTGATTCCTTTGGTTGGAATTGGTACGGTGCCATCAGTTATTGCTCTGGTAGTTTATGCTGTTATGCCAATATTCCAAAATACGTATTCAGGATTAACAACAATTGATCCTGACTTGGAGGAAGCAGCGGAGGCATTCGGTTTATCGAGAACCAAAAAGTTAGTGAAAATAGAAATTCCACTGGCTATGCCAATGATTATCTCTGGATTAAGAATTGCCATGGTTATGATTATTGGTACAGCTACATTGGCAGCATTGATTGGTGCCGGTGGATTGGGAACTTATATTATCTTGGGTATCGAAACCAATAATAATTCATTGTTGATCGTCGGTGCTGTCTTGTCCGCTATTTTAGCATTGATATTTAGTGCGTTGATTCGTGGCATCTCTAAGTTATCTTTGAGAAAAATTGGAATTGTCTTTGCAACATTGGTTATCTTAATCGGTGGTGTTGCTGGATATCGAATCGTCGCTAAACCAACTACTAACATTACGATTGCCGGTAAGATGGGTAGTGAACCAGAGATCTTGATCAATATGTATAAGGAATTGATCGAACAAGATAATCCACACATCAAAGTTACAACAAAATCTAATTTTGGTGGAACATCCTTCCTATATAAAGCCTTGAAATCTGGATCTATTGATATTTACCCAGAATTTACAGGAACTGTTTTGGAATCCTTAGTCAAGACTAAGAAGAGTGCTAGTCATGATCCTGAGGCTACGTACAAACTGGCTAAATCGTTATTGAAATCGCAAGAAAATCTAGAATATTTAAAACCAATGAAGTATGAGAATGGCTATGCATTGGTCGTTAAGAGGAGCTTTGCTAAAAAATATAATTTGAAGACTGTCTCTGATTTAGTTAAGGTTGAAGATAAGATCAATGCAGGATTTGATCCGGACTTTTATCAATTGAGTGATGGATATCCTGGAATTAGTAAAGCTTATAATTTGAAATTTGGGAATACACAGACTATGGAGTCGTCGATCCGTTATAAGGCCATTGCTAATGGAAAAGTTAATTTGGTTGATGGATACACAACGGATCCACAGATTCAAGAATATGACTTGGTAGCATTGAAGGATAATAAAAAATTCTTCCCACCATATCAAGGCGCACCATTGGTATCTGAGAAGTTATTGACAAAGTATCCTGGAATTCGTAAGACTTTGAACAAATTAGCAGGAAAAATCAGTGTGACAGATATGCAAAAGATGAATTATCTTGTTTCAGTAAAACATGAGAAGGCATCTAAGGTTGCACATGCCTATCTAGTCGAACACAATATTTTGGATAAATAAGGAAGGTATATTATGAATGCAGTCGTTGTAGAAAATCCCGGTGGTCCTGAGGTTTTGAAATATACTAAAGTGCCAACACCAAAGGTCAAAAAGGGATGGAGTCTGATTGAGGTTAAGGGATTTGGTATCAATCATTCTGAAATATTCACTCGTGAAGGTAAGTCACCAGATGTAAAATTTCCTAGAATTCTAGGAATTGAAGCTGTAGGTGTGATTTCTGATTCGACTGATGTCAACTTAAAAGTTGGTCAAAAGGTCATGACTTTTATGGGAGAAATGGGACGTAATTATGATGGCAGTTATGCTGAGTATGTATTAGTTCCCAATAAGCAGATTTTCCCTATTGATTCAGATCTTGATTGGGCAAAGCTTGCTGCTATTCCAGAGACTTTTTACACTGCATTTGGTTCTCTAACTGGCTTACAACTTCATGATGGTGATCACTTGTTGATCCGTGCAGGTACTAGTGGAGTTGGAGTTTCAGCGGCCAAACTGGCTAAAGCTATGGGTAATATCAATGTAACTAGCACAACTAGAAACCTTAATAAGTCTGATCTGTTAGTAAAGATTGGTGTTGATAATGTTATTCAAGATGATAACGGAACATTAGTTACTAGTGAGAAGTTCGATAAAATATTGGATCTGATGGGGCCTAAGACTGTTCCTGATTCTTTGAAGATGTTGAATGAATATGGAATCGTCAGTTCAACTGGACAATTGGGAGGAGTTTGGACGTTAGATGAATTTGATCCAATAATGGAGATACCTAATAATTGTTATCTGACATCGTTTTACTCTGGAGATGTTGATATTAACCTATTAAATAAATTGATTGAATTAATAGAAGTTAAGCATATCGATGTAGAACCGACCAAAGTATTCAGTCTAAAAGAAGTATCACAGGCACATTCCTATCTGCAAGGTAATCACAGTTTTGGTAAGGTTGTAGTCCTACCTTAAGTAACAAATAAAAAAATTGAAATATATTAGTAATCAAAATGTAATCGTAAACTTCATAATTACTTCAAACATAGCCATTACAATTTAAATGTAATGTAAATTTTTACTGACTTTACGGAGAGGGAGTTTTGGTTATGAATTTCAAGAAATACGCAATACTGTCAATGGGGTTGTGGGTATTAGGATTTGGAGTATATGAATCTCAGCCTGTAATTGCACATGCAGATGAGCAAACTACGACAAGCAATCAGGTGAAAACTACATTATCAAGTACTACTAATACTTATTGGTATGATGGTTCAGTTAAGTTACCGGATATTTTGGGTGATAGTATTAGCAATAGGGTTGTAGCACATTTTACTGATGGACAGTCTGATATTGGTGAGGAAGATGTAACGGTTACAGTTGATCCTAAAGAGAATACTAGCTATAACTTTAGTAACGATGTTGATGAAAATGGATTGATTGAGTTACAGGGTAAAGTTGTTGTTGGGGATGTCAAAGTTAAGTACGTTGATACCGACGGCAATGAAATCGCTACAGGAACTGAGGCTACACATTCAAATGATCAAACTGACGTCAACTATCTTAATTACACCACTAAACAATTGAGTATTGATGGATATACTTTTGTGAAGATGGGTGCTGATAGTCTTCCAGCAAATGGCTCGTTATCAGGGACTGGTGGAACAGTAGTCTATGTTTGCAAGGCTAGTTCAGCTAAGCAAGATGTGATCACAGGCAATGATGATCCAAAGAGTGTGACCAACGCTGCTAGTGCCGAAGTTGTAACTTCTGAATCTGATGATTCCAACGAAAAGGACACATCCTCAGAAACTGTGGATAATGAGCCTAGTCAAACCGCTGACTCCACTAGTGCTACTAAGTCTAGTGATGAGCCTACGCTTTTGAATACTAATGATAATGATTCTAATTCAGAAACTACTCAGCAAAGTGGTCTTTTACCATCGACTACGACAGTTGACAATAGTAGTAGTCCATCAACCACTTCAAATACAACTGCTACAGATAAAAAATCTGATGATACTGATGTAGATAAAACTGCTGGACAAACTGCGGCTGACCAAGGACTTTTACCACAGACTAGTAATGGACAGACTGCCTTTTATACTACTTTAGCCAGTTTTTCATTAGTTTCATTATTAGGTTTAATTGGAATTCGTATAATTAAGCACTAAAAAATAATATGATATGCTCGATTTTTGAGTCTAATGCAAATAGCCGATATTTACTTTCTTACGTAAATATCGGTTATTTGTATGAAATGAAGTAATTGTACCAGTCGTTAACGTGATAAGATGAACTGTACAATTAATTTTAAAGGGAGTGGATCTTATCAAGAATTCATTACAAACCAGAATTATCGCATTGATCGTTGGTTTGATATTAAATGCGTTTGGAAATGGATTATGCATTACTTCCAATATGGGTAGTGGGATTTGGACCGCAGCAGCTGTTAATTTGAACGAGTGGCTGGGTATAAACGTTGGTGTCATGCTGTTCATATTTGGTGTTTTAAATGCCACAACTAATTTGATTCTTATAAAAAGACTTGATGTTAAGCGTTTTGTTGCCGAAGTATTATATATTACATTTTTCAGTTATTTTGTAGATGTATTCACTAATTTGTTAACGACACTTGGTGTTCAACAGTTACCAATGCTTATTAGAACGATTCTGTCATTTACTGGTGTAGCGTGTTTTTGTGTTGCTATATCCCTGTATCAACGAGCAAATATTGTTATGCATCCTAATGATGATACAACGAATATATTGAGATTCATGTATTTGAAGGGTAATTCTACAGCTGCACAAATAATCGATTTTGTACCACCGATTATAATTGTACTTATCGCATTTATTGCTACACGTTCCATTTATGCGGTCAATGTTGGTACGTTATTTTCAATTCTATTGAATGGTGTTATCATCGCCGAAGCTGACAAGTTGATCTGGCCTAGTTTGAAGCATAATTTCAAAGCACATGGGATTGAAGAACAATGATCAAAAAGGAGAGGTTATTATGAAGGTAAAAGTTACAGTTCCAAAAATCAATGAGTATCACGATATAGCTTATTCACAGATAAAAGAAAATGACACTATAAGAGAAATGCATATGTCATTACTTGTACCAGATACTGATGTCGCCAAGCCAGCGGTAATTTATTTCCCAGGTGGTGGTTTTACATCCGCCAATTATCACAAGTTCATTCAGATGCGTACTGCTATTGCACAACGTGGAATCGTTGTTGCAGCGGCTGAATATCGGGTAGTACCGGACGCATTTCCTGGTATCTTGAATGACGGTAAAAATGCATTAGGCTATATTCGAAATAATGCGAAGAAATATGGGATCGATCCAGAAAAAATCGCTGTAATGGGTGATTCTGCGGGTGGATATCTAGCTCAATTTCTTGGAACAACTGCTGAAAAGAGTGAATATATGCCTGACACTGGCGAAGTTGTGAATACTACTGTTTCAGCGGTAGTGTCATTATATGGGATTTCTAATTTGTTGACGATAGGTAAGGGTATTGATACCGACTTTCATAAATCCACTACTTCAACAGAAGCTCTATTAGTCAATGGTGTTTCTTTTGGAGAAGATACAGCACATGCTATTTCAGATGTTGAGGAAAATGCTAAATTTGCTAGTCCAATTGATCACGTTAAAAAAGGATTGGAACCATTTTTATTGATGCATGGAGATAGTGATACGATTGTTTCAAAATATCAGGCTGAGGAAATGGAAAGTCGTCTCAAAGAAGATGATGTTCCAGTTGATAAGGTAGTCGTTGAAGGTGCTGATCATGCGACTATTGAGTGGTATCAACCAGAAATCATTGATTTCGTTTGTGACTGGTTAGTAGAAAAGTTATTTTAGAGATTTTTAGTAGTTAATCAGAGTGTAAAAATGTACGGGTAATTTCCGAGCATTAACGTAAATAATTTCGGTATTCACGAAAGTGAATATCGGAATTATTTTTATTAAGCGGAAGAAATTGTGCATTTTTACACGTTTTCACCGCCAATTTGAGTAGAAATGAAGTTTGCTACAACCTTTTTTAATGAAAGTATTAAGTACCATTTAAGATTTATACAGAAAGCGTTATCATAAGTATAGACATAGAAAAAGCTATGTTGTATGATTGCATACAAATCAGAAGATGATTGGCAGGTGAAGATCATTGAAGTTAGAAGATTTGGAAGAATTGAAGGTGATTCTTTCAAAATTGTACGAAACCCTGGACATGTCTTTAATCAGTAACAAAACTGCTGGTAAAGCTATCGTGGATGTGTATAGAGAATTAGATGATTCTAGCGATTTAGGTGGTAGGACACTTATTTCTTTAGAGTCAGACTTGGGCCGTTTATCATTGTTTGATGATTTCAAATTAACTGATGAAGGTAAAGAGTTATATAAGCAAATCGAGAGTATGGATCAAAAATATATCACTAGTATTTCAGTTGATAAAACAGTTAATGGACAGTAAAAAAATAAAAAGTAGGTATATATTATGAAAATGACAGACAATACAGAAGCAAAGAAAGTCTTATCAGAATTATATACAGATATTAATTCTGATAAAGAAGTAGACAAAGATGATTATTCAAAGAACCTTGTATTGAGAACTTATAATTTACTTGATAAGAATTATTCATTCAGTTATTTATTTGGACGACTTAAAGATGACACACAAATTGCTAGAACTCTGGGTGTCATCAAAAATGGTAAAGATTATGAAGAGAAGATCACATACTTTGCTAAAGGTGCAAATTACGCAATTTACTAATATTTGATATAAATAAAGTCACTGTGGAAAAATTCACAGTGACTTTATTATTTGGCTTAAAGGAGTGTTAGGTATGGATGATTTAGAGTTGTTAATTCAGCAATTACAAGCTATAGCACAGTCAGGTAAACATTATTCCAAGGACGTTTTCGATTCTGAGCGTTACGAACAGTTAGAAGAAGTAGCTAAGAAACTGACAGCTAAACTAACTGGGGCAACACATGAACAATTGAATATATTCTTTGATTCAGATAATGGATATGTTACACCCAAAGTTGATGTTCGAGCGGTCACATTTAATGACGATGGGAAAATTCTGTTGGTGAATGAAAAACGTGGCAATACTTGGTCGATCCCAGGTGGTTGGGCAGATATAGGGTATTCCATTGGTGAAATTGCCACCAAAGAGACCCAAGAAGAAGCAGGAATCAAAGTATCTCCTAAGCGATTGATTGCGGTCATAGATATGCAAAAGCATAATTATTCAAAAAAGAATTTGAGTTATATTTACAAGAACTTCGTTGAATGTGTACCAGAAAATGACAAGTTATTGTCAAAAGTGGATAATTCAGAAACTGATGATGCACAGTATTTCACATTAAAAGAAGCTTTAGAGTTGAACTTATCATTAAACAGAAATTTACCTGAAGATTTAGAGGTCGCATTTAAGTGTCACGATAGTAAAGATTGGGAGACTATTTTTGATTGATAATCAATTACAAAGAGTTTCTCTTAATTTTAAGTGATCAATATTTTCTAATCCCCAATCACAGATAACGTCCACGACAGGGACCAATGATTTGCCCTTTTTTGTTAAGTTATATTCAACATGTAATGGTTGTTCATGAAAGTCGTGTCGTTCAACTAAATTGTCGTCAATCATTTGTTGGATCTGTTCGGCCAGGATTTTGTGCGTGATGGTCTTTAAGTTACGTTGTAAATTATTAAATCTAGAATGTGGATTGGAGTCTAGCTCGTAGATAAGGCGTATTTTCCACTTACCTCGAATCAATTGCATGGTTGCATCGAATTCATTTTCGTACATTTGTATTGCTCCTGACACCTAGTAACCTAAAAGTGCGTACTAGGAAAATAATCTGTACAGCTTATAATAATAAACCGAAGTCGTCAAATGAGCTATAGATTATAAAGAGGGTATATGAAATGAAAAAGCTAATAGTTATAACTGGAGCAAGTTCTGGATTTGGAGCTGCTATGGCAAGATTGTTCAATGAAAATGATTATCCACTACTATTATTGGGTCGTCGAACAGAAAAAATTGAAGAATTACATTTAACTGGTAACGTAATGATCAAACATGCTGATGTGACGGATCAAAGTGAATTATCTGAGGCAATTAAGTCTGCAGAAAAAGTCTTTGGCCCAACTGATTTATTAATAAATAATGCCGGCATAATGTTGTTAGGTAACGTTTGGAAGCAGTCTTCTAAAGAATGGCAAACGATGCTTGATACCAATGTCATGGGTGTATTGAACGGAATGCAGATAGTGTTGCCAGAAATGAAAGCAAGTCATCATGGAACCATTATCAACATTTCATCGATTGCCGGATTTAAGGCGTTTCAAAATCATGCTGCGTACGTTGCAAGTAAATATGGAGTTCATGGTTTAAGCGAAACAATTAGACAAGAAGTTGCCGGAGAAAATGTTCGTGTGATGTTAGTAGCTCCCGGAGCCGCTGAAACGGAATTATTAACTCATGTAACTGATCATGATGCTCTAGATGAATATGAGCAGTGGAAACAATCAATGGGCGGAATCACATTGGATCCAAAACACGTGGCAGAAACTGTAAAGTTTATGTATGAAATGCCACAGGAAGTAAATATTCGTGAAGTTGATATTGCTGCGACACTTCAAGATAACTAAAAGAGATCAAATGAGTTCATTAATTGAATTCATTTGATCTCTTTTATTATATTAGGTAACTTTATTTGACTTTTGTAACTTTAAAAATTATACTATGCAAAGTTACTAATTTAGAATAAAGTTACTTGAAGATTCTCAAAGGAGAATACATAAATATGCAAGCAGCACAATTATTAAAATATGACAAAAAATTTCAACTGGTGATTAGGGATGTACCGACTCCTACACCAAATGAAAATGAAGTTCTAGTAAAGGTTAAGGCCGCCGCTGTAAATCCATTGGACATATTGGTTGGAACAGGTAGCGTCAAATTAATTCAAAATTACTCAATGCCATTAATTATGGGTAATGAACTTTCAGGTGTCATTACTTCAGTTGGTAAGAAGGTTGTCGATTTTAAAGTTGGCGATGAAATCTATTCACGATTGCCATTGGATAAAATTGGAGCTTTTGCAGAATATGTCGCAATAGATTATCACGCAATTGCGCTTAAACCGACTAATTTAAATTTTGTCCAAAGTGCTGCTGTTCCACTAACTGGATTAACAGCATATCAAGTATTGAATGAAGAACTAAAGGCACAACCAGGACAAAGTATCATGATACCGGGTGGATCGGGTTCTTTTGGTCAAATGGCAATCCCAATCGCTAAACAAATGGGATTAGAGATTATAGTCAGTGGAAATGCTCGTTCTAAAGACTCCCTTATTAAGATGGGAGTCAGTCAATATTTTGATTATCGTAAAGAAAATTATTGGGAAACTTCAAAGTCAGTTGATTATGTGATAGATACAGTAGGACAAAGTGAATTGAATCATGAATTAGGAATAATAAAGAAAAACGGAAAATTACTCTCTTTAAAAATGGGACCCAATAAATTATTTGCTAAAAATAGGAATTATTCATCATTAAAAACTTTGTTATTTTCAGTTGCAGGTAGTGGTATTGATAGGAAAGCTAATCGTGTCGGCGTTGAATATCACTTTATCTTTGTTAGAAGTGACGGAACTCAACTGAAAAAGATAACTCAAATTGTTGAAGATGAAAAAATTCAACCAGCAATTGATCCAACTAGTTTTAAATTGGCTGATGTTAACCAAGCTCTAAATTTAGTTAATAACGGACACCCTAAAGGTAAAGTAATAATTCGTTTTTAATAATCAAAAAATATTGGAAGTTTGAGACATATTGTATAACCTTTGTATCTGGAAATTAATATAATTCAGTCATACCAAGGGATACATACGTTTTTTAAAAAATTAACTAGTATCAAATTATTGGATTACCTGTGACTTAATAGTTAATATTTATTCAAAATGAATGAATATTAGGTGTTGAATAATTATGAAGAAGTTAGTTAAAGAAAAGTATCTTATCTTATTGTTGTTCTTATTTATTAGTATTGCACTGATTGGAATAATCGATTGGCACTATGGATATGTTTTTGCGACAGGGGATTTTCATTATCACCTTGATCGTATTGAAACTTTAGCAAGCTCTATCAAACATCTTAATTTCTGGCCCAAGGTCGATGGACACTTTATAGGTGGATATGGTTATGCTTCCAGTCTGTTCTATCCTGATTTATTCTTATATCCAGCCGCATTATTGCGAGTTATTGGTGCAACGCCGGTATTTTCTTATTTATTTACGTTAGTAATGATTAACTTTGTTACCTTGTGGATTGGTTTTATTGCTGGAAAAAGAATGAGTCTTTCACCCAATAAAGCCTTATTATTCACGTTGATTTACACTTTCAATGCTTATAGATTACAGACTTTATTCAGTCGTCAAGATCTCGGTGAATTAATGGGAGCGATGTTCTTTCCATTAGTCCTGTCTGAACTGATTAATCTTAAACGTGGTAATGTCAAACAGTGGTATGTTTTGGCGTTTGCGATGATTGGGATTTCTTGTTCACACACAATTTCGTTATTTATGATCATTGTATTTGCTTCGTTGTTTGTATTATTGAACATCAGAATTTTTTGGAACAAAAAACGTATCTTGGCAATTGTAAAAGCAGCAGGACTCACGATAGGTATTAGTGCGGCTGTTTATTTGCCTATATTGGAACAAATGCAAGGGCAAAAGTACGCTCTTACTACCGATCCATTGATCAAAGTAACCAATGAGATATTGCCGATGAAAAATTTGATATTGAATTCATTGACCAATCAAGTATTTCACGCAAATACAGTGAATCTTGGTGCAATTATCTTTTTGGGATTAGCAGTTTATGCTATTTATAATCTGATACATCGAAGGAATCTTGATTTGACCTTGATAGCGTTGGTATTTTTCATTGCATGTACTAATCTATTTCCATGGGGAATCTTTAGTCATTCAATTTTTGCTATGATTCAATTCCCATGGAGATTCTTCTCGGTTATTTCTTTAATCGTGGCTTATTTATTGGCAAATGATGATTTGAACTTATTCAGGAATCAATATGTTATTTATGGATTTGTCGCGTTACTATCTATCGTTACGGCAGGTCTCAGTCAACAAACATTGGCTGAATCGCCCGATAAATTAGAGAGTTATCAACAATTCAATAAAGTTGATAGTTTCTTTATTGGAGCGGGTCATGAATATTTACCTAGTGAAGTTAGTTATCCTGAGGTATTAGATCATAAAGACAGACTGATAAAATATAATAAATCCAATGTAAAAATAAGTAACTCAACTATTAATCGTCAATACATTGCCTTTAACTTTAATACGCATGGTAAAACCTCAAAAGTACAATTACCATTGATCTATTACAAGGGTTATCAATCAGAAGTTTATGGTAATACTGGTAGTTCAACGACGCCTAGAATATCTAGTAATGGATTGACTACCATTGAGCTAGTTGGTAGTGGTACTGTCAAAGTTCAATATGAGAATACCTTCATTCAAAAGTTCAGTTTGATGGTTTCTGCATCGGTATTACTGTTAACATTATTGATGCTTTTAAAGAAGAGACGCGATAATACTTCATTATCAGATAGTGTTCCGTTACTTATTGAACCAGTAAATAATGATTATGTATTTGTTTATAAAATTATCAATGGTTACACTGAACCGATGAAGAAAAATTTACCATAGTATGTGTGATGATAACTGATATACTAAAAGAAATTGTATTTATCGGAGAGAAGATATGGATGAATTTGAAGATTTCTTACTCAATATTGAGGATGAATCACATCGTAAACGTATGGCTGATATAATCAATTGGGTGAGTTTTACATTTCCCAATTTGAAAAAACGTTTTGCTTGGAAACAGCCTATGTTCACTGACCACGGAACATTTATTATTGGTTTTAGTGTGGCTAATAAACATATTTCAGTGGCACCTGAAGAAAAATGGATGAATTTGTTTGTTTCAAAAGCTGAAGGTTCTGGATACACGCATGGAACAAGGATGTTTCGAATAGGTTTTGATCAAGAAGTTGATTATGATCTGTTGAAAGAAATTATTGAGTTTAATATTGAAGATAAAAAAGATTGTGATACGTTTTGGCGTAAAAAATAAAAGAGCCAAGTCTTTAGGACTTTCGTCCTGAAAACTTGGCTTTTTCGATTCCAATCAATGGAAAGATTAGTGCTATAGCAATAAAGATAACTGGTAATTTATGTCTATTTTTTGGTATTTTCATGAAATCACCTACTAATCAAAGGATTTGTCACTATTATGATGACATATCACGGAATATTGCTCTACTATTTTGCTTCTATTAATTTTTTCAATTAAAAACAGACAGGACGTCTATTAATCTGGATTCGATTCTTTAGATAATTTATGCGAACAATATTAATATTTAAATATATAATGAATTACCAGAGGAGCAGTAATTTGAAAAAGTTAAAAGTGTTCATCGCTATAATTGCCTTTCTGGCGATTTTTAATGTCAGCAAACCTACTAATGTGCAGGCTGCTTCTAGTGACTATATTCCAACAATATATTTGCATGGCCATGGAGCAGGGGCACGTTCAACAGATGATATGATAAATTTTGCCCAGACACATTTTCATGCAACTCGAGCATTATTGGTAGTTGTTGATAGACAGGGAGTTCCACATTTTTTTGGTACTATGGATAAGTCTACTTACAGACCAATCGTACAAGTTGTTTTCAAAGATAATATGAATACTAACTTCAATGTTACAAGTGGTTGGTTACATGAGATCATGACGCAATTGAAGCAGAATTACGGTGTAACAAAGTTCAATGCAGTGGCACATTCAATGGGGAATATGACGTTGTTGTATTATATGTTGAATTATGGAAAAGATAAGAATCTTCCACAATTGAATAAACAAGTTGATATCGCCGGACATTATGATGGAATTGCTGGGATCAAAGATAAGCCTAATTCCAATTGGTTTATGAAAAGTGGCCGTCCAGCATATATCACGTATGATTATCAACATGCATTAAAATTGCGTAAGAATTATCCTTATAAACAAGTAAAAATACTTAATTTTTATGGCAATTTGTCAAATGGGACTAATACTGATGGACGCGTCTCGACTGTTTCAGCACGTTCAATTAAATATATTCTGCGTGGTCGTTACAAGAGTTATCGTCAGGTTAAAATCACAGGCTACATGGGAGAACACAGCATGTTACATGAGAACCCCAAAGTGGATCGAATTATGGGTGATTTTTTGTGGAATAAATAATATTAAAATAATTATAAAAAGCCTAGAACTGAGTGGTATTCTTAGTTCTGGGCTTTTATAATTAAAAGGATAATATTTACGATATGTAATACAATGGATGGTAGATGTCGAATAGGGGGAAGTAGTGTTTTTATGAAAAAGATATTGATTTTATTAATGATTTTACCAACGATTGTCTTGGCTGGATGTAGTAAAAAAAGTGACGTAAAAGTTAGTGAACCAGACATGAGTACAAGTAATTTTTTGAACAGCAGTAACTATGGTGACTATTCGACTCAAAATAAATTGTTGTATAAATTCGTTACTAATAAGATGTTGACTAAAGAAGGTATCTATACCAACTATAAAGAGACCAAGAACCAAAGTAATGTTGCTACTGGACACGAGATGTTATCTGAATCTTCTGGATTATGGCTTGAGTATCTGGTTTATACAAAACAATATAAGAAGTTTAGAGAATTTTATAAACAAACAAAAAATACCTTTGATCAAGGTGACCAATTTAGTTATCGTTATGATCCAAATACTAAGAAGAAGTCTAACGTTAATGCAACATTAGATGATTTAAGAATTATTCGTTCACTTCAAATGTACGCGCAAGCTACTAAGAGCAGTAAGTACAAAAAAGAGGCTGCTACTAGATTTGCTAAGCTCAAATCTGGTTCTATTCCAAATGGTAAATTGGTTGATTTTTATGATACCAAGGCTAAGAAGTCTAGTTCTACCGGTTCATTGGCCTACTATGACTTTAAAACTTTGAAGTATTTTGAATCTACTTCGTCTAAAGAGAAAAAGTATTATAAGAAACAATTAAAGGTTGTTCAAAATGGTTATTTGGGGGATGCCTTCCCGCTATATTCTTCCAGTTATGATTGGGGACAAGGTAGTTATAGTAGTAAGGATTTGAATACTTCAGAGGCTTTAGAGACGGTTTTGCACCTATCTGAAGTTGGAAAAGTTAAAAAGGTTACATTGAATTGGCTAGAAAGACAAGTTAAACAACGCAAACTTTACAATACATACACTATCAATGGAAGTGTTGTTGATAAGGATCAATCAACTGGTAGTTATGCACTGGCTGCCATGATTTTTGCCAATGCTAAAAATGAGAAAATGTATAAGTATACTATGAAAATAATGTGGAGTTCCCAAGTTACTGATGATAGTTCACCTATTTATGGAGCCTTAGGTGTTAAGCATTTGAAACAGGCATATTCATTCAATAACTTGTATGGTTTGATAGCTTCAAAATATTGAGGTAGATTAACTTGAAAATAATTACAAAAAAATTGTTGGTAAAATTCAGTGATTATATTTCACCAGCATTACTAGCAACAATATTGGCGGCAATTATAAGTGGTGTTTTATTGTTTGTCTCACCAATACATGGATATGCTGACAATGGTGACTTTTATCGTGCAATGTTAACCAACAGCATTTATAGATTGCCTTATGATCATACGTCCACAATTGATTATGTTGTGACAAAATTTGGAATCTATCAATATTTTAATGAAAATGGGATGATAGCTTTTTCATCACAGACTATTTTTATTCAGATAGCATTGTTTTTTAATAAAATATTTTATAGTACCAAATTCTTTGATATAAGATTTTTGGGTGCGGTTTATTATGTTTTTTATTTAGGCGCAATTTATTTGTTGACTAAGTCATTTGTTTATCCATATAAGCGAGTTAGAAGCTATATGGTAGCACTTCTAGTAGTATTAGTTTTTGCTGATTCATCGTTTACACTGTATTTCAATTCATTTTTTGCTGAACCAGTTATGTATATTTTTATGCTGTATGGTTTTGCGGCAATAATGTTACTGGCAAAGGGAAGTTATAAGAGAAATTGGCCTATGATCACTTTGTTTTTTGTCAGTATAATATTGCTGATTACTGATAAATCACAGAATGCGCCACTGGCATTAAGTTTTTCAGCTGTTTCGATCGGTATGATGTTTTTGCCACATTTTAGGGCGAGAAGATTTGCCATTATGCTGGGTATGTTTGTTTTGATGGGTACAGGTGTATTCACATATACCGCTATCAAAAAAGAGTTTAATGATGTTAATCAATATCAGTCATTCACACATGGTGTTTTGATGGATACTGGTGATCCTAGTAAGAAAATCGAAAAACAGGGGATGGATGAGCAGTTTGCGTTGTTGCGAGAGGAAGATTATTATCCCAAAACTTACACGGTTATAAAAGTAGATAATGGCGTCATTCAAAAGAAATTATTGCCTAATAATGGTATTGGTTGGACATTGAAATATTATGCTCATAATCCTAAGCAATTCGGAGTACTGATGGATCTAGCTTCACAAGATATTATGATCACACAGGTAAAGGCAGTTGGTGATTATATTCCCAGCAGTCACAAGCCTAGTAAACAGCTTCGATATTTTACAACCTATAGTCAATTTATGGGAGCATTTTTCCCAGGAAAGTTTGCGTTTATTATCATGTTGTTGATCGGTTTGATCAGCTGTTATAGTGTTGGATTATATATGGACTTAAGAGAGAAAAGACCGCATGGAGTAGTGAGATTCTTTCTAGTCTTTGGGCTATGTACGATCGTATTCTTCGTACCCATTATTGCTATTGTTGGTGATGGTGATGCCGATTTGGCTAAGCATATATTCATGACTCCACTTAGTCTTGATTTGATGTTTGTCTTGTTTATTTCGGATGTTTTACATCATCGATTATGGGATACGTCCCCAAGAGAGGAGTTCTTGGATGAGGCTAAATAAACTAAGTAAGTTAGTGAGTCTTCTTTGTCTGCCGTTGCTATTTTATGTGTTCAGCACGCAATTAGTTAAAGCTGAAGCCGCGACTTCAAACAAGGTGATGCTGGTCTATGATTCAAAAAACACGACTGATCAATACGATGTAAAAGTTGATGCATTACAACGCAGTTTAACCAGTATGAATCTACAGGTTAAAACATTGTCTCAAAATGATTATAAATCTGGCATGTTAACGAAGAAGTATGTTGGTGTAATCACTATGATCAATTGGAAACAAGTTGGTTTAACTAATAAGACATTTATCAAAGATAGATCCAAATTTTCGGGAATCAAACTTCATATTGGAGATGAGCTGACTAGTGAGGAGAAAACACAGCTTGGAGCTAAGTCGACTCGGCTGTATCAACAACAATTGATTTTAAAAAATAAGAACACTAGCCAGGTGTTACCGTTTAGTGAAACGATAGATGTTTTACAAGATTTGCCTAGTGGATCACAACAGATCGGTACTTTGAGTACCCAACAAGAAAATGCCAAGATCTATGGGTATGGAGTAATTAATGGCAATTATGGATTTTTGCCGTATTTTGATTCTAAGGGATTGAGTCTGATTACGGCGACAGAAATGATTGCCAAGTTATTTAATCGTGCTGGAAGTTATCAACCATTATTGACAATTACCGATGTAACACCGGTTAGTGATTTAAAGATTCTTGATCAATTAAGTAAGTTTTGTTATGAGAATAGTATTCCGTTTGCAATTAGTACTACAACGGTATCCAAAAATACAGAAATGAAAGCTTTTAGTAAATTTACGGCAGTGTTAAGAAATATCGAGAACCGTGGAGGAGTCATTTTTATAAGGTCTCCAGAAATTGGTGGTCCCGGTGTTGATAGTGGGAATGATTTGCGCCAGCGGCTAACGAGTTATGTGGTAAGTTTGGCTAAAGGACAAGTTTATCCGATTGGAATCAGTTCTGAAGGATTTTGGAATCAGGATAAAGTTCTACGTCAGAACTTTTTGATTAAGGCGGATCATTGGATATTGCTTCCTAATAAGCAAGTCGTCTACGTTAGTGAAGATGATGATGCAAAGGCGGCTAAGCAGAGTTTTTTTGCAATATCAGCTTCATCACTTAATAGTGTTAAAAAAACTGAAGAGACTAGATTTTCAACTCCTAGCGCTGTAACTATCCCAATGCCCAATTCAAGTAAGGGATTAGTTGATTTTGAGAAACAAGTTAATAAGTTGAAATTCTCGTGGTTCGATCCGATGTCAACGAGTATGTCGACCTCAATTACGACTGGAACTTCTACGGTATCGTTTAAAGACAGTAATTATTTTGTTAACGGTAAGCAAGAAGAGATTGGTACGGCCGATTCGTCGAAGATATTCAATGAGACCATTAAAACTAAGCCAGTATTGAGTAATTATTTCAATATTCAGGGTAATGTTTTAACAATTTTATTTATAATAGTTGCAATTATATTAATAGTCTTCATATTAATAGGTAGAAGGATTTATTGGAATAGATTTAATAAGAGGAAGTGATAGAGATTTCAATTCTAGATATATTTTTGTTTATAGCAGTTATAGCGATTTGGGGAACGTTAGTGGTCAATTTGATATTAACTATCGCTGGATATACTTGGTATTTAAGAAACGTTAATAAACCAGCCCCTAAATTACCCAAGAAAGCTCCATTCGTTTCAATTCTTGTTCCTGCGCATAACGAAGGTGTGGTAATTGTTAAGACGGTTTTGTCGTTGTTATCTTTTGATTATCCTCAAGATAGATATGAAATCATTATTATTAATGACAATTCGGATGATAATTCAGCACAATTATTGGCCAATCTACAGGATAAGTTTCCACATGAAAGATTAAAAGTTATCAATACTGATAAGACTAATGGTGGTAAAGGCAAGTCCAATGCTTTAAACATCGGACTGAAACAAGCTAAAGGTAGTATTATTTCTATTTATGATGCTGACAACACTCCAGAACATCAGGCTTTAAGAGTTCTAGTAGCTGAGTTATTACAAGATGACAAGGCTGCAGCGGTTATTGGTAAATTTAGAACCCGTAATAAGATGGCCACTTTGTTAACAAGATTCATCAATATTGAGACTTTATCGTTTCAATGGATGGCACAAGCTGGTCGTCAACAATTGTTCAATCTGTGTACTATTCCGGGAACTAACTATGTAATTCGTAGAAGTGTTATTGAAAAAGTTGGTGGCTGGGATGTTAAAGCATTAGCTGAGGATACAGAAATAAGTTTTAGAGTATATGAGATGGGCTATCGTATTAGGTTTCAGCCTAAGGCTGTTACTTGGGAACAAGAGCCACAAACATTGGACGTTTGGTTTCATCAACGTACTCGTTGGGTAAAGGGAAATATTTATGTTGTTGTTAAGAACGCACATTTGTTGTTCAAAAAAGAAGGTCGTCGAATCAGATTTGATTTGCTATACTTCTTATCAATATACTTTTTATTGATGACTTCATTAATATTGTCAGACTCAGTATTTATATTGTCAGTAGCTGGGTTAGCACATTCAGATTTGCAAGGATTCAGTAATTCACTATGGTTATTTGCAGTTTTAATGTTTGTTATAAGTACGTTTGTAACGATAACAACTGAGCGTGGGGAATTGACCTTTAGTAATTTATTATTAATTGTATTTATGTACTTGGTATATAGTCAAATGTGGCTTGCAGTGGCAGCCTACGGAATGGTGGGGTATATTCGTGAACAAGTATTTCATAAACAAGCAAAATGGTATAAAACAAAACGTTATCAATAAGTTGTTATTTGTAACATGTTTTGTTGTAGCAGTGTTATTTGGCAATATGGTTACGACTACGAATGTATCTGCTGCGGACATGCAAACTTATACACAACAATTTCAAAATAGTACTACGACGTTATCTGGACGTTCAGTAGAATCAAATATGTATCTGACAAAGATGGATTATTGGGATGTTAAAAAAGTTACCTTTAATTTCAACTTTCAAGTTTCTCAATTAGCAACTCGTGATATGTCTGATATAACGGTTTCACTGAATGGTGTGAAATTCTATTCGTTTAGACCATCCAAAAAAACAGGTACGCAATCTAAGACGATTACTGTGCCTGTTAAGTTGTTGGGCGGTAGTAACAAACTTCAAATTGAAGGGCAAATTCTGAGTTCTGATAATAATGATAATTATCAGTTGGCCCAGACACCAGCCAATTGGTTGACGATTGAAAAGGGCTCAAATGTTAATTTTGAGTACGACTTAAAAGATGCCGATGATACTATCGACTCCTTTTATGATCACTTTTCAGGGCAGGACACGATCTCTTATGCTAGATCAAGAATCGCTACAGCCAATGATCCAACTCCTTACGAACTTACAGCAAGTATGATCGCATTGGCCGGTGAATCTCGTGTTATTACTACTGTAAATGACCAGATTCCGGTTGTAAAAATGGATAAGATAAACTCTTCAGATGGTGATTATGTAATGGTTATTGCCAAATACAATCACTTAGCCTCAGAATTCAAAAAGCAAATTTCATCTGAAGAAATCAATGGTCGTGGTGTGATCAAGACCTATTATAACGGTGGTAAACGGTATCTGATCGTAACCGCAAATACTGGGTCGTTATTAAAAAAGGCGGCTAGATTCGTTGCTAATGCTGAGTTGATGAAAGAATCTACACAGAGTACAGAATATATCACTGATTCAACAGCAACGTTTACATCTTCATTGCATGACAATGGTGTCAAAACTTTGACTTCATCAATTGATACTATTACTGGTGCTGGGCATCGTGAAAGTGACTATTTGGTTAGTTTGCCAAATGATCGTACCAACGCCGATGGTTCCGAAGTTTATTTGAAATTCCGTTATAGCAAAAACCTTAACTTCCATCGATCGCTAGTTACAATTAAGATCAATGGCACAACACTGGGAAGTAAGAAGTTAAGTTCAGTTCGTGCTGATAATGATACTTTGACTGTCAAAGTTCCAAGAGGATTGGACCTTGGCAATAGTTTTACTGTTAGTGTTGGTTTTGATCTAGAAATGGAAGATCAAAATAGTTCTGACAACAGTCAAACACCTTGGGCCGAAGTAGATACGCAATCAAAGATGTATGTTAAGTCTAAGCGTAGTAATGACTTATTATTCAGTAACTACCCAACATTATTTATAAATAATCAGACATACGATAATATTGCTGTAGTTGCTCCCAATAAATTAAGTGACGATGATTTCAAAACTTTGACCAATGTATTCAATCTAATTGGTAATTTTTCAAAGAGTAATACTGGTAATATTCAATTTTATTCTAAAATGCCAAGTAAAAATGTGCTGAAGAATAAGAACGTTATCGTTATTGGTACGCCTAAGAATAATGCTATGATCAAGTCATTGAATTCAAAATTATACTTTAAATATTCTAAGAATTTTAGTAGAATAATTTCAAATGAAAAGTTAAGTATCGAACATAATTATGGTAAGACTATAGGTACAGCACAACTGTTACGTTCTCCTTATAATGACAAAAGAGGAATGTTGGTTGTTACTGGTGCTAACGATAATGCTGTATATTTGGCTTCAACACAAATCAACTTTCAAGCTAATATACAACAATATTCTGGGGATGGTATTGTAGTTGATACGAATAATACACATTATGGATATCGCTTTAAGAAGAATAAAGCAATTGATAAGTCATTGACTACTAAGCAACTGATTAGTAATAATACGCAATTGATAATTTATTTAGTCTTAGCTTTAGTAGCTATTATCATAATCGGTGCGGCTGTATTCTTAGTAATGAGAAAACAAGGATTGATGAGCGGAGGTCACAAGCATGGGAAATAAAGATCAACGGACTTCTTTGTTAGCCGATGTTGGCTTATTAATGTTTCTGGTTTTGTTCAGTGCCACAGCCATTTTAATGTCACTATCGGGTCAGGTATTGTTAAATGTTATTTATTTGTTTGGAACAGTAGCTTTGTTGATGCTGACGTATTTCTTCGGTATCATGCCGAGTTTAATTGCCAATATATTATTTATTGCCATGCAGGCAACAATAATGGTATATCAATACGTCGCCAAGGGAAGTACGATTCATTGGCAGTTAGCATTTTGGATGGTGATTCCAATTCTTCTTTGTTTGACGCTTTATTGTATGACATATAATCAATTGAAATTGCAAGATGCCAACGCTGAATTACGTACGGCGATGGTCGAACAAGGTGCCTTTGATGAGCAAACGCATCTTCGTACTACAGTTGCTTATATGGAAGATACAGCAGTCTATGCTGAAACAAACAAACGATTTCAGTTACCAGTTACTACGGCTGTTATAAAAATTGGATATTATAATGATATTCGTCGTATGATGAGTGAACACCAAGTGCAATCATTATTGCAGATGACAACAGATGCCATTAAGGACAAGACAAGAATCAACGATATTATTTATTTGGTTAATAATGATGATCCTACATGGGCCATTTTATTGTTCTCAAATGCTGATGGTACAACAATTGCAACTAATCGTGTAAAAGAAGGATTCGATGAGCGTCTTAAGAATAATCCAGACTTATCAACAATGGCTATTTCACTTGTTGTTGGTATTGCCTCATGGGATGGAGAAAAGATGAAGACACCTTATGATCTATTAAATGCTGCTGTAAGAGAGACACAGTATGATGTTTAATTTAAAATCTACATTGTGAAGGAGAGTTCTTTTGAGTGATTATCTGAAATGGATCTTAGAAATAATCGTGGCCTTCACATTGGTGCCATATTTGACAGCCAGATTAGTATCATGGTTTGGTCATGTGGCAAAGAGTGTTTTGGTTAATAATTTGGGAAATAATAGCCAGTTGGTCGTTGGTGGTCTTGGTGTGATTATTCATGAATTAGGACATGCCATTTTTGCTTTTATATTTGGTCATAATGTGAAAAAGGTCCAGTTATTGAATTTTAATTATCGCAACTCGGGCTCTCTTGGATCAGTCGAGCATACATGGAATGAAAAGAATATTTATCAACGATTAGGTAATTTTTTCATTGGATTGGCTCCTTATTATATGTGTTCGATAGTGTTATATTTGTTACAAAAAATAATGCTGAATGCACGTTTAAGCTTTAGTGGTTTAGGTTCAAATACAGATATTACACTCAGTGGTATTACAGAATTGGTCTTGAATAATCTTAAGACGTCATATACAAACGGAACTTGGTCGATGATCTTATTGTATTTAGTACTAACAATCATGATTGCTAGTACTGGATATGATTTGAGTGATGCTGATTTTCAAACAGTAAATAAAGGAATACTACCTTGGGTAGTTGTTCAATTTGTAATTGGTAATGTGTTTATTTTATTGGGTAAGATGGATACTTTAAATAATTACTTACTTGAATTCACGTCATTTTCAATTTTGTTTATGGTTCATGCCGCATTAAGTATGTTGCTGGCGATTGTTGTGATTAAGATTATAGGAATGTTTAATATATTTTAGAGAGTGTGACAAAACACGTTCAGTTTTCGTTTATAAGCCTAAAAGGCCAGTATTTACGCATGTAAATACTGGCCTTTTAGGCTTATATCGAGAAAATTGTGTTTTGGCACACGTTTTCGTAAGAAAACAAGTTATATCAAGACACCTCTTGAATTATATTGAATTGTGTTTTGGCACATGTTTTAATTTTTAAATTTCAAAATAACTTTTTCTTTATCTAAACCAGCGTCAACATAGACATCTCGCAGTTTCAATTCAAATACTTGTAGTTTAGGACCAATTAATTCCCACACCTTTTGATAATTGGGAACTGTTTCCAAATAACGTGGTAACAGGTCTTTCATTACTTTGTCTGAATGCTGTAAAGTGACATTTTGTGTTCTAATGTAGGGATTACCAATTGTATCACTGTTAGGAATAGTAATAATGGCAACACTTGGGCTTTTGTCGTAGTCAGCAACACCATTGGTACCACGAACAGATGAGAAATATAATGTGTCTGGAGTGTTATCAAACCAAACAAAGTTAACGATTTTAACATTCGCCTGGTTATCGATCGACGTACTTAGTGCAATTTTATTGGTAGTTGTAAGTACTTGTTTTAATAGTGAAATGTCCATTAGTTGATTCTCCTTAGTATATTTAGTATGTGTTCCAATTATAACTTATTTTTAGTTTTTTCTAAACGTACGTTCGTATATTTTGACAATCAATTAACTTTAGAGCGAATTAAACATACATTACGTAATTTAATTAGGATCAAGCAAGGAATAAAGATTAATTTAAGTTCAATTTCATATAATCCCTGAACTAAACGTACAATTGTCACTAATTATTTAGTCGCACTATTGTATAATTACTTTAAGGAGATGAAACGATGACAAATCCTACACCATATACTTTCCAGGATACCGACGCTTTTAAGAGTACGGAACAATTAATTATTAAAGGCCGTTACTTTGCGACCATGGTTCCTGAAGATTTTGATCAATTTGTACCAGAGAAAAGAAATATTCATAAGATTTTAAATATCAAAAATAAGTTATTAGTTCCAGAATTAATTGAGGTAAAACGTGAACGAATGTCGAAGTCACTGTTTGCATATTTCCGTGGAACAGCTGATGTTATGCATTATGATCTATCAAACCGACCTGATAGTGGAATCAAGGTTTTGATAGGTGGGGATGCACATCTGGGAAACTTTGGTTTCTACGGTTCATCAGAAGGACAATTACTTTTTGACATGAATGATTTTGATGAGGCACATTTGAGTTATTGGGAATATGACTTAAAAAGATTCTTGATAAGTGCGTTATTAGTTGCTAGATCTCATTCTTTTGAAGAAACTGACATTCAGGAATTCTTATTGAAGACGGTTCATACTTATTTTGATACTTTGAAACATATGACTAAGATATCTGAAATGAAACGTTTTATTTTACCTAATACTTTACAAAATATCACTGAAATATTCGGTGATTTAAAAGATAATGAGGAATATTTCCAACAATCATTTGAGAAACTGATTACAAAAAGTATTAAAAAAGCACAAAAAAGTAATTCAAAATTAGTTATTGAAAAATACACGACTGTAAATGAACTCGGTGAACGAAAATTTGTTGAGAATAAGCCGGTAACACAACATATTAGTAAAGAAGATTTTAAAGCACTTATTGATGGCTATAGTAAATACAAGAAAAAACAGCGTAGTGATGTCAGGTTATTTCTTGAAGATTTCAACGTTATAGATGTAGTTAGACATAGCGTTGGTGTAGGTAGTGTTGGAACACTTTGTTATTTGATCTTATTAAGAGATCTCGATAAAAATTATTTGGTTCTTCAAGCAAAGCAAGCTCTTCCAATTTATAACAATGACGAATTGTATACTGACAAAAACAACAGTCAGGGTCAAAATATTGTTGATAGCCAATTAATATTGCAAAGTGCATCTGATCCATTCTTGGGTGCTTTTGATACCAAGAAATATAGCTTTTATATGCGTCAATTTAAGGATATGAAAACTTCAATAAATTTAGATAAATTAGACTTTGAATCATTTGAAGATTACGTTACAGTTTGTTGTATTCTTTTGGCCAGAGCACATTCACATTCCCCAAACTACCCACTGATTATCGGATTTGGAGAGGAATTTAAAGATTTAGATAATTCATTAATGAACTTTGTCAATAGTTACACGAAACAAGTAATGTTCGATTACGATTCTTTTAAAGAGGATGTGGCGAATGAAGGATAAATATTATAATAGGGATTTGAGCTGGATATTATTCGATAATCGGGTAATTGATCAGGCTTTTAATAAAAAAATTCCCTTGTTGGAGAAGCTGAGATTTCTTTCAATTGCTTCTAATAACTTGGATGAATTTTTTGGGGTGAGATTACATAATGTTCAAACTATGATCTCTAAAAATAGAGTTGATAAACGTACCGGCCTCAATGGAACGGAATTATTAGCTCAGATTTATGAGTTCAATTCTAGAAATATTACCAAAGAGTATCAAGCGTTAGGGCTGGTACTTGAAGAATTAAAAGAAAAAAACATTTTTGAAGTAACTAGATATTACAAATTGAGTTCTATGGAAAAAGCTCAAGTTGATGATTATTATGATAAGGTCATTTCAAATGAAATTAAGGTAGAAGAATTCTCGCCTGAAAATAAAACAAAAGCTGATTTGAACTTTTTGTTAGTGTCTGATGATAAGAATTATACAATTCAGGTACCTGAAGATTTAGATAGATTAGTTGATACTGGTGTGCCTGATAAATATATTTTGTTGGAAGATTTGATTTTTAATAATCTAGAAGAAATCATCCAAAAATTTAAGATAACCAAGCAATTTGTATATCGTGTGACTTATGACAAAAATAAGAAATATGATTTCTTGGATAAAGGATTAAGTGATGAAAAGTATTTGTCTGAAATGACAAATTATATCAATGATCGTGGACCTGGTAAGATAACTAGAGTTGAGTTTTATAGTCCAGAACATAAGGGACGTAGCTTCTTATCTGGATTATTTGGTATTAGTAAGAAGAGTATTTACGCTATTCCGGGGCCAGTTAATTTAAAAGTTTTGGACAAATTATTTAAGAAGTACAAAAATAATCAAAAGTTGGTATTTCCAGCTTTTGAAGGTTTGACTTGGAAAAAGTCAAAGAATATTTTGAGACATTTGGATAATAAGTCACTTTTGGTTCAGTATCCATATGACTCATTTGAAATATTTCTAAACTTCTTAAATACTGCAGTGGATGATCCCAAAACAACCAATATTCAAATGACGATTTATCGTACTGAGAAGAACTCACAAGTAGTTAAGCTATTACAAAGAGCTGCCAGTAAGGGAATTTCAGTTAAAGTAGTTGTTGAATTAAGAGCTAGGTTTGATGAAGCGCACAACTTAGAGGTTGCAAAGGAGTTAAAGGATTCCGGGTGCAGGGTGTTATATGGTGACAAAGTTAATAAGGTACATGCCAAAATTTGTCTAGTTTTACAAAACGATAGAGGATATGTCCAAATTGGAACTGGTAATTATAACGCCATAACATCCAAAGTCTTTTCAGATATCAGTTTCTACACTAGTAATAAACGATACGTTGGGGATGCTGTTAAATTCTTCGATGGACTTTCTGGGGAAATTTCTAACGGATATGAATTAATGACGGCTTCACCAGACAATTTAAAACGTATGATCTTGAATAAAATAAAGAAAGCTACACAGGATTATTTGCGAAACGGTAAAGGCTCAGTATTTATGAAAGTTAATGGTCTGACTGATATTGATATTATTAATGGTATCTATCGAGCAGCCAGATTAGGGCTACCATTTAGCATTATTGTGAGAGGTCCTTGTTCATTAAGATTGGGTATTTGTGGTCAAAAAGAAAATATAGTAGTCAAGAGTATCGTTGGTGAATTACTTGAACATAGCCGTATTTATAAATTCAATTATAGTGATGGAACTAATGAGGTTTGGATTTCTTCAGCTGATACTATGACTAGGAATCTAGATAGACGTGTTGAACTTGCAGTTCCAATCGTTGAATCTAAACCTAAGAGGAAAATAAATAAGCTCATCGAGATGTATTGTAAAGATACAACCAATTCATACTATTTGAATAACGATGGTGAATACTTTAAGTGTCAAAACAAGTTTTATAATTTTTCTGCTCAACAAAATTGGTTACGAAAAATTAAGTATCGCAAATATGTATAAACTAAAAAACTACTGATATTTTTCAGTAGTTTTTTTTAATAAAGTCAGAATAGTTGTAGAATTAGGTAGGAGGCAATATTAGATAATGAAATATAGATTTGCTAAAATAGAAGATTTAGAAGATATAATGAAGATTGAACATGCTAGTTTCAATGTTGATGAAGCTGGCAGTGAGTCTGTTTATGATGATAGAATATCAAAATTAACTGATACTTTCTTACTGGCACAAAATGATGATGATAAGATTGTCGGATTCATTGTAGGACCAGCAGTAAAAGATAGATATATCACAGATAAGATGTTTAAGAAATCACCTAGAAACTTGATGCTTGGTGGACATCAATTGGTATTTTCAATTGCGATTGATCCAGATTTCCGTGGTCAAGGTATCGGCAGTGAGTTATTGAAGAAATTTGAAGAAAATGCTCAAAAGGCACATCGAGAAACTATCTCATTGACTTGTTTGGCTGATAGAATACCATTTTACGAAAAAAATGGTTACATTGATAAGGGTATTTCTGAGTCCAAGCATGGTAATGAGACTTGGCATAATATGGAAAAATCATTGTAATATCAGAGCAATCCAAAACACGTTTAATTTCCGAGCATTAACCTAGAAGAGGCTGATATTTGCGTAAGCAAATGTCAGCCTATTTTAGATTAAGCGGAAGAAATTGTGTTTTGGATTGCGTTTCAGCTACAGTTTTGACTAGAAAAAAATTTTTTATTTCTTAATTATTCCAATTCCTGATTTTTAGACAAAAGTTCCTAAATTCGTTATCGTTATAAGTAAGAATATTCAAATAAGTTGGAGGAACTCTATATGCAAACAAATGCGATTGTGATTGATAAATATGGTGATAGTGGAGAATTTAGTGAAAAGATAGTTGATATTCCTGAATTAAAACCAAAGCAGTTATTGATTAAAGTTTCAAGTAGTTCAGTAACACCATTTGATATAGGGGTCAGAAAGGGAAATTTTAAAGATGATTTCTCCTTGAGTATGCCTGCAATTACAGGGACTGATGTTGCGGGTGAGGTCGTTGATAAGGGAAATGAAGTTAATAAATTTGAAATTGGAGATATTGTATGTGGAATGGTCGGAGTCAAAGGGTTTGGAGCGTATAGTGATTACGCGATTCTTGGACAGAGTAAGGCCGTTAAAGTTCCAAAGGATGTTGATGTTAAATATGCGGGAATATTACCAATGATTGCTACACCAGCCTATAATGCTTTATTCGATCTTGGTAAATTAGTTTCTGGCGAAAAGATATTGATTCATGGAGGTGCTGGTGGAGTTGGTTCTATGGCAATTCAATTAGCCAAAAATGCTGGGGCAACCGTTTATACTACTGCCAGTAAAAGAAATTTTGAGGATTTGAAAAATTTAGGAGCTAGTGAAGTCTTGGATTACCACAATGACAAATTTAACAAGGTGCTATCCGATATGGATGCTGTTATTGATACTGTAGGCCATGATACTTATAAAGACAGTTTTGAAGTTTTAAAATCAGGCGGACGTTTGGTTTCATTGGTTGAAGAACCTAATGAAGAGTTAGCTAAGAGATTTAATGTCTCAGCAATGTATTTGGGAGGTAAGTTTGATAATCCTTTGGGTAAGGTCATTGGGCTTGTTTCTGAAGGAAAGATAAAGTTGAATATTCAAAAGAGTTTTCCACTAACAGCTGATGGTGTGAGGGATGCTCAGGATTATTATGAAACTAATCATGTTTTTGGTAAGGTGTCACTCGCAAAATAAAAAAACTGTCGAATTTTTCGACAGTTTTTTTATTTAAAGCTGGCAGTTGAGAAAACTCGGTAATTAATTGCCGAGATGAATCAACGTTTAGCCAGCCGTTTTGTTTCTTGATATTTTATTGTTACTGTATAATATTGCTTGTTAATATACTACTAAAGAAAGGAGCCAATCACTTGGTACTAAAGGGTTTAAAACTTAGAATATATCCTGATACTTATCAACAAGAAATGATTGATTTCAACTTTGGTGCTAATCGCTTCATCTGGAACCAAATGTTAGATATGTTGATCAAGCGTTATGAGAATAACAAAGACTCAAAATTCTTGAATGCATTTGATTTGAATAATTTACTCAGACAATTGAAAATTGAATATCCCTGGTTGAGAAGGGCTGAAAGTACTAGTTTGCAGTCAACTGATCATGATTTGGTAGAAGCGTACAAACGATTCTTTAAGAAATCTCATAATTTTCCAAAATTTAAAAGTAAAAAATATCCGAAGCAAAGTTATCAATCAAAATGTGTTAATAAAAATATTAAGATGATTGATAAGACTTATATTCAGTTACCAAAATTAGGGGCAATGAAATTCAAATCTGGCAAGCATGTGCCTAAAATAATCAAATCAGTGACTATACGGAAATCATTTACTGGAAAATACTATGCAGTGTTACTTGTTGAATGTGAAAACCAAACATTCGAGAAAACGAAGTGCACAGTGGGTATCGACCTTGGCGTGGCTGATCTTGCAATAACGTCTGATGGGAAAAAGTATCCTACTATCAGATTTGATAAATTACTTGCTGGTAAGAAACATTATTGGGAAAAAAGACTCACAAGAAGATGGTTAGGAGCTATCCAACATATTCAATATGAAAAGAAATTTGGACTAATAGACCCTAAACCATTAGAACAATATTCAAATTATATGAAAGCAAAGATCATGGTCGCCAAGTACAATGAAAAAATAGCTAATCAAAGAATTGATTACTTGCATAAATTAACTACACAATTAGTCAAAGATTATGACGTAATTGTCATAGAAGATTTAAAAACTAGTAATTTGATTAAAAATCATAAGCTTGCAAGAGCTATAGCTAATCAATCTTGGCGTGAACTTAGATCAATGCTGGAATATAAATGTTCTTGGTATGGTAAAGAATTAGTCGTTGTTAATCCTTATAAAACCAGTCAAAGATGTTCTAATTGTGCATATGATGACGGTAAACATACTCTGGATGTTCGTGAATGGACTTGTCCTAACTGTCATACGAATTTGGATAGAGACATAAATGCGTCTAAAAATATAAAGAAATTAGGTCTGGAACAGACCTTAGTAAATTAGTTTTGGCCACTGCATATTAGTTGAAAAACTAATATGTAAGTTAGAATGTTCCTAGAAGCTCGTTACTTTAGTGACGAGTAGTTCACTTGATCTTATCTAGCCAACGAAGTAGTAAATCGGCTACTATTTTTTGTTGATCAGAATTACTTATCTTGGCTGAATTATCACCAGATTGTTTACCGTAGCTACCAAATCCAGCATGATTACCACCATTTATCGTAACAAAGTCAGTATTCTTTGGAAGGTATTTTTTTGATTTCTTGTATGCTTTCTGATTAAGGACACCATCTCTACTAGCAGTTATAGAAATCACTGGTTCTTTCACATTTCGTAAGTTTCCCTTTTTTTCTGGATAACTGCCAAGCAAAAATACTCCCTTTAGTTCCTTAGTATTTTTATGTGCATAGCGGGCGGCCATTGTTCCACCCAATGAATGTCCACATATTATGTATGGTCCACCATTTTGGACTTCTTTTGCAGCATTGGCATTTATCACTGCAAGATCCAATGGAAATCTGACAATATATACAGTGTAACCAGCTCTCGCTAGTTTATTTGCCCAAATACTATAACTAAGGGGATCTACTAATGCTCCGGGGTAAAAGATAACCACTGGTTTGGTGTCATCACCTTGAAATTTTATAGTATTGGAAACACTTGTTGTGGTCTCAGAAGCCTTCAAAGCAGCGCTAGTTGGTTGATATTCCATATGTTTGACAACTGCAAAAGTTGCCCCAATTATAATGATAAGAATTATTAGAATTCCTATTATCCATTTGAATATTTTTTTCATAATAGTCACCCTTAAATGTATGATTAATTATCTGTCCAATTAATTGTATTATTATTAGGAGATATTAACAATGAATGTATTTAAAAATCAAAATATAATGGATGATAATTATCCAATTAATAAGTTGATTACGCTTATCAAATAAATTGTCTAAAAAATCCCAATATTATAAAATTGAATTATCAAATAAATGATAGGAGTGATTATATGCATTGGTTATGGGTTTTAATCGTGGGAGCAATCATTGGAACAGTGGCAGGTGCTATAACTAATAGAGGACAATCCATGGGATGGATTGCTAATATTTTCGCCGGTATTGTTGGATCATTTATTGGCGAGGGTGTTTTAGGATCATGTGGTCCACAACTTGCTGGTATGGCAATTATTCCTTCATTGATTGGAGCTATCATCTTAGTCTTACTAGTGTCATTTGTAATGGGTAAGAGATCGTGAAAATTCAATTGTAATACGAGAGGAGTTTCACTTATGAGTATAGATAGTAAAGAAGATATGATCAAAGGTAAAACGAATCAAGCTGTTGGTAAGGTTACCAATGACGACAAAAAGGAATTAAAAGGTAAAATCCAAGAAAAGGTCGCCCAAGCTAAAGAAAAAGGCGAGGACGTTATTGATAAAGTGGCTAAGAAAGTTAATAAGAAAAATGATTCGAAATAGTAGTTTATTCATATGAATATCAAAAAAGCAATCTTACTTTATTCAGAGTAAGATTGCTTTTAAATTTAGTCATTCAAATGTTGAATCGCATAATCTGCTTCTTCTGGTGTGAATTGTTCTCCTGAGCTAGAACTTAGTTGATCCTTGATAGCATCAGGTGACATGTCCATATCATCTTGGTAGCTCTTAGCACTCTTTAAGGCATTTTCGTTATAGTCGGCTTTCAGATTATCAACGGCATATTGAGCTTCCTCAGCCGTGAATTGTTCTCCATTTGTTGAAGTCAATTGCTCATAGATACCTTGTTTTGACATATTCATGTCACTGGAATACGTTTTGGCCGTTTTCAAAGCATTTTCATTGTAATCAGCGCTTAGATTATCAATTGCATATTGACCTGCCTCAGCTGAGAATTGCTCACCTGCATCTGAAGTTAATTGATTATAAATACCTTGTTTTGACATATTCATAGAACTCGAGTATGTTTTGGCACTATTTAGGGCTGATGCGTAGTCTGCAGGTACATTACTTTCTTGGGATGACGTCGATTCATTATCTGATTTTTTTGCCACAGGTTTGCTGACAGGTTTACTTGATGTGGATTTATTGTCAGAGTCAGATTTTTTTACTGCAGTTGTTTTCGTATTGTCTGTTTTTGCAGTTTTTTCATAATCACTACCGCCCCCAGGAATAAATATCGCTATAACAAGTACTATTATGATCCAAAACCATACACGTTTGTAAATTGGTTTTTTTGCTTTACCATGTTTTCTTGTTGCCATAATATTTCCCCCATATAACATATATTCAGCTTTTAAAGTCGATCAGTGACTGGACCGTGATATTTTTGTGCCACAAATGAAAAACAAATATGGCAGGATAACCGTTTGATGTTCAAAAAAATTTTGGAACAATTTATTTGGATTTTTATATTTAGAATTGGTGATTGATATGAATTTATTATTAGATTCGTCTGTTTAGAATTTCATTTTTCTTATATTCGAATTCCTGAGGAGTAATGATTCCGTCATTTAATAGTTCCATATATTGTCTTATTTCATCTGCGCTATTGGATTGAGTGGTGTTGACTTGTTGATTAGATTGAATTTGATTGTTCATAAAGTTTGAAATGTAGTCCAGACCAGCCAAAGTTTCTTTTGCGGACACAAGCTGTTTTTCGTATTTCTTATCTTTTTTTTGCTTTTTAGTTATAAACGGAAGCGTTGTAGAGATTTCCCGTATACCTTTAAAACTAATAAAAATTTTCAAGCTTTCAACTATATTTGTATTTTTGCGTCGTTTAGTTGTACCACCTATAACAGCTCCAACTGATCCAACCAAAGCACCACCGACAATTGCACGACCAATTCCTAATCCACCAGATGAAATCGATGATTCATTTTCTAACAATTCGTAAGTATTCAAATTTTCAAAATGATAAACTTTAGTATTTAGTTTAAATAATTGTTTGTTTTCATCAATAGATATTTGACCATAGTTACTTGTTCCTTTGAAAAATTTACCAGGTTTCTTTTCGAATATTTCATTTAGTGTTGATTTAGAAAGTTGTTCAAATTCAGCTAGTTCTGAATTGGTAAGATTTTGGTTATTTCTTAATTTCGATTCTAACTCAGAAAGTCTACTCATATTTGAAGCTCCCCGCTTAATCGAATCCCATATTCCCATAATTATTTTCCCCTAATTTCATGATTACTCTAGTATTTAAAGCCTACGTTCTATTATTGTAAATCTATTATATAAATGGAAGCAACTAATATCTTCTTTATAAGAGAATAATAAAATGTTTTCTGTACAAAAAAACGTTAATTTATCAATAGTTTTGAAACCTATCGATGTTCGAATTACTCTATCTATTGGGCAAGAAGGTATCCTTGAATTACTAAATATGGGTTTAGTTACTAGCTACAAATAATATTTAAGAAGTACTTGACTATACACGTCATGACGTATGTAATAGCAATTGTAATTAAAATTGGCGAACGTGGAATGTCTTTTATATAAATAAAAATCCTCTATCTAATTTAGACAGGGGATTTTAATCTACTTAGTTTAATGATTCTTCACGTTTATCTATTAAGGTTTTGAGCTCTTACAGATCTTCCTTTGTTGCACGGTTCTTAATGAAATTTCTTGCAACTGATCGAGTGTTTAAATATTGTTTACGTTCTTTGTTTTCTTTGTCCCATTTTTTATTAGCCTTTATACGTGCCTCAGTCAGCTTTTCTGTCATGTTGTTACCTCACTATTAAGTAAATTATTCCGACTATTGCTAATGCAATCACTAGCCATTGATACCGTTTTGTAGGCTTATTGATTTCGAATATCATAGTTGTGTTTTTACCCTGATATATTTTTTTCATGATGTAAATCTCCTTAAATGTTATAATTTAAGTGCACAAAGGGTAAGCCCCTAAGGGATTTCCTTTGTTACCTTGATGGAGAACTTTATCAATCCGAAAATGTTTACCGACAGTTCGATTGTTAAAGTTCTTTTTTGTTGCCATAATTCTATTCGTGTCACCTATATCACTTCCTCTATATATATAATGGAATGCACTAATATGAGTGTATATTCAAGTTATTTTAAGAATAATAAAATATTTTTTGTACAAAAAAAATCGCCAGTCAATTAAGACTAACGATTAACATTGCCTTCACAGCATTTTTTTTAAAGTGGTCCGAGTGGTGGTCCGGTTAAATCAAAACTCAACGAAACTTATCGAAAGATTTTTTTGATAAATACTGATTTATCAAGGGGTTTAAAACCTATCAAAACTTAATGAAATTCAATGATTGGGCAAGTAGGGTTCGAACCTACAAATTGCGGATTCAGAGTCCGCTGCCTTACCGTTTGGCGATTGCCCATTAACATTAAAAATACTAAACAAAATCGAATATAATGTCAAGCCGAAATATGCACATTTTTTAGTTATATATGACTTTTATTGTGTTATCTTTATTATAGGAGTGATAAAACATATTTGTGAGGTGAATACATGGATAAGGGTGAGATATTAGTAACCACGACTGAAAGTATTCCTGGAAGGGAATATGAAATTATCGGTGAGGTGTTTGGATTAACAACTCAATCAAAGAATGTCGTTAAGAATATTGGTGCCGGATTCAAAAACATTGTTGGTGGTGAGATTAAAGCTTACACTGAACTACTAACAGAAGCACGTGATATTGCCATCAGTCGTTTACGAAAGAACGCTGAAGATATGGGTGCAGATGCAGTAGTAATGATGCGTTTTGATTCTGATTCAATTAGTGCTGATATGGAAACAGTAGCTGCATATGGCACAGCAGTAAAATTTAAGTAAGGTGAGATTAAATGTCATTAGACTATAATAAAAGTTCTCTTTCTGCTTGTACGAGTATTTTAATAGGTAAAAAGGCCACAATTGATGGCTCAACTATTATTGGAAGAAATGAAGATGCAATGCCATCATGGCCAAAGCATTTTGTTATTCATGAACACAAGGAATATACACAAGACCAGCAGTTTGTTTCCAAGGCTAATGATTTTAAGATGGATCTACCTAAGACTCGCTATAAATATTCAGCTACTCCTGAATGGACTTTTAAAGAAGGTTTGTTTGAAGAAGATGGATTCAATGAATTTGGTGTGGGAATGAGTGCTACTGAAAGTGCTTATTCTAATCAACGTGTTCTAGGCGTTGATCCGCTTGAGAAAAATGGTATTGGCGAAGAAGCCATGATAACAACGATTTTACCATATGTTAAGAGTGCTCGTGAGGGTGTTGAACGTTTAGGTAAAATTATTGAAGATTATGGGACATGTGAAACAAACGGTGTCTTATTTTCTGATAAAGATGAAGTTTGGTATTTTGAAAATGGTTCGGGCCACTATTGGGTAGCACAACGTATCCCCGATGATTCTTATGCTGTTGTTGCTAACCAGTTGGCGATTCAAGAAATTGATTTTGAGGATTCAGATCAGTTCTTATTTAGAAATGATCTACAAGAATTCGTCAATGATAATAATTTGAATCCTAATCCAAGTGGATTTAATTTTAGAAATATTTTTGGAACACATGATTTATCTGATGAAATATATAGCACACCACGTGTTTGGTGGGGACAACAAAACTTTTCAGGAAAGACAAATGAAAGCCCTGAAAGTGAAGACCTATCTTTCATAAAGAAAGCAAATCGTTTATTAAGCATTGATGATGCACAAGATTATTTGGCATCACATTATCAAAAGACTGATTTTGACCCTTTGAATAATAGTGTGAATAATAAACGTTATCGTCCGATCAGTTTAGCTAAGACACAAGAATCACATGTCTTACAAATTAGACCTGATATGGATCCAGAAATTGCGTGTGTCCAATGGCTTGCAATGGGAGTCGCATCACAGAGTATTTATGTTCCATTTTATATGGGAATCACAGATACTCCAGATGAGTACAAAATTGGAGAACTTCCATATGATAGTAAGTCAGCATATTGGACATACAAACTGGCTGGAGTTTTATTAGATAGTCATTACAAGGAACTTGGTAAAAATTATCAAGCTAAGCAAAAAGAAATTAATATCACATTACGTGATATGTTACGTGATTTTGATATGCAAGCTTTAAGTAAGGATTCTGAAGAATTACCACAATTTTTGACAGATGCATCTAACAAGATGTCTAAAACGTCACTTGATGCATATAAAGAATTAATTGCTCAATTAATTACGGACTCGACTGATTTTTCACCTCTGAACTTTAAGACTGATATGAACTTATAATTAGTACATTGAAAATTTAAATTTTGAGAAGGGCGAAGGGATTCGTCCTGGAACCCGTTAAGGGGATTAAACAATGGATGATGGTAATTCGACGAAAAAAACCATTACATTATTTGGATTAATAATGATGATTTTTACGGCGATTTTCGGATTTGCTAATACAACAGTTGCTTATGAGCAAATGGGATTAGCAAGTATTATTTGGTACGTATTTGCAGCGGTATTCTTCTTCCTACCTGCAGGATTTATGATGGCAGAGTATGGTTCCGCTTTTAACGAAGCAAAGGGTGGAATTTATTCTTGGATCGAAGGAGCTGTAGGACCAAAGATTGCCTTCACTGGTACATTTATCTGGCTAGCTTCTTGGGAAGTTTGGTTAGTTTCAACATCTACAAAAGTTTGGATTCCACTATCAACCTTTTTTGTAGGTCATGATGGTACACAATCTTGGGGTATGTTCGGACTTAGTGCAACCCAAGTTATTGGTATATTAGGATTATTGTGGATTATGTTTGTCACATTTTTCGCAAGTCTAGGAATGGATAAGATTTCTAAAGTTTCATCTGTTGGTGGTATTTTGACTATTGCATTAAACGGTATCTTCTTTTTACTAAGTTTAATACTGTTATTTACATCAGGATTTCATTCAGCAGAACCAATTACAGGACTAGATACGTTTATTCATTCAGCTAATCCAGCCTTTGCATCACCAATTGGTATGATTTCATTCGTTGTTTATGCGATATTTGCATACGGTGGTATGGAATCTGTTGGTGCTGTTACTGATAGTATGAAGCACCCTAAGCGTGATTTCCCACGTGGTGTCTTGATATCGGCAGGTGTTATTGCTGTTACTTACTCATTAACTATTCTTATGTGGGGTATCAGTACAAATTGGAATCAGATTCTTGGTAAATCAAACGTTAATCTAGGTAATATTACTTATGTTATGATGAGCAACTTAGGTTATCAGTTCGCTGATAGTATTGGTTGGAGTCATGCTGCAGCTATTACTACAGGTGAATGGTTAGCTAGATTTACTGGATTTGATATGTTTATTTTGTATATGGGTTCATTCTTTGTTTTGGTTTATTCACCATTGAAGTCGTTTATTATGGGTACACCAAAAGACTTTTGGCCAGAACGTGTAACTAAATTAAATAAACATGGTATGCCAGCTAATGCAATGTGGATGCAGGCTGGATTTGTAGGAATTATGATTTTGCTTATTGCCTTTGGTGGTAGAAATGCTAAGCAACTTTATAATGTTTTAACATTGATGGCTAACGTTTCAACAACTATTCCATATCTATTCTTAGTCGGAGCATATCCATTTTTCAATATAAATGATAAGATTGAAAAGCCATATTTGTTCTATAAAAATAGAAAAGCAATGTGGGCAGTATCAATTGTTTCATTTGTTGTGTTGGCTTTAGCTGTAATCTTTACAGTTATCCAACCAATAATTGAGCATGCATATTCAGATGCTTTCTGGACAGTTATTGGTCCTATCGTATTTGGTGCTATTGCGTTGATATTGTATGGTAATTATGATCGTAAACAAAAAGCTAAAAAAGCAAAAGATTCAGTTTTAGACTAGTCGAAAAAAGATCAAACTCAATTTTGAGTTTGATCTTTTTTTTATGATTATTTATTTAATTGGATGTTTATCAGTAAGTGCCTTTGTTCTCTTATCAAGTTCTTCAAGTTTGTCACTGTCATTATGATACTTAATAGCATCTACAATAATGTGTGCAACTTCACGACAATCATCTTCATCAAATCCACGACTTGTGATTGCAGGAGTTCCTAAACGAAGCCCTGATGTGTATTTAGGTGGCAATGGGTCATTTGGAATGGCTTCTTTGTTAGATGTGATGTGGATGGAATCAAGCATGTCTTGAACTTCCATACCGTTCATATCAGTTTTCGTTAAAACAACGTTGAGAAGGTGATTATCTGTTCCACCAGTTAAAACTGATAAGTCTTCTGAATCGTTTATAACTTCAGCCATTGCAGCTGCGTTTTTAACAACTTGTTCTATATAATCCTTGAATTGTGGTTGTAAGTCTTCACCAAATGCAACAGCTTTAGCAGCAATTACGTGTTCCAGTGGGCCACCTTGTGTTCCTGGGAAAATTGCAGAATTGATTTTTTTACCAAGCTCTGGTTTAGCAAAAATCATTCCGCCACGAGGTCCTCTAAGTGTTTTATGGGTAGTTGTAGTCACAATATCAGCGACACCAATTGGTGTTGGGTGTAATCCAACAGCAACTAGTCCGGCAATATGGGCCATATCAACCATTAGTAAAGCGCCAACTGAATCAGCAATTTCTTTGAATTTTTTAAAATCAATTATACGGCTATATGCTGAAGCACCAGCAACAATTAATTTTGGTTTCACCTCTTCAGCAATCTTTTGTACATCATCATAGTCTATGAATCCTTCGTCATTAACTCCATATGAATGAAACTTGTACATTTTACCTGAAAAGTTAACCTTTGAACCGTGTGTAAGATGTCCGCCAGCATTAAGATCCATACCTAGTACAGAATCTCCTGGTTTCAAGACTGCTTGGTATGCGGCCGCATTTGCTTGAGAACCTGAGTGAGGTTGAACGTTAACATATTCAGCACCAAATAATTTCTTGGCACGTTCAATAGCTATTGTTTCTATTTGGTCAATATATTCACAACCACCATAATATCTCTTGCCAGGATAACCTTCAGCATATTTGTTAGTTAGAACTGAACCTTGAGCCTTTCTAACATTGTCCGAAACAATATTTTCAGAAGCAATCAATTCTATATTACGGTTTTGACGGTCTTCTTCTTTTCCAATCAAATCAAAAATTTCTTTATCGCCTGAGCTATATTGCATTCCAAACATCTCCTTAATTGTTATTGACTACACTAGTACCATCAGAATAATTAATTGTTACGCCGCTTTCGATGTTAAATATATACACATTGAATGAGACTTGGCCATCAGCACTTCCTTGACTATCCATAGATTCAGCCATCATTTGTACACCTCTGGCAACTAATTCATTGCCACGATAGATTGGTTGAACTCGATATCTAATATAGTTATTAGGATCTTGCTTAAGGTAGTAGGCTATATCATTCTCATGTTTTAACATTTCCGGAGAGTTTAATGAACGTGTACCAGTCATTAAATTCTTGGGATTGTTATTTTGACCACTTAATTGGTAGCCAATTAAGTGAGAACGATTATATAACCAGCCTGACTTTAATTTCTTGTTGTGCCATCCCGTAGGATTAACGTAAAGTGGCTCACGTTTTGCTGTTGGCATCAAGCCCTTATTCAATAGTGCATCTGCTCTTACTGCTCTGTTCAAGTTATCAAGATTGGTGAAACTTTGCCATGCACCATTATTGATATTCAAATCCGAACTAGTAAAGGTAGGTTTGTTATTGTTAACTTCGATTTCTTGATCACTTTGGTAATTTAACTTGGAAAGATCAGTCGATGAATCAGTAGTTGTCTTAACACTTTGTCTTGGGTTATCCCCAGTTGAGGTGTTCCCTTGATAACTTTCGTAGACTCCTGATCCACCAACAACGACTAACAATAATCCTAATGAAACTAATCTATGATGAATCCTTTTTTTAGGTTTCGTCATAAACGTGGTGAATAATACAATGACCCCAAGTAGGATCAGTAAAAGCATATACATAAAATTCCCTCTCAACTCAAAGATTTATAAAAAATCTTCACCTGTTATTTTATCATATGACTAGCAAATTTCTCAGTCATATGAGCAGTTATTAATAATTCGATAAGGCAAATAAAAAGGATTCAATCAAAACTAGATTGAATCCTACATAAATGATTTCTTTAATGCTGCAATTCGATCATCCAAAGGTGGATGAGTATCAAACATATGGGTAAAATGTTTTTTCTTTAGTGGATCATCAATATAAAGTGAGGCACTTGCCTCATCAACTTTTTTCATTGGTTTTGTGCTATCTTTTAATTTTTCTAGAGCATTAATTAATCCTTGAGGATTACGAGTTAATTCAGCTCCGGAGACATCAGCTAAATATTCACGATTTCTAGAAATAGCGAGTTGTACAATACTGGCTATAAATGGACCCAGTATCAGGAATACAATTCCAATTAACCAAAGAACAGCTCTAATGGCAACCCAAGATCCACCTCCAGAATTTCTATCACGATCATCATTGAATGGCAGAACAAAACGATAGGCATTACCAATTAAATAACTCAAGAATATTATGGCGGATGAAAGGGCAATAGAGATGGTTGAAACACGGATATCATAGTTTTTAACATGTGATATTTCGTGGGCCAAAACACCTTCAAGTTCCTCACGATTCATCATTTTATACAGTCCACTTGTAACGGCAACGGCTGCGTGATCAGGATCACGACCAGTAGCAAAAGCGTTTGGAGAGTCATCTTTTATGATATAAATATCTGGAAAGGGTATATCTGCGACCATTGTTAAGTCTTCAACGATATGCCATAGATCAGGTGCTTCTTCTGCTGAATTGACCTTCTTGGCTCCATTCATTTGCATCACAATATTAGTCGATTGAAAATAGGTTATCAGCGTATAAACCAATGCAACAATCAGAGTGATTATTAATCCACCCCAAATATTGTCCATAAAAAAGTCCCCAATAAAACTTCCAATACCGGCTAAAATAATGAAGAAAACAGTGAAAATTAAATAAGTCTTACGTTTGTTTCTATCGATTTGCTGGTATATCATAATTTAGCTCCTAGAATTTAACCTTAGGTACTTCTGTTTCTGCTTCAGGAATTTGTAAGAAGTCCATACGTTTAAATCCGTGAATTTTTGCAATGATATTTCTTGGGAATGTTTCTATTGCTGTATCATATAACTGAACTTGGCTGTTATATGCTTGACGAGCATATGAAACTTTATTTTCTGTATTAGATAATTCTTCCATTAATCTTCCGAATTCTTGATTAGCTTTCAAATCTGGATAACTTTCTGAAAGTGCAAATACTTGTCTTAATACTCCAGTAAGTTGATTATCGGCATCAACCTTTTCTTGTAGCGAGCCAGCATTTGTGACATTGTTTCTTAATTCGACTACTTTAGAAAGTGTTTCCTTTTCATGACTTGCATATCCCTTAACTGTTTCAACTAAGTTAGGAATTAAGTCAGTACGACGTTTTAATTGCACGCCAATTTGTGAACTGAATTCACGTGCACGATTACGGTATCTTACTAGATTGTTATATAAGCCGGCATAAATAAAAGCTAGCACTATAACAACAACGACAATAATTATTGTGGACATAAATTTCTCCTTTGAGTTTATTAAATCAATTCTACCATATCTATATATAGTAGCCTATAATTCGACTTGCTATACGATTTGAATATTTAAGGTTATATAGTTATTTTAAATAATAAAAATATTTTATAATTTGTTTTATAAACGGAATTGAAGTAATTATTTCTGGGAAGGTGTCATTTATGAAAAGAAAGTTCCGATATATACTTGCTTGTTTAGCAATTTTTTTATCAATACCAATGTTTCAGCCAATTTTAATAAGTGCAGATGATACTACTAAAGATAATGTACCAATTGATAATAGTACCAATAATGACGAAAGCTTTGATGCCACATCGTTTAAGAACCAAGTAAATACATTATTAAATGAAAAAAAGTTTTCAGGGACTATTTTAGTTATGCGAAATGGGAAAGTATTATATGAAACTAGTCGTGGGTATTCAAATTATGCTAAGGGGAAATTAAATACTGAAAATACATCATATGAGATTGACTCAATTCAAAAGTCATTTACAGCAGCAATGATAATGAAACAGGTTGAATTGGGCAAACTATCACTTGATGACAAGCTATCCAAGTTCTATCCGAATATTCCTGGCAGTAAAAAGATAACTATCCAACAAATGCTTGATATGAAATCTGGATTATTGATGCCAACACAGATTGGTCCCAGTCAAGTTATGTCAGACGATAATATCTTAAAAAATGATATTACAAAATTACACTTTTCTAGCGCTTATTATAATAAATGGTTCTATTCTCCGATTAATTATAATTTGTTAAGTGGGATTCTTGAAAAAACCACTGGTAAGTCATATAGATATATGTTTACCAAAACTTATATTGATAAATTACATCTAAAACATACAATTTTTGCTTATGATAAATCTTCACATATTGATAAAGCAGCTGGGTACAGTAATATTGATCCATTATCCGCAAAAGCAGATTATCGTAATGCATTTAGAACTAATAAATATTACACTTACGATGAATTAGGTACTGGTCAAGTTTATATGAGTGCTGAAGATCTGTATAAAGCTGAACAATATATAGTTGCAGGTAAGATGTTGACTAAGAAATCGCAAAAGCAGTTACATAAATCTGGAAGTCATAGTATGTATGGCGGAGGATTTTATAATGATAAGAACAATAAATTTGCGAATGGCTGGGGATATGGGTTCCAAGATGTTATCCATATTTCCGATAATGGTAAAAATGCAGTCGTTGCATTAGAGAATTACCAACGTATATCAGTTGATATTAAGCCAGTTGTTGTTCAAATATACAATATGTTAAATAATTAATAGCAATTTTCTGTCGAAACGTGTATTATTAGTTGTGCAGGTAGCCTACCTGCAAAAGGGGTTTTCTTACACATTCCAAAGATTTCTGTAAGATTATCCTTAAGTTCCTTTGCCTCGGATTGGTGAAGGAACTTTTTTTGTGCAATTTTACAATTTGTTGTACCTTAAATATAAGGAGGATTTTATTCATGTATAAATTAAATGATGGTCAAATTATCCCTGAAATTGGGTTTGGTACATATCAACTCAATGGTAATAAAGGTGCACAAAGTATTGTATCGGCAATTAATAATGGATACCGTATGATCGATACAGCTTATAATTATGAAAACGAAGGTGCCGTTGGTGAAGCAATTGGTAGAACTTCTATTCCAAGAACTGAATTAACCGTTACATCAAAATTACCAGGACGTTACTATAAGCAAGACAAGGCTATTGAAGCTATTCAAGAATCATTGTATAGAGCACATCTTGATTACTTTGATCTATATTTATTGCACTGGCCTAATCCAAAACGTGATATGTACGTTGAAGCTTGGGATGCATTGATTCAGGCTAAAAAGTTTGGATTAGTTAAATCAATCGGTGTATGTAACTTCTTACCAGAACATCTCGATAGATTAGAAAGAGAAACTGGGGTTGTTCCAGCAATTAATCAAATTGAATTACATCCATATTTTAATCAAGAAGATATGCGTAGTTATGATGTAGAACATGGTATTGTAACTATGGATTGGAGTCCACTAGGGCGTGCAAGTTCTGTTTTGAAAGATCCAGTATTGATGAAATTGGCTGAAAAATATGGAAAGTCAGTTGGTCAAATTATTTTGAGATGGGAACATCAAATTGATACTTTACCAATTCCTAAGTCATCTAATCCATCTAGACAAATGGATAATATTGATATTTTTAATTTCAATATTTCAGATGACGATATTAATAAAATAAATTCTTTAACAAAAGTAGATGGTCGTGTAAAAAATCAAGATCCTGCTGAATATGAAGAATTCTAGTCTTTTATTTCATGAAAAATGATTATTTATACTAATTATTACTCTTGAAGGCACCGAGTCATTACTGATTCGGTGCCTTTTTACGTGCGTAATTTAAAGGTCAAAATACCATAAATAATAATTCAAAAATAGAAACATAAAATTCATATATTTTTATTGTAGTTTTAAGGTAATGGAACTATATTTGACATGTAAAGATGCGTAAAGTGGTTTAAATAATTCGAGAGGTGATTCTTATGTATAGAAGTAATGGTAATTACGAAGCATTTGCACGTCCAATGAAGCCAGAAGGTGTTGACAACAAGTCAGCATATATTGTTGGGTCTGGGTTAGCTGGTTTGGCTGCCGCAACATTTTTGGTTCGTGATGGTCAAATGAAAGGTGAAAAAATCCATGTTCTTGAAGAATTAGCACTTCCTGGTGGAAGTATGGATGGAATCTGGAATGAGCAAAAAGGTTATATTATCCGTGGTGGTAGAGAAATGGAACCACATTTTGAAACACTATGGGATTTGTTTAGATCAATTCCATCACTCGAAAATCCTGATATATCAATTTTGGATGAATTTTATTGGTTGAATAAGAAAGATCCTAGTTATTCAAGTGGTAGAGCTATTCAAGACCAAGGTAAAGCAATTGATGTACCTGACAAATTGACTTTGACACCAAAGGCTATTCAAGAGTTATTAGATTTAGTTTTAACACCTGAAAAGGATCTTGATGATAAGAGAATTGATGAAGTATTTACTGATGAATTCTTCAAGTCAAATTTCTGGTTATATTGGTCAACGATGTTTGCATTTGAACCATGGGCTAGTGCAATGGAAATGAGACGTTATTTGATGAGATTCGTTCACCATATCGACTCATTACCAAATCTCTCATCATTGAGATTTACAAAATATAATCAATATGAATCTTTGATTTTACCAATTATCAAGTTTTTGGAGAGTAAAGGAGTTAACTTCCAATACAATACACATGTTGAAAATATTGAAGTAGATACTTCAAATGGAGACAAAGTAGCCAAAAAGATTGATATGACAGTTGATGGCAAAGATGATTCAGTTGATTTAACTGAAAATGACTTAGTCTTTGTTACAAATGGTTCAATCACTGAAAGTACAACTTATGGTGATCAGAAACATCCAGCACCTACAGAACATGAATTAGGTGACAGTTGGAAGCTTTGGGAAAACTTGGCTAAACAAGATTCATCTTTTGGACATCCAGACAAGTTCTGTAAGAACATTCCAGATGCAAACTGGGTAATTTCAGGTACCATAACTTTAACAGATGATTCAGCAACTCCATACATTGAAAAAATAAGTAAAAAAGATCCACACAGTGGCTCAATCGTAACTAGCGGACCTGTAAGTATTAAGGATTCTAGCTGGTTGTATGGATACTCAATTAGTAGACAACCACACTTTAAGGCTCAAAAACCAAATGAATTGGTTGTTTGGGTATATGGATTATTCTCAGATAAACCAGGTGACTTCGTAAATAAGAAAATCACTGATTGTTCTGGTGAGGAATTATGTGAGGAATGGTTATATCACATTGGTGTTCCTACTGATAAGATCAAAGATATCGCAGAAAATCATGCAAGTACTATCCCAGCACATATGCCATATATAACTTCATATTTCATGCCAAGAAAAGTTGGAGATCGTCCATTGGTAGTTCCTAATGGATCAAAGAATTTGGCATTTATCGGTAATTTTTCAGAAACAGATCGTGATACTGTATTTACAACTGAATATTCAGTTCGTACAGCTATGGAAGCTGTATACACATTATTAGATGTTGATCGTGGTGTTCCAGAAGTGTTCGCTTCAGCATTTGATACACGTGTATTGATGAGAGCTGTATATTATCTAAATGATCAAAAAGGATTGAAAGATATTAAACTTCCATTTAAGGAACGTATGGTGGAGAAACAACTTCTTGAAAAGATTCATGGAACATATATTGAAGAATTAATGAAGGAAGCTAAGCTTTTATAGAGTTTAAATAGTATAGAAAGCAATCTCAATAACGAGATTGCTTTTTGTTGTAAGCAGAATACTAAATAAATTGCTTTCAAGGTTGTAAAATACGGTTATTAGGAGTGTGGACTTGACATTCTTAATAAAGCTAGTAGAATTAACCATTAAAATCCGAACGTGGAGGTAAACAATATGAAAAAATATTCTGTTTCAATGGATAAAAAGAAACACCTGTTTACCGTCGTAGAGAAAAGTAACAAAAGTATTTCTGCATGCGGTAAATCGATCGAAGAGGCCGTTAATAAATTAATTAAGAAAAGTGCATAGTAATTGAAGAACAATTATTGATTACTTATATTATATTTAATTTTTTTGAACTGGGACTGTAACAAATTTTTTTCTACTCAAAGTTGAGTGAAAAGAAGTTTGTTACAGTTCCAGTTTTTTTGGTACACTTGGAAGACAATCTAGGAGGTTTCTATGAAGAGGGGAATTGAGTTAGACATGGTAGTTTCTGATGCTATGAAAACTGCCAAAACGTTTGGAAAGATTTTTAATTTAAAAATCTTGGAAGTTCAAAGTACGTTGAAGGACAATGATACAGTTTTGGTTGATATGGAAGGTATGCATATTCATTTTCTCAGTAAAAATGAGGATGTGGGTTTTGTCGTTCCAGTAAGTGCACCAGAAACTATGTGGATCAATGTAGTTGTTGAAGATATAAAGAAAACAAGGGATTCAGCACTAGATATGGGATTAAAATTAGCTATTCCTATAACTAAAGAGCCATATGAGGGGTTGTATTATATGCTTTTAAAAGATGAGGACAATTATCAATGGATGGTTTATCAAGAAGATAATAATTAGGGGGATGAAAAATGTTTTTATTATTTGTGTTGTTAACACTTGAATTTACGGTGTTCTCGTATGTACCATTTGTGGTTGCACTATTAAGAGACAGAACTTCTAAATTTGGTATGTGGACTCATGTATCTGTACAAGTGTTGTTATTTGCTATTTCGTTATTCTTTGTCTATTTTATTGGACCTGACCAAACCTGGAAAAGTGTGCTAGAAATAAACCTTTTATCACTGGCTATTTCATCAGCTTTACACGGTGTTATTTTGGCAATCGTCAAACGTGAAATACATAAAATTGAGGGCAAATTTCTAATAACATCGGTAGGATCCATATTGGTATTAGGGTTGTTGATTGTCGTGATTATTGTGTCAGGGTATGCTACTACAAAATCTGTTGCTAAAATTACAGATGTAACAGAAAATGCAACGACTAAAAACGCTCCGATGCCGGTTATTAACTCTAAGAGTAAAGAGGTTCCGGTAGTGAACTCTTATAAGACGGTGCGTAACCAGATGCAAAATTCACTGTCTAATGTTCCTGATTCAAATGTTTATTCTTTGAATCATGCTAGAGTTCAGTTTTACCATGATAAGTTAGTTTATGTATCACCATTGGATTTTGATGGTTCATTTTTTAGATATAACCATTATAAGAAGGTTCCCGGATATTTTATCGTGGATGCAACTTCAAAGAATGCCAAGCCCAAATTCATTCGTAAAAGTATGAGATATACACCATCGGCGTATTTTGGTCATGATGCATCTCGTAAAATCTATGCATCAATAGTTGGGCGTGGACTAGTTATATCAGGTAGTGCACCTCAATTAGAGATCAACGAATCAGGTCATCCATATTATGTTCAGACACTTTATAAACAATATGGACTTTCTAATCGAAAGAATTATCGCAAAATCTATGTTGCTGTTTTAGATTCAGTTACTGGAAAAGTTAAACTGTATAAGCAAGGGGACCAGCCTAAATGGGTTGATGTTACTTTTGATCCTAATATTGCTAGTGATAAGATTTATTCTTATGCTACTGAACGTAATGGTTGGTGGAATGCTCACGGCTTTGGTGGTTCACGCTTAGGAGTAATGAAGTCAGTTGAAAAAGTTGGAACAGAAGGATCAGACGATATTTTTACACCAATTGCATACAAGAATAATATTTACTATTTCACTTCAATGACAAGTAATAATAAGAAGCAAACCTCGGTTTTGGGTTACATGTATGTTAATGCAAAAACTGGTAAAACTTATTATTATCGTGAAGAAGCCGACGCTATGACGCCCAATCGTGCCGATAGTTTGGCGGAAAATCGGATGAAGCAAACTCAATGGAAAGCCAATATGCCGCTGCTTTACCGTATTGACGGGAAACCTACTTGGGTAGTTTCAATGATCGATGATAATGGTGCATTCATGTCATACGTGTACTTATTGGCAAATGGTAATGGTACTCAAGATACTGTTGCAGTGGGGACTGATGCTAAATCAACGTTACAAAAGTATCGTAATTTGTTTAATTCTAATTTAGGTACGGCTAGTTCATCTTATAGTGGTAAAAAGAAGACATTCACTGGAACAATTAATCGTGTTGTTAAGGTGAATGATAATGAAGTGGCGTTTTTGATGAATGACAGTCAAGATGTTTTTTATGCTTCGATTAAAAATTATCCTCAGAATATGTTTGTTCAAAGTGGGGATGAGGTAAGTTTTACTGGATATAAAGATGGAAAAACTGTAGTAGTTGTTAAAGATATCAATAATAAGAACTTGTAAGTAAATATTCTTAATATAGTGTTGACAGAACAGCATATTAACAGGTAAAATGTTATTTGTTGTTTGATTGCCCGTTGGTCAAATGGTTTAAGACGCCACCCTCTCAAGGTGGAGTTATGGGTTCGATTCCCATACGGGTGATTTTGGGGTTCTTATATGTTTCGATATGTTCTAATATCGTTGATATAAGGGCCTTTTCCTTTTTTAAAATGTCGATGCGTTTCGATATGGCTCATCAAAAATGAGCCACGAATGAGCCACGAAAATTAAAAGCCAACGTAACTTGTAAAACTATCAATAGTTTCTTTTGACGCTTTTTTAGTAACGTGTGCGTAAATGTTCATTATCACACTTATATCACTATCACCAACTTGTTCTTGAATTTGTTTCAAAGTTAACTTCTTTGACTCGATGGCGATGGTTACAAATGTGTGACGTAATCCGTGTGGTGTAATACGCTTTAACTTAGTCTTATTATCTTTGTTAGCATTGTAAGAACTAATTACCGTGTCTATCCACTTATTTGGCTTCATTAATGAAAGGGTATTGTTACTTTCGTTAGGAAATATCCATTGACTTCGCGAAGAAGTATTATATCCAAGGATAAGCATTTCTTTTCGCATTCGTATTATCCAATTATGTAGTAGGTCTGCTGTGTATTGATCTAAATACAATGTACGATAACCATTGATTGTTTTAGGTGTGCCTATCACTTGTTTGTTATCAATGTCCCTTGTAACGGTTTTATTTATTAGTAGTGTCTTCTCATCATAATCGAAGTCAGCAACCTGTAAAGCTAATATTTCGGCCTTTCGCGCACCTGTAAAAGCTATCAATCTAAATAGGGCGATAGCTTTTTCATTTCGATTGCCATAGTATTTAACAGTTTGTTCTAAAAATGTCTGCAGCTCTTCTTTATCCCAAAACTTTTCATCACCAGATTTGTGCATTTCCGGCTTATCTTTTGGCATAATGATTAGATCCATGGGGTTTTCATAGATAATACTCAAGCGTCTAGCCATTTTAAAAACTAAATTGGCATAGTTTTTTATCTTTTTATAATCAGCAAAATTTTCAGACCAATCGTTAACCACCTTTTGACACATAGGGATGGTTATTTTTTTTATCTTCTTTTTGCCGAAGATAGGTAAGATATGTATTCTGAAAATCCCTAAAACATGATTCAAAGTACTTTCTTTTACTGTCTTTTTGTACGATTCTATAAAATCATCGTAAACCTCTTTATAGGTTATATCCTTATTTTCGGTAAATCCATGGTTGTCAATATCTACGGTAGCTCTCGCAGACCACAATTTGGCTTCACGTTGAGTTTTAAAGCCACGTTTTTGTTTCCTTTGTGGCTTTCCGGTTAATGGATCATAACCAACGGTGTATTGAACGCGATAGAACGATTTTCCGTTTTTTAATTTGTATTTTGTAATAGAACTCATTTTAATTTCTCCTAATTTTTGCGTGGGAGCAGAATTAAGAGTATTAAACAGGCATCACCTTCTTTCAATTTTTGGTAAAAATAAATAAGCCTATGTAAGACTTAATTTATTTTGTGGAAATTATTTGAGCCATTTAAATTGTTTGAAATTTGACATTTTGGAACGTCCGACATAGTCACCATCACGATACAAGACAGTATAAAGTCCTTCTGTATAGGTTTCTTCTTTGACATTTTTATGATCTTCCATACCCTGAAGTGCAGTATTTTGAGCTTTGAGTGCAACATTATTTTTATCTGATTTTGATAAAGATGAAAACTCAGTAGTTACATGAACATTTACTCTTTTTTTACCAGACATTTTAATTTTTACAACATAATTTGCCCAATCAAATGCGTGATTAGGTGTTCCGTTTTGTGTTGGGTTACCATTCTCGTCTAATGTTCCATCAGCGAAGCCTTTGTCTTCTTTTATTGATTTGGCCATAGACTTATTGATTTTCTTATTTAATTTTTCCGTCTTAGTCTTAGATGCCTTAGCCTCCACGTTAATAGTAGAAGACGAAATAGATATAGTTATTAATGATATTAAGAAACACAGCGAGACGATAAGCCATGACTTCCTATGACGCTTTATACTGTTTTTCATAATTATTTCCCCCATATAATATATTTACTTAAATATATCAAATTTCTTAGTTGAATGACTGACTATAGATTTTTTGTAAGTTATTTGATAATTCTTCCATTCTTGTTATTAAGAGCAATCGTATTGTATTGCGAATCATCTATTTCATAATCAATAGTAATTGTATCGTGCCCTTTTAGCTCTGGAGAATAGTCATCTGCAATTTCTTTGATACCTTCTTTAAGCATATCAACGTCATTACCATTGGCATCAATTTTTTTAATCAATGCTTTATCAGTGATCAAGGCATGGACAACTTGATGTGGCTTAGTACTACCATCTTTCTTTGTAGCGGACTGATCATCATGTACTTCAGTTTCAACAGATACTTTTCCAACTTTACCATCTTTGTTTAATTCTTTTTCAACTTGCTTGGCAATTTTCTTGTTGTTAGCGGTTGGAATTTTATTTTTATCTACTGATTCCGTTTTAGTGGAACTAGAGTTTTTAGTACTAGAATTGTTTCCACAGGCTGTAGCTAAAGTCATCATTGAAAGTAATAGTATCCCCAATGCCATTTTCTTCATAATGTTTTTCCCTCTATAACATATATTCAGCTTTTAAAGTCAGTCAGTGTTTGGACATCATGATTAACTATAGTAAGTTTTAATTTCAGTAATGACAGTGTTTTCTAAATAAAGTGGTATGTTAAATGCCTCCATGAACCTTACTGCATTTGCATATGTGTATTCAATATTTTCGAAATATAATGGGACTAATAAGTGAATAGCAGTTTTATTTGCATGTCCTTCAATACCATTTTTAGCTGGTGAGAAATATAAACATGCTTTAAATCCATCACCATTTAATACATGTCCAATTTCATGCGCAAGCTGAAAAGGTATTTGATTTTGAATATGCCAATTGTTATTGATAACAATAATTTTAGTTTTGGTATCGACAGCAGCTGGGGTATATGGCGAAAACTTATCTTCCATAATTACTGATATATGATTATCAAATGCCAAATTCATTAACGATGACGTTATTTCATTTATCATTTCTACCACCTCGCAAAAGGCGCTTCATTAACTCTAGGTCTTCAGGTGGGATGGGGCGACCTTCAAAGGTCATAATTACATCGTCATCATCAATATCAACTTTTGTGGGTTTACTGGTTGTTGATGTCTCTCCAGTTAGGTATTCAACAGAAACATTCAGTGTTTTAGCAATTGCTTTCAAACTGTCATATTTAGGTTTAACCCCCTGATTATATCTATATATAGCATTTGAACTCATTCCAGATTTTTCTGCAACTTGTTTTAGACTAAACCCTTTTTCTTTTGACAAGTTTTTTATTCTTTCGAATGTTGTCATATTAGTTATTCTCCTAATAGACAAAAAAACTATATAATTTAATTACACAAAAATGTTTACAAATTACACAACTGTGTTATAGTTAATTCATCAAGTAATTAAGCAACACGAAATTAGAAAGGGTCACCCAATGACTTTGGCGAGTATATAGAGGACACCTTTGTATTGCTTATTTGGTATGACTTTATATTACACAATTGTGTGATATTAGTCAACAACTTGATGAATAAATTAATTAATAAATTAAGGAGGTGGAACTATGCCAGAACAACAATTTATGGAATATGCACATCAAATTGAAAGCTCTATTAAAACAAAGCTATTTGAAAGACATATGACACAACGAGAACTATCAGGGATTATTGATGAAAATCCAGTTCTTGTTAACAAAGCTATCAAAGGAGATACATCACCAAAATCTCAACGAATTCGTGAAAAAATTGGAAGAGTTCTAAATATATAGGAGGCAAGTAGTAATGAACAACATAACTAATTTTGATTTTAAAGGTAACAATGTACGAACAGTCGTAATTGATAATGAACCATATTTTGTGGGGAAAGATGTAGCGGATATTTTAGGATATTCAAATAGTAGAGATGTAATTAATAAACATGTTGATGATGAGGATAAGCTCATGTCGCAAATCGCGACGGCAGGTCAAAAAAGAAATCAGACAGTTATCAACGAGTCAGGATTATATAGCCTAATTCTTTCTAGCAAATTATCAACTGCTAAAGAATTCAAGCGTTGGGTAACCTCAGAGGTTTTACCAACTATTCGCAAGCACGGCGCATATCTAACCAATGATGCGATTGAACAGACATTAACTAATCCAGATTTCATCATTAAATTGGCTACACAATTGAAGTCAGAACGTGAGGGGAGATTAATAGCCGAGCAACAAGTTAATGAGCTGCAACCAAAGGCGACTTATTACGATCAAGTATTACAAAATCCTTCATTAGTAACTATTACGGTTATTGCTAAGGATTATGGAATGAGTGGACAAGAATTAAACAATTTACTTCGTGACTTGAAGATTCAGTTCAAGCAAGGCAAGACTTGGCTACTATATGCGAAGTATCAAACGACCGGCTGGACACACTCAAATACGACTATGGTCAAGCGTAAAGATGGAACAGAGAAAGCAGTACTAAATACTAAATGGACTCAAAAAGGACGCTTAGGATTATATGCATTGCTTAAGAAGCACGATATCTATCCGATGATTGAGAGATTATCCAATGTCGCAGGTTAAAGGGATGAATATAAGAAGAACAAAAAAAGTTATCTCATCCGACAATGAAATAACTTTCAAAAATATAAAAATAATAGGATCAACTATTTCTGGTCAAACATCGATTCACTTGCACCAAAATGTTCTGCAATTTGTTTGCAAACATCTAAGTAAAGTTCTTCATGCAATGAAGCCTTGAAATTATCTAAGAGCATTGAAGTTAAGTTGTCAGCATTTATTTCAACAATCTTATCAATCGTTTCTGATGCTGTTGGATTAACTAATTGATGGATTTTTTCACTGAACTTAAATTCCATTAGGGTTTTAGACATTGCAGCATTAAGAGCCTTTTGTGCATCAATATTGTTTTGAATTTGAATATTATCCATTATTTTCACCTCGAATATTATGGATTATCTATATTATATCAGCAAAGAAAGGTGGCATATATGACCGAAGTAGATTTTATAAAAGCATTAAAGAAAGAATTCAAAGAACAATATCCACACGAGTGGATGAATAAGAAACAAGCAGTTACCTATGTAGGTGTTGCTAACAGTACATTTGATTTGAAATTTGGGAATATACCATTTCATGAAATAAACGGAATAATCAGATACAACAAAACCGAAATCGATGAATTTATGAAGCAACATTAAAAAATAAGCCGTGGGGGCAGATTTATGAGAATTAATTTTGAGATGTTTTATTTTTACACAGTATTTATTTCGATAGCTGTATATATGTTAACCAAGCACCATGGAATCAAGGGAATAATTAAAGATTGCTTTGATTTTAATGAATAATTTTGATGATTGGCTACAGAATTAACCGTGGCCAGTTGATGAATCAGATGAATATGATACAGGTTCAGACGCTGAGCCTTGTGATATAGAAGAAGGGTGGTAATCACAATGAATTTAGACGATGTAATTGAAGCAGCTATCGAATATGGTAGGTCTCAAGCAATGTTAGATTTTATGCCTGACGAAAGCGGCTTAGATATTCAACGCTACTTAAATAAGTCAAGAGAACTTAGTAATGTTAAAAAAGCATATATGAATGGGGATGAATACAATGGCAACAATATATGAGTTGACCGGTAAGTACTTAGAATTAGTTGATCATGAAGAGGATTTAGACCCAACATTATTTCACGATACTTTGGATTCAATAACTGGTGCTACGGAAGATAAGGCAAATGGCTATGCGATGGTCGATTTAGAACTTTCAAAAGATGAAGAAGGTTTAAAAGATGAGGCGCAAAGGTTGCTTAAACGTGCCAAGAATATTAATACCAATAGAAAAGTATTAAGACAGTCACTTCAAGAGGCAATGGAGGCAATGGGGATGGACATTATCAAAACTGATAATTTTACGATTTCTATTAGGAAAAATCCTCCGTCAGTAAATATCAATGATGAAAGTAAAATACCTGCGTATCTAACTAAGGTCGTATACAGCGTTGATAAAAAAGAAGTTGGCAATAGATTAAAGAAAGGTGAAGACATTCCAGGCGCTGAATTATTGCGAAAACGGTCTTTGAGAATAAAATAATTGTTTGAATTAAGAGACTATCAACTAAAAACAATCAACAACATATACAAATCGTATGCTGATGGTCACCGGTCAATTATGGTTCAACAACCGCCAAGGACTGGCAAAACGGTGATAATGGCAGCCATTGCTAAGCGCGCAACAGACAAAGGCAACCGTATATTGTTCATGGTTCATCGAAAAGAGATTGTTGATCAAGTAATAAAGACGTTTAAGCAACAAGAAGTAGATATGAGTTTAGCCAAAATCGGCATGGTTCAAACATTGACCAGACATGTGGAAAATCTGGATAAGCCAGATATCATCTTCGTTGATGAAGCACACCATGCTCTTGCTAAATCGTATCGTAGGATACTTGATAATTTCCCAGATTCACTAAAATTATTGTTCACGGCCACACCATATCGGTTGAGTGGCAAAGGCTTCACGGATATAGCCGATGATTTGATTGTTGGCGATTCCATTAAACAATTGATAAAAGATGGATTCTTGGCGCCAATCGATTATTATGCACCGAACCAATTGGATATATCACAATTGAAAGTTAAGAGAAATGGTGAGTTTGATGAAGAGTCTGTTAAAGAAGCGTTCAAGCCAAAAGTTTATGGAAATGTAGTTAACACTTTCAGAAAGTTGGCTAAGAATAAGCAGGCAATTGCCTATACATACAACGTTTCTAGCTCAATTAAATTAGCAAAAGAGCTAAATGACAACGGATTTACAGCGAAATCAGTAAGCGGTAATACGCCTAAAGATGAGCGACAACGAATAATTGAAGAATATCGTGCCGGCAAAATTCAAGTGGTGACTAATGCAGAACTTTTCACTGAAGGATTGGACTTACCAAATGTTGATTGTGTCATAATGCTACGACCAACACAGTCACTATCACTATTCTTACAATTCTCAATGAGATGCATGAACCCACGCGATGGGAAGCGAGCTGTAATCATTGATCACGTCGGGAATGTTAACCGATTTGGTTTGCCAACGGAAAAACGTGATTGGAAGTTGGAAGGAAATGGCCAAAGGAATAATAGTAATGGTAATTCTGACGCCAAACCAATTTCTACTTGTCCCGAATGCTTTGCAATTTTCTATCGACGTGGTGACCAATGCCCGTATTGTGGCGCTAAACTCGGCGAGGAAAAACAGTTAGAAACTGTTGAAGATGTTGAGCTGCATAAAGTAAGAGAAGAGCATGTTAGAAGAGCTAAATTAATGATGCAATCCAAACTAATGGACAAAGTGTCAAGAAAAGACCCGCATGAATTAAAGAACATGAAAGAAATTAAAGCCTATGCAGAATTCAAAAATTATAAACCAGGTTGGGTTTACTTCTATGGAAAGAAAAGGAGATTTATTAAATGAATATATTACCGGAAAACAAGCCACACACACCAAATAGGACGCCACATAACTTCTTCATTTGGGGAAATACAATGAGCGGAAAGAGTTTCTTGGCCTCAAAATTTCCCGACTCAATTGTATTGAGTACAGATGACAATGAGTTAAATTCGGGAACACGTCCAACCATTCAACTTGTAAATAAGGTTGACGCAAAAGGAAACATAACAGATTCGGTTATTGATATTTTAGATAGGTATATTTTAGCGCTAAGAACTGAGCGCAACACATACAAGACGGTCGTAGTTGATGTAATTGAGGACGTTTGTACTTTAATTGAACAGGCAATTTGTAAAGAAAAAGGTGTCGCTTCCTTAGCCGATATTGGATATGGTGCAGGATTTTCATTATTCAATTCGATGTTACAAGAATTGGTCATGAACTTGAAATCTCTACCAATGAATGTTGTTTATATCAGTCGTGAGGAATCAAAGACAGTTGATAACGCTGTGGAGTCAGTTCCAGCGTTGAAACAAAAATACTACAACGTTGTTAATGGTAATTGTGATTTAGTCATTCATACACAACATGTTGGTAAGACATATTTTAGAAGTATCACTGATAAGCGACGTGAATATAAAGATTCAGAAATAACTGATCCACAAATTAAAAGGATTTTGGAAGCAATACCAGGAGCATTAATTAAAACTAAAGGAGAAAATAAATAATGGGATTAAGAGAAAGAGCTGCAGGAATTTCAAAAGGATTTGACGCTTCAAAAGATGATATTAATGGTTACGAAGGCTTACCCGATGGTGAATACAGAGTGTTTGTGTCAAACGTACAACACTCAGATTATGACCAATTAAGTATTAAAGCAACTGTAGTTGAAGGCGAGAATGATGGCCGTATTGAATTCTTAAATTTAGGTTTAGACGAAGTTACTAGTTCAGGTAAGAAGATTCCCGATTTTGTAATCGATAGAAATATTAAAACAATTATGAAATTAGGCTTAGTTCTAGGAATCGCAATAACTGACGATGCGTGGGATGACATGAATTTACTTGTTGAGGAGTTTAAACCGGCTGTTGGTAAGCAATTCATCATGCATCTTGAGAATCGTGAAAATAAAAAAAATCCAGCATATCCATATAAACAATATGAGTTTGAAAAGTATGTTGAAGATCCAAATGAATCAAATGGCATAGAAATTTCAGATGACGACGTTCCATTTTAGGATGATGTCCTGTGCAAAATTTAGTGAACTATGCAGCGAAATATGCTGAAAAGGGTTTATCAGTATTACCAATGCTTAACAAGCGACCACTTATTGAATTCGCAGATTCGAAACCGATGAAATCAGATGAAGTTAGAAGAGTTTGGAAACAATTTCCGTTTGCCCAAATCGCTGTAAGAACAATTGACCTATTTGTAATTGATATTGATACAAAAGAAGCTCATGGCCACGATGGTTTTAAGTCTATTGATGAGTATGAACATAAGGACTTGTTAATACCAACGCTTGAACAAGAAACGTCATCAGGTGGACGTCAGTTGATTTATTTTAAACGCAAAGATATGTCAATGTCTCAACATATTGCATGGTTGCCTGGTGTCGATGTCAAAGCGCATAACAATAACTATTTTATGATTGCACCCAGTGAAGTAAAGGGTAAAAAGTATAAGTGGTTAAATCATAATCCGATTGTTACACCATCAAAAGAATTAATTGAGCTGATTAATAAGAAAGAATACAAGTCAACTAACTCATATATTCCAGGTCAAACTTATACAACAGATAAAACGGCTACATCAAATTTATTTGAACAAATCGTAAATGGATTTGGTGAAACGGGTGGTAGAAATAGCGCTCTGACAAGTTTTGTTGGAGGATTGTTGTTTAGAAATGTGGAAGTATCGACTGCTTATGAATTGGCCAAACAAGCGAATGAAAATACACCTAAGTCGTTGCCACCTAAAGAATTTGAAAATACTTTCAATTCAATGTTGGAAAAGGAAATGAAGAGGAGAAAGGAGATAGAAGAGATTGGAAAACACCTTAAAAAATAATATGGATAAATTTTCAAAAATGCAGCATGAAAATAAAATTGTAGAATTGCCGATACAATTTGAGTTAAATGAAAAAGGCAGTATCAAAGCAAATAGTTTAAAAAATATCGGGTTAATTTTAGAACACGACAAGTTACTAAGAAATATATTTGCTTTTAATGATTTCACTCATGAAATTGGTGTGACCAAAGATGTACCAGAATTGAATATCGACAAAGGCCAAATGATTGATGATTACGATGCAGCAGTTCTCAGATATGTGGAAGATACCTACCACATTATGTTTAATAGAAATCTGCTTGAAATGGCAGTAATAAATGACGCCCGCAAGCGCCGTTATAATCCGGTCGTTGAATATTTTGACGCTGTATACACGGCGTGGGATGGCAAACACCGTATAGATAACTTCTTACCTGAATACTTAGGAGTTGATAAGTCACCTATCACCACATTAATCACTAAAATATTCTTCACTGGTGCAGTAGCCAAAGCATATGAACCTGAAACTAAGTTCGATTTCGTTCTAGATTTGGTAGGAGGCCAAGGAGCTGGTAAAACAATATTCCTTAAAAAAATGGGAATGGCTTGGTACACTGATCAGTTTTCAGATTTCAAAGATAAAGATAACTTTTCTATTATGTTAAGAAATTTAATCGTTAATGATGATGAAATGACCGCTACCAATAATAGCAGCTTCGAAAGTTTAAAAAAATTCGTATCAGCTCAAGAGTTAGAGTTCCGCCCACCATATGGTAAGAATTCAATTAGATATGATAAAAACTTCGTAATGGCCAGAACCACAAATGAAATGACCTACTTAAAAGATAGAACGGGCGAACGTCGATTCTTACCAGTCAAAGTTAGCAGCGACAAACAAATTAAGTCACCATTTGATGACTTAAATGAAAAAGAAGTTGGATTGATGTGGGGAGAATTCGTTAGTTATTATCAAAATAATTTTGAATTTGGACTAACTAAGGATCAAGAAAAGTCATTGGCAAAATATCGTGAAGATTTCATGTATATAGATGAAGTAGAAACAGAAGTAGAAGAGTTCTTAGAACAATGGCCAAAAGATTTCGTTAGCAGTAAGAATATTGGAAAATATTTAGGTGAAGATAACTTAGTTAAAAATCGGAGATTGTCAAAAAAAATCAAATATATTATGGATAACAAAGTTGGTTGGACATATACAAACAATCCAAAAAGAGGATACAAGAAAGATTAGACACTATTCAGACACTAAAAGACACTAAAAAATGTCTTAGTGTCTAGCGGGTATTCTTAGAGCTTCAAGGCTTTAAAGAATATAAAGACACTAAATACACTAAATATATATATAGTTTATATATTTATATATTACTAGTAATAGTAGAGGGGAAAGAAAATTTAGTGTCTAGTGTATAAAATGGGGTAAATCCGTTGAGAGAGTAAGAAAAGTTAGTGTATTAGTTAGTGTCTTTTAGTGTCTATTTCATACACTAGAAGGTGAAAAAAATAATTCATAAATCAGAACACGCAATCCAAAATGAGATTCAAGTAGCAATAAGTAAAGACCATTGTCGGATTTTTAGAGCGAATGTTGGAACGGTATCGCTTCCAAATGGTGGTTACTTTAAAACAGGTTTGCCACCAGGGTACCCAGATTTGCATGGTTATAAACAAAGTAATGGAAAGATGTTTTATATCGAGGTTAAAAATGCTACCGGTAGACCCCGAGAAGACCAAATAAAATTCCACAAAAAATTGATGGCTGATCATATCATTCATGGAATCGCACGCAGTCCGGAAGATGCCTTAAAAATAATCAACGATGAGTTGGTTGGATATGGATATTAAGGAGGTTAATTAATATGAATAATATCGTTGAATTAGTTCAAAAAGTTGAAGCAAGATATGGAAGTGTCACCAAAGCTCCAGATGACAACGCTCAATTAATGATTACTAGGGATTATTGGAGAAAGCACGCTGACCCATACGCGAGTTTTGAAAGAATTGACCATAAGAATGATATTCCGAAAATTCAAAATATGTTAGATAGTGGATATCCTAAGCAATATATTGCTGATGAAATGTTTACAAGCGTTAGAACGTTACAAAATCTTGAACTAAGTGGCAAAGTATCAGATAAAAAATGGAAAAAGAACAAATTGAAATTGGTTCATAACAAAGTATTTGTTTTGTATCATTACGGAAGTTTTTATGCTAAAGGAACTGTTGAAGAAATTGCCAAAGAGAAGAATTTAAAAATAAACACAGTTTATCAATTGTGTCATTCACCAAAGTTAAAATTTTGGGACAGACAAGAAATTGGAGATAAATCGGAATGGAAGAAAATATGAGAATGATTAAAGGCTGGACAGAAGATGCAAAAGAAGAATTAAAAATGTTGAAATCAGTTGAACGTAGTGTTTCTGAAATATTAGAAATGATACAGATCAGTAGTTTTTATACTGAAGACCTAAAAGGAATGCTTGATAAAAAAATGTATGACACGGGTCGTAGCAGGGATGAAATAGGGAAAGTTGCAACAGATTTTATACTAGATATCAGTCAATTTTTATCAGGTACTGCCAAATTTGAAGAGCGGCTTTATTATATTCAAATAATTCCAAATGATGCAGAATGCTATGTTAATCGATATATTCAAGATGACTCACTTATTATAAGTGGGAAGGTAGAAATAATGGATAAGTATAAAACTAAATTTACAATGGATGAAATTAAAGCAATTGACCCAAGGTATGTACCTTTCGCGATTAAAGTTGGAACGATCAATGAAATTGCTAATTACTTAGGATTTCAGAAAAAGACTGTTAATAATTACCTACGTCGATACTCTGCTGTCGGATACAACTTGAGGAAATGTGAATGAAAAAAATATGTGAAATATTTGAAATTAGCAGTGGAAAGTTAGCGCATGACATCAAAAGAGGAATTTTTAGCGATGTGAAGTGGAAAAACGGCGGGAACGATTTCATATATCAATACCAACCAAGCCAAAATATATGAGTGGAAGCCTGAATTTAAAGAAGCAAAACGACATCTAACTGCTGGTGAAAAGAATGACATTATTTGGAAAATCATTACACCATTTTAGGAGACATTAAGTATGACAGATGATAATTTAGCAGTCTATCAAATGCGAGAAAATAGATATAAGAATAAAGAAATAGCAGCTGCTATGCATAAAGAGCTTTTTTATATAGAAGACATAATACGTCAGAACAACAGGATCGGTAAAAAATTATATAGAGAAGATGATGAGTGGCAGACGTTGAATGCTAGAAGGAATAAACACAGGAATGAGTTGTTGGAGGCAAAAAAATGAAGTTTTTAGACTTATTCGCCGGAATCGGTGGTTTCAGACTAGGACTTGAACAAGCAGGACACACTTGTGTTGGATTCGTTGAAATAGACAAATTTGCTAGAAGAAGTTATGAAGCAATTTTTGATACAGAAGGAGAATATACAGAACATGACATTAACTGCAGTAACACAAAAGAATTACCCGAAGCAGACATCTGGTGTTTCGGCTTCCCCTGTCAAGATATTTCTGTCGCAGGAAAACAAAAAGGTTTTGAAGGAAATCGCTCCTCGTTATTCTTTGCCGTTACAAGAAAACTTCATGAACTCGAAGACAAAAAGAAACCTTCCTATTTACTCATTGAAAATGTTAAAAACTTACTTTCAATTAATTCAGGATGGGACTTTGCAAGCCTCCAAATTGAGTTGGACTCACTCGGGTATGACATCGAGTGGGACATTCTTAACTCAAAAGAAGTCGTGCCTCAAAACAGGGAAAGAGTATTCATTATCGGACATTTTAGAGGACGATGTACCAGAAAAGTATTTCCTATCGAAAGAAAAGGTGAACCAATTGATAGCCCAAAACAAAAAATAATTCGCGTGTTTGACGGGCGCAACACTGGCACTTATGGAAGCCAAGACGTTGTTTCACCAGATGGCATTGCCGGAACACTAAATACTATGGGTGGCGGTAACCGTGAACCTAAAATTGCTATCCGTGAAGCAACTAAACAGGGCTACGCCGAAGCAGTGGTGGGTGATTCAGTTAACTTTACACAGCCAAATAGCAAAACGAGACGCGGTCGCGTTGGAAGTCAAAGAGCTAACACATTGCAAACTGGATTAAATCAAGGTGTGGTTGTTCCAGTATTAACGCCTGATAGGATTGTTAAGCGTCAAAACGGTAGAAGATTTAAAGAAAATGAAGATCCTATGTTTACGTTAAATACACAGGATAGACACGGTATTTATGATGGTATGAGTATTCGCAAACTTACACCTCGCGAATGTTGGCGACTTCAAGGATTCCCAGACTGGGCATTTGATCGAGCAGAGAAAGTAAATAGTAATTCACAACTTTATAAACAGGCTGGTAATTCTGTGACAGTCCCAGTTATTTATGAAATTGCTAAAAGAATGAATTAGGAGGACTAATTAAATGGACAACGTAAGAATTTTAAGGGGATATAGCAAGGATGAACAAAAAGAATTAGAAAAAATTTATGTATACAAAATTATTTTAGATTTTGATGGGAAGACAGTTTCAATTGACAATGTGATTGATATGAAAATAACCGATGATTATATGATTTTTTGCAAAAAAAATAATTCGATTGAACGATATCGAAAAGATTTAATCAAGTCACTTCGTCAAAACGTTATTGGAAGATATTACGGAGAAAAAATAAATTATGTGTATATGGATAACCAGAGAAATATATGTATTTAAGGAGATAAATAATGACTAAAGAAGAAATCAACAAACTAAAAGAATTTAGCAAATCATTTCATAAAATAATGAAATTAATTAGAGAAAATGATGAAGTAGAAGAAGCATTAGCATTTAAGCTGCTTGATGATTATGATGGTGAGGATATTGATGTTCACATGGACTTTGTTTTTGATTTAGTGAATAAATTAGATGATGTAGTGAATAATTTGGATCAAGATAATCAACCGAAAGATACTGAATAATTAATAAAATATTGAGATATTTAAGGGGGATAAATAATGACATCAAAAAATAATGAATCGCCAGTGTTTGAGCTGCTCGATGAGTACGAAGGCGGGGATATTTATTCTTACCTAGACCTTATTTTAGACGTAATGAATAAATCAACTGAAAGTAACTGGACCGCTAAGGAGGGTAATAATCATCAGACGAGACATTAAACTTAGAATTGAAACCATTTTAAAAGATTATCCTGACATGGATAATTACATTAAGAAACGTAAGGAAGAAATAATGGTGCCACATCGAGAAATTGATGAGAATGTAGGTGGTGGGAAGTCATCTAAAATATCGAAACCACAAGAAACAATGATGGTTACCTTAGATGCTGACAGAAGACTTAACATGCTGGAACGTGAGAAGAAAGCAGTTGAAAAGTGCTTCTTCGAATCGAATTTCGAAACTCAGATGATTATCAAAGAGTTGTATTTCAAAAAGTATCGTACATATACATTGGAAGGACTTAACTATAATCATGTTGTTAGTCTTTCAGTGAGAACAATCAAGAGATTGAAAAGTGAATTCTTAAATAATCTTGCAAATGAGTTAGAAATATATGAGCCTTAAAATAATTGGCACGATGTTGGCACGATTGAGCCTTTCAAAAATTATATTATAGTACCATAGCGTTCCGCTATGAGAGATTGAAAGTTAGGAAGACTGATACTTTAAGTATTGGTCTTTTTATTTTATAAAAAAACAGCCACCAAATGATAAGCAGCTGTTGTTGAATTATTAGAAATCTGTGTGTAAGTGATAACTTAACCCAATTTTTAAATCTGAAGCAATGCTTTTAACATTGCCTTTAGTTATTCTTCCACCAGCAGATTGAGCTACTTCTTGGCTAATTGATTCAAGAAGATAGTTGTCTGTTTGCTTTGCAAACTCATGTTCATTTCTCATCTCTTCACGTAAGGAACGAAATACTTCAATTGAATTGGCTGGGTCTGCAATGCAAGTATCCAGCCTATGTGTCCAATCGATAGTCCTATTCTTTATCTCTTCCTTATCAGTGGGGTCATTTAGTATTGACTGCTTCATTTTATATCCTCCTATTAATATCTACATAGTATCATAGTACATATCATTTAATTATAAGCAAAGGTGGTGACTATACATGGCCAAGTCGTGGGCTAAATGGTTCTATTCAAGTAAGAAGTGGCACAAGTGCAGAGCTTCATACATTCAATCAGTTGGTGGATTGTGTGAACGTTGTTTAGCCAATGGTGAGTATAAACCTGGATGGATAGTACATCACAAGACTTATCTAAATACTGATAACATACATGATCCTGACATCACGTTGAACTTCGACAACCTAGAATACTTATGTCAAGACTGTCATAACAAAGAACATCATCGTAATGATACAACTACTAGACAAGGATTAATATTTGATGATGAAGGTAACTTGGTTGATGTTAATGAAGAAGACAAACAAAACTATTTTAATTAAATAAAATATATTCGTACTAACTATTTATTATTTCATCACAAAAAAATATTTTTTTAAAATTTAAAATTATTTTTTAGAAAATTTTTATTTTTTTCAGTCCCCCCCTTAAATCGCTGTAACCGTTGGGGGGGTTAGGCACCGATGATGAACATTGCTGTAACACGCAGCTTAAATCTTACATGAGGGGGGTTACATAATATGAGTGTTAAAACAGAGAACACAAGAATTAATAAGGAAAAAAAGTCACTTAAAGAAGCCTTTGTTGAAATACCTGATAAAAAGCGAGATATAGCTGACAAACTAATTGAAAGACTGGCATTTATGACTATCACCCTCCAAAACTTGGAAGATGATGTTAAAGAAAACGGCGCTACTTACATGATGGAAAATGGAAAACAAAAGATGCTAGTCGAGAATCCAGCACAAAAGTCTTACAACACTATGATTAATAGGTTCACTGCCACTTATGATAAGTTGATTGGTTTACTTCCAAAAGACGTGCCAATGCCTGCTAAAACCGATGATGACGCCAATTTTAAACAGTTTCTAGGTGAAAGAAATGATTAAATATCCAGATGATTATGATCCAATCTTAGAATACTGGAACACATTTAAACAGAATGGCGGTAAGAACGTCGTTAGTCAGAAGATATATCTGACGTACAAACATCTGGTGTGGAAGTTAAAGCACGATGAACAAGACTTCTACTACTCCAACTTTCGTGGTAATCACGTTATTGAGTTTATTGAGAATTATTGCAGACATTCTAAAGGCAAGATGGGTGGCAAGAAAATTGTACTTGAGCTTTGGGAAAAAGCTATGTTAGCCGCCATCTTCGGTTTCATTGATTCTAACGGCAATAGACAATATCAACGTGCAACATTAATTATTGGAAAGAAAAACGGCAAGTCCTTGTTAGGGTCTGCCGTTTCTTTGTATCTACAAGTTGCTGATGGTGAACCCGGACCAGAAGTTTATGCGGTTGCTACCAAGAAAGACCAAGCCAAAATTATCTGGAATGAAGCCAAGTCGATGGTTAGAAAGTCGCCTGATTTAAGAAAAATTATCAAGCCTAAGATTGCTGAACTTGATTCAGTCAACTTTAATGACGGCGTTTTTAAACCACTTTCGGCCGATTCTGATACCTTGGATGGTTTGAACGTTCACGGTGTTTTAATGGACGAAATTCACCAATGGAAGAATGGAGAAGCTCTTTATAACATCATGGCTGATGGTATCACTGCTCGTGAAGAGCCATTAATATTTATTACTTCTACTGCTGGTACGGTTAGAGAAGATATTTACGACCAGATTTATGACGAGGGTGTTCAAACCGTTAATGGTTATGAGCAAGATGACGGGTATAAAGATTACCGATCAATATTCTTTATTTACGAGTTAGACAACCGCAATGAATGGACGGTTCCAGCTATGTGGAAGAAAGCTAACCCCGGCTTAGGAACGATTAAGAATAAAACCACCTTAGCTGAAAAGGTTGAGCGTGCTAAACATAATCATTCGCTGATTAAAAACCTTGTTTGCAAGGAATTTAATATTCGTGAAACTTCTACAGAAGCATGGCTAAACTTTGAAGATTTGAATAATGAAAAGACGTTCGATATTTCAGAATTGAAGCCAAGGTACGGAATTGGTGGAATTGATTTATCTGCTACTACTGATTTAACTTGTGCAACGGCTATTTTTCAGGTTCCTAATGATCCACACATTTATGTTAAGCAAATGTATTGGATTCCAGAGAACAGTTTTGAAAGACACATTGTAGAAGACAAGATTCCTTATGATAAATGGAAAGATAGGGGACTTATCAGATTGTCCCAAGGCAACAAGGTCAACTATCACGAGATAACAGAGTGGTTCAAGGACTTGCAAGATAAAGATGACATCTACTTATACAAGATTGGCTATGATTCTTGGTCTGCTGCTTATCTGATTGATGAACTTAACAATGAGTTTGGTCGTGGTGTCACAGAGCCTGTAATACAGGGTAAGAAGACTTTATCAAGTCCGATGCAGTCAATGGGTGCTGACTTGAAATCTAAATTAATTGTTTATAACAATAATCCAATTTTGAAATGGTGTTTGTCCAACACATCTGTGGACATTGATAAAAATAACAACATTCAACCTGCTAAGGGTAAGTCTAAAACTAAACGTATCGATGGTGTTGCTTCATTATTAGACGCTTATACGATTCGTGATGAATATTTGGACGACTATAACAGTGTCATTTAAAAAGAAAGGAAGTGATTAATTGGGATTATTTAGTAATTTATTTTCGCCACAAGAAAAGCCAAAAGTTAGCAGTAACTACAAGATGGTCGTTCAAAATGGGAACGGCTTTTTTAATTGGAATGGGAATTTGTACCAATCAGATATTATTCGTTCAATTGTGAGAACAAAAGCGCAAGCAGTTGGTAAAGCCGTTGCTAAGCATATCAGAGGTGACAATGTGAACCCTGATTTATATATGAAAATGCTACTTAAACAGCCAAATCCATTAATGTCAGGTCAAATGTTTCAAGAAAAAATGACTGCCATGTTGGAGCTTAATAATAATGCTTTCGCAGTGATCACTCGTGACACAAACGGGTTTCCAACTGGAATTTATCCACTCAGCTCTGCTACTTCGTTTGATGGGATTATTGATGCTCAGGGGAATGTTTATGTTCACTTCTTTTTAACAGAGGGTAGGGACATGACATTTAAATATACCGACTTGATTCATTTGCGAAAAGATTATGCCAACAATGAAATATTTGGGTCACCACTTGGCGACACACTCACATCGTTGATGAATGTTGTGGAAGTATCCAACCAAGGAATTATCCAAGCAGTCAAGAGTTCCAATGCTATTCGTTGGTTACTTGTTTATAACAGCTCGTTACGACCAGAGGACTTGAAAGACAATGCTAAACAGTTCGCAGATAACTATTTGAAGACTGAATCAGACACGTTTGGTGTTGCTGCCGTTGATTCTAAGGCAGATGCGAAGCAAGTTCAGATTAATCCGTATGTGCCTGGGAAAGACCAGATGGAAGCCGTGACAGATAGGATATACAGCCTATTTAATATTAACAAAGCTATTATCCAAGCAAGTTACAACGAAAATCAATGGATATCATTCTATGAATCTCAGATTGAGCCTATTCTGATTCAATTATCAGACCAGTTCACATCTAAGTTGTTCAATACACATCAACAAGCGTTTGATAACCACATTGAACTTGAATCTAGTTCAATGACCTATGCTTCAATGCAGACCAAGCTTGCATTAGCTGGTTTTGTTGATCGTGGAATTTTAAGCCCAAATGAAGTTAGAGACTACTTTAATCTTCCACCACGCGATGGCGGCGATGAGTACATTCTTCGCAAGGATACTGGCAAAGAAAAGGATATGAAGGGAGGTGTAAATAATGACGATCAAAGTAACGGGGTCAATAGTTCCGAATAATTATGGCGTTATGTATGACTTCTTGGGACTTGATTATACAAGTCCTAGAAAAGTACAAGATTCATTAAATGATGCTAATGGTGAAGATGTTGATGTGGTTATCAACTCAGGCGGTGGCGATGTGTTTTCTGGTTCAGAAATCTATTCATCACTAAAGGAATACAGCGGCTCAGTCAATGTGAAAATTTATGGTTTAGCTGCTTCTGCTGCTTCTGTAATCGCAATGGCAGGGGACAAGGTATCCATGAGTCCAACAGCTCAATTGATGATTCACAACGTTAAATCAGGTCAACAAGGCGATTACCGAGACATGGACCATATGTCAGATGTGCTTAAGAACAACAATTCAGCATTGGCAAATGCTTATACTGCTAAAACAAATATGAATAAAGACGATATTTTAAACCTCATGAACGATGAAACTTGGCTCACTGCCGATGAAGCAGTGGATAAGGGATTCGCTGATGAGGTTTTGTTTTTGCAAGATAAACAGCCAGTTTTAACTAACAGCTTAGAGCCAATGTTTTCAGATGAGGCTTTGAATAAGTTTTTGAATCTTGTCAATAAGGCTTCTAAAGCTGATAAGGACAAAGAAAAGGAAGACGAACCAAACAAGGATAAACCTGATAAGGATAAATCCACTGAGGAAAAGCCCGATTCTGATAAAGAATATGAACCAGACAAAACTAAGAAGTCTGATCCAGACAAAGATAAGAAAAAAGAAAAAACCAACTCACTCAAAAGTGAATTGGAACTAATGAAAATGCGAGGACATTTATATGAATATTAATGAATTCCGTGAAAAATATAACGGACTAATCAACGAAGCACAAACAGCGCTAACCGCTGGAGATACTGAGAAAGCCGAAAAATTAAAGAACGAAGCTCAAGCACTTGAAACCAAGTTCAATGATGAAGCAACAACACAAGCTAACAAGAATGCTAAAGCTGGCGTCGTAACACTACCTGACTTGAAGGATGTGAGTCAACCAGTCAACGGGACAGTAGTCAATTCAATCACTGATAAGACTGCCACATACGAAAATGCTTGGGCAAAACATTTACTAGGCAAAGAAATGAGTGCCGAAGAAACAAGCATTTATGAAAATACTAACCGTAAGTTTTTGAACGATGCCTCATTCACTCACACAACAATTAACACACCTACATTAATTCCTGACACTGTTGTAGCAGGCATTTGGAAGCGTGCTGAAGAACAGTATCCATTGTGGGGAGACATTAAAGGCTTCTCAGTCAAGGGAACATTGACGTTCAATAAGCACAAAGAAATTGAATCAGGTGATGCCGCTTGGTATGACGAAGCTACACCAACAGCTGATGAAAAGAATACATTCGTTCAACTACGTTTGGACGGCAAGGAATTATCTAAGTCAGTAACAGTTTCATGGAAGATGAAGACAATGGCAATTCCTGAATTTGTCACATTCCTTGAACAAGAATTAGCTGAAAGAATTGGTGTTGCACTCGGTTTGGCAGCATACAACGGTAATGGTGTTGATCAACCAACTGGTATCAAGACAGCATTAAATGCTGATGACGAAGGCAAGAAACAAATTCTTAACTATACTGGTCAAATCAAATATGCTGACATGACCTCACTAATTTCAACACTACACTCAAGCTATACAAACGGTGCTTGCTTCTATGCAACTAATGGAACTGTTTGGAATCAACTTGCAAATATCGTTGACGGTAATGGGCGTCCCTACTTTATTCCAGACACAACATCTGGTGGAGTTGGACGCCTATTTGGTTACGTTGTAAAAGCTGATGCTGGTGTTGACGAAGGCGACTTGTTATTTGGTAACGTCACATCAGGTGTTGTAAAGAATCAAAATGCACCACTATCAATTACTACTGAAACACATGCAAAAGCTCGTGAAGACGACTACGTAGCCTACACGGTAGTGGATGCCAATGTATTAGATAAGAAAGCATTAGCTATCTTAACTCCAAAAGTGGCCGCTACTACTCCTGCTAAATAGAGGTGGTTAGATGAGTGAAACCAATGAAATATATGAACTGGTCAAAGCCACCCTAAGGGTGACTACCGACGACGAGAATATTCAAAATGAGATTCAGGCATGTATTGATGGTGCTATTGATGATCTAAAAACAGCAGGGGTTCCAATTAAAATAGCAGAAGACACCGATAACCCCCTCGTAAAACAGGCGGTTATTTTTTATGCCAAGTCTGTATTTGGTTATGACAATCCTGATGCAGCACGTTTTAATGGACTTTACGAGATGAAGAAAAATGTGCTTGCAGAAATGGGTGATATCAATGCGGACGAATGACATTATCTATCTACTACATACAGGTTATACGGAAGATGATTTAATGAATCAGATTCCGTTCACTGAGCGTAGAAAAGTTTATGCCAACAAGCTTGCTCTGGGAGCTAACGAATTTAGTGCAGCTGGTCAAAATGGTTTGAAACCCGCTAAAGCATTTAAGATACATGCTTTTGAATATTCTAATGAATCACATATTGAGTATAAAAAAGAGAAATACCACATTTACAGAATTGCTGAAAATGGTGATAAGACAACGCTTTACTGCGAAAGGAGTGTTGGCGATGGCAAAGATTAGTATTGATGACTTGAGTTCAGAAATTACTAAGTATCTTAAGGAATATAACTCAGATGTAACTAAGAAATTGGAAGTATCTAAGAAAAAGGTTGCTAGTGATGGTGTCAGTGAGCTGAAATCTAATTCACCACGAAGAACTGGCGGTTATGCAAGTGGCTGGTCACAACGTAAGAATGGTAATGCAAGAGTCATTTATAACAGAACGCACGCTTCACTAACTCACTTGCTTGAGAATGGTCATGCTAATCGGGACGGAGGCCGTACTGCTGGAATTCCACATATCGCACCTGTAGAGCAACATGTAATTGAAGAATTTGAGGCTGAAGTAAAGCGAGATGTTCAATCATGAAATTAATTGATTTTGCTAAGGAGCTCAAATCTGAAACAGGATTACCGCTTGCATATTATGAGTTCAAACCGGGCCAACAACCAGAATTACCTTATTTAGTTTATCTAGTTAAGGGCAATGATCCTACTTTCGCAGATAACAAAAACTATGCAGATTTTCAAGAAATAGATGTAGAACTTTATACAGATAAAAAAGATTTGGCCAGTGAAGAATTAATCACTGGTTTTTTTGATGCTCACGAAATTCCATTTGTGACTTATGAATCATGGATTGAGAGCGAAAAAATGTTTGAAGTTCTGTATCAAATAACGATTTAAAAAAAGGAGATATTTAAATGGCAGATACAGAAACAGTAGTTGAAAATAAAGTCAACTATGGTATTAAAAATGTACACTGGCACACAATTACCGATTCCGGAACAGGGCTTATTTATGGTCCAGGAAAATTGTGGATTGGCGCTAGTGAAATTGAGTTGGATCCTGAAGGCGATATGGTAAAGGTTTATGCCGACGATAAAATTTACTACACCGCTTCAAATAATCAAGGCTATACAGGTAAGTTAAGTATTTATCAAATTCCACAAGATTTGGAAGCCTATATTCTTGGCAACATTGTAGATGAGAAAGGTCAAGTTATTGAGAATGTTGATACTAAGCCAAATGCAATCGGATTGAGTTTTGAATTTGACGGAGACGTTAAAGCAACAAGACACTTCCTATTCAATAACACTTTTTCACGTCCTAAGATTTCATCTGAAACTAAGACAGAAAAAGCTGAGCCAAAAGCACAAGAACTTGAATTTACTTCAATCGCTGACCCTTATACTGGTAATGTTAAGACTAAAACAGCTTTAAATGCACCAGCAGAGGTCTATGACAGCTGGTATGAAAAAGCAGCAGGAACCATCACATCTGCTACACCTACACCAAAATAGTAAAGACTAGCGGGATTCTTAAATGAGTCCCGCTTTTTTTATAGGAGAAATTAACATGCAAAAAACAATTGAAATCGATAACAAGCAAGTGAAGCTAGTATCTACCGCTGCTACTCCAATCATCTATAGAGCACAGTTTGGTACTGATTTCTTTGCCGATTTAATGAAGATGCAGAAGGCTATTCCAGCAAATAAACCACAAGAAAAATGGACAAGAAAGGATATGGACAACTTAGATTTGATGCCATTTTATCAATTCTTATGGGCAACAGCTAAAGGAGCAGACAAGAAGCTTCCTGATCTAGTTGATTGGTTATCTGAATTTGACTCTTTGGATATCAGTGAGGTTCTACCAGAAATTCAAGATTTAATTGAGAATTCTATTTCAGGAAAAAAAGCCTAGATAGCAAATACGAGTCGGACGAACCAATAGACACAGATACATATCTTGAAATATGTAAGCGTATTGGGCTATCAACTATAGAAATGCGTGATTTAACAGTTGGTCAAGTCCAAGACCTGATTGTTGAATACGTCAAAGCTAATGATACAGAACACAAAACACAAAAGGGTGTCAGACAAGCTACTCAAGCTGACTTTGATGCTTTTTAGAAAGGAGGAAAAATGGCAAATCGAATTAAAGGTATAACAATTGAAATTGACGGTGATACTAAAGGACTTGATAAAGCCCTTAAGTCAATCACTGACCAATCCGTTAAAGTCAGCAGTGAATTAAAAGATGTTAATAGATTATTGAAATTGAATCCGGGCAACGTTGAATTAGTTTCACAGAAGCAACAATTGCTAAGTAAAGCTGTTGAAACTACTTCTGAAAAGTTAGGTGCTTTAAAGAAAGCTCAAGAACAGGTTGACCAACAATTTAAGAATGGTGATATCGGTGCTGATCAATATCGTGATTTCCAACGTGAAATTGTTGCTACAGAAGGCTCACTCAAAGGCTACAAGAACCAATTGAGTAATCTATCCGGTGAGCAGAAATCTTTAAGTACCAATACCGAACGATTAAAGAACTACTTCACTGCCACTAAAACTTCTGTGGAAGATTATTCTTCTGTACTTGGTTCACGATTAACCAATGCTATTAAGAATGGAACTGCCAGTTCTGAACAGATGCAAACAGCATTACAGAAAATCGCTAGGGAAGCTGGTATCAGTGCACAAGATTTAGGCAAGCTAGAAAGTGCACTAGACGGTGTCGATAGTAATGCTGGCGGTATTTCAAATGTTAAAAGTAAGATTGATGAATTAGGTGGTAGTTCAACTAATGTTTCAAGAGATGTAAAAGGTCTTGGAGACGCTGGAGAAGATGCGGCAAGCAAATTTGAAAGTTTCAAAAAGACTTTTTCTTTTGGAACTGTTTTCAGTATGGCACAATCAGTATTTCAATCAGTTAAGAATAGTCTTAGTGAATTGGGTCAAGAAGCTATGACTGATTCAGATTCATTGGACAAGTTCAAATCAACAATGAAGTTTTCTGGTGCTGGTTCTGCTGAAATTAAGAAGACTACTGCCGAAATGAAGAAATATGCTGATGACACAGTTTATGATTTAGGGACCGTATCAAATACTACTGCGCAGTTAGCTTCAAATGGTATTAACAATTATGAAGGATTGACGGAAGCCGCAGGTAACTTAAATGCGGTAGCTGGTGGTAATCAAGATACGTTTAGCTCAGTTGCCATGGTGCTAACTCAGACAGCTGGTGCTGGTAAGCTGACCACAGAAAATTGGAATCAATTAGCTGATGCTATTCCTGGTGCTTCTGGTAAGTTACAAGAAGCAATGAAAAAGAATGGTGATTACACTGGTAATTTCCGTGATGCAATGGCAAAAGGCGAGATCACTTCTGACGAGTTTAACAAAGCAATCATGCAACTTGGTAATAAACCTGTTGCGGTTGAAGCTGCTAAGAGTACAAAGACTTTTGAAGGTGCTATTGGTAACTTGCAAGCTGGTGCCGAAACAGCAATCATGAAGATTATTGATTCATTCGGTAAGAAAAATCTTACTGATTCAATTAATAAACTCGGTGATGTGACTGTTAAAGCATTGAATCAAGTTAAGAAAATTGTTGACTTTGTTAAACAAAATAGTGGCGCATTTAAGGCTTTAGGCGTGGCTGTTGGTGCAGCAGTTGTAGCATTCAAAGGTATGCAAGCTATTAACGCAATTGTTAAAACAATGCAGACGTTCAATAGTCTTACAAAAATTGGAACGGGTATTCAAGCAGCGTTTAATACTGTAATGAGTTTAAATCCATATGTCTTAGCAGCTACTGCTATTGCCGCACTAGTAGCTGGATTGGTTTACTTCTTTACCAAAACTAAGGCCGGCCAACAAATTGTACAAAATGTTACTAAGGCTATTCAGACGGCTTGGACAAATGTTAAGAATTTTCTAACTCCAATTTTTCAATCAATTGGCGATGCTGCTAAAAATATTTGGAATGGAATGGTCAACACTCTCACTCCAATAATCGATACGATCAAGCGAGTTTTTCAACTCGGATTTATGACAGTAGTTTCAATCATTCAAGGTATTTGGCTGATAATCACTACTATTTTTCAGACTTCATTTAATATCTGGAATGCAATTTTCACCAATATTGGTAATGCGTTCAAAGCAATTTGGACAGGAATTCAGGGATTCGTTCAACCGATTTTGACCACGATTGTGAATGTTGTTTCTACAGGATTCAATGCTATCGTAACTACAGTGAGCACGGTCCTAGCACCAATAGTTTCATTCGTTGGCAACGTGTGGAATAGTGTGAAGTCAATTACTTCCAGTGTTTTGAACTCTGTTAAATCAGTAGTTTCAAGTGTTTGGAATAACATTAAATCGGTTATTTCTACAGTTGCTAATTCAGTTAAGTCTGTTGTTAGTTCTGCTTGGAATGGCGTTAAGTCTGTAACATCAAGTGTTATGAACGCAGTTAAATCTGTTGTATCCAATATTTGGAATGGTATCAAATCAACGATTACTAATGTTGTAAATGCTGTTAAGTCGGTAGTTTCATCAGGTTGGAACGCTATTAAATCTGTGACTTCATCAGTTTGGAATGGAATTAAGTCAGCGATGGTAACACCAGTTCAAGCTGCTAAGAGTACGATTTCTGGAATTGTTTCAGCTATTAAAGGATTCTTTAGCGGTATGCATTTGAGAATCCCTAAAATTAGTTTGCCAGCTATGCCTCATTTCAGTATTTCGGGTGGATTTGATTTGAAGAAGATGACAGTTCCACATCTAAATGTTAAGTGGTACGCCAAAGGTGCAGTGTTCAAGAAGCCTACATTATTTAATGGACCAACTGGAGTTTCGGGAGCTGGCGAGGCTGGCCCTGAGGCAATGCTTCCACTTAATAAATCAACACTAAGTATGATTGGTGATCAGATTAGCAAGAATATGAAATCAGCACCAATTATCAATATTAATGTTTCAGTAGATGGGAACACTAATGATAAAGATTTAGCTAACAGAATTGCTGGAATGATTGAAGAAAAACAGCGACAAATGTTTAACAACACATCAGACGCATTTGGAGGTGGTTCAATAGTATGATAAAAGGAGACTTTTTAATAAACGGAAAAACAGGGATGTTAGGCTTGCATTCATTTCTTGAATCCTATCCAATTATTTCAATTCCAAAAATGAAGAAAACAATGGAACAAATTGAGGGTGCTAACTTTCAATCTATCCTTAATGAAGATTCTTACGACAATCGTAGCGTCGAGTTACACATAGTTGTTCAAGCAGACAATGAACTTGACCGTACAATGCGTGTGTCAGCACTGATATCCGCATTCAATTCGCCTGATTATGTGGGATTCACATATTATGGCGAGCCAAATTTTGTTTACTATATTACAAATGCTGAAGAAGTAACTCAGTCAAGAGTTACTCGAACAAGCTACTGGACGGCATTAGTTTTTAAATTGACAGCTAAAGCATTCAAATATTATGAGCCAGAAGTTAGTTATGAGGTTAATGGCAGCCTAACATTAGAGAATAAGTTTTCTTATGCTTCCCGGCCACTAATTAAATTCAATTCAGGTGGCTCACTTGCTATTAATTCAGATACATTCAATTACACATTGCCGAGCGGCGGCGCCACTGTGGACGCGTTGGAGGAACAGCAAGACGTTTATACTGACACGGGTTTAGTTGATAATGCGTTTGATATGGCACAGGAATTTCCACAATTATATCCAGGTACTAATACTATAACTGCCGATGCAACAATCTGGCCAAGATGGAGGACAATTTAAAATGAAACCAGTATTACTTAATTCAATAAATGATTATCCAAAATCTGGATTAGGCAGGATAACCACAGCAAGTAATCAACAGGTGCATGAAGTTTTCAACGGTGACTATACATTTAGCTTCGATATGCTGGTTACTGATAAGCTATTTAAGAAAATTAAAACTGAAATGATTATTGCTACGTCTGTATCTAAAATTGATACGGACTTTTTTTATATTAAAAGTTTGGCCGTAAAAAGTCCTGGAATTATAACTGTCAGCTGTAGTCATGTCACAATGTTTACTAATGAGAATTATGTCAAAGGAAAATTAAGTATTGATGGCAAGAAGGTCAAAGATATTCTTTCTGAAATGACTGGCATGCTTGATTTACCAAGTCAAAAGTTCACTTATTCAACTGATATCGATAAGATAATTGGTAAGACTGATGTTGTCTATGAGAATGACAACCCTGGTCAAATTTTAATAGGTGAAACAAATTCTCTTACAAGCATTTTAGATGCCAGACTTGTTAGAAAAGGATTATCACTAAAGCTGACCAAGAAAAATACAGATAAGTACATTGATTTACGAAAAGGTAAAAATATATCTGGTGTAACTATTAATAAGAGTATTGATGCCTTAACTACTTCAATAGTTCCGTATTATAAGTATAAAGTTGATCACTCGGATTCAGCTGCCAATGACTGGGGCTACACAATTGAGAAGGTTTCAAATGGTTTGGCCAAAGTCGGAAGTTTCGACATCCCAATTTATTCCGATGATGGGACTAAAACCAAATCCGGATTAACCGCCCAAACTGATTGGAAAGTTGACCGACGTAGAACTAAGAACAACGATATCCAATATCGTGTTGGATTAAACCAATGGGTTGATTCTTCTGATGTAACATTTTCTGGAACGATTGGAACAGTGACATCAAAACCGGTTTCACCAACGTATTCAAACGTTTGGACAGTTAAAAAAATCAGCGATGGAATTGTTAAAGTTGGTAATACGAAAGCAAATGTATTTAATGACTTGGGAAATGCGACAGGTGCCTCATTGAATACAGGAGATTCATATGTAACCGATAGACGTAGAACTTTGATGGGTCAAACCCAGTATCGAGTGGCAACTAATCAGTGGGTTTCGGATACGGCTGTTACATTTTCCGGAAAAATAGGAGATGTAATTCCTAATAAAGTGACGGCTACCAATACAGATGGTTGGACTATTAAACGTATCAACGCCGGTGGTGTTGTGACCGCAGCTAACACAGCAGTCATTTATTCAGATTCCAATGTTGCCAATAAAACACGAGCTGTGGCCACTGGATCACAATGGGCCACCGACCGAATTAGAAGTAAATCAGGTGTAACCCAGTATAGAATTGGTATGGATAATTGGGTTAATGCTTCGGATATGACATTTAAAGGAAGCGTTGGAAGTGTTGTCTCTCAACCAGCTCCAGCCGATACGCCTAACTTTAATTGGTCATATTTTAAAGTTACAAGTGGGACTGTCACAAATAGTAGTGACATTTCTGTTTACGATGATGACTATCAAATGCGTGGTGGAAAACTTAGCGCAAACAATGTATGGAATACTGATTTGCAACGCGTTAGAGGCTCAGTTATTCAGTATAGAATCGGTATGGATATGTGGGTTAACGCTTCTGACATTACTTTAAAAGGTAGTGTCGACTCAAGTGGTACCCAAAGTAACTACACAATTAATTCTGATGGTTGGACTGTTAAAAAAGTTAACGATGGAAATTTAACCATTGGGAATACCTACGCAGAAATATATACCGAGAATAACCAGAAGGTGATTAATCAAGGACTAGCCAAAGCGAGTCAATGGATTGTTGATCGTGTCAGAAGCAAGTCCGGAATAACTCAATATAGAGTTGGATTAAACCAATGGATTGATTCCAAAAGCGGAACTTTCAAGGGTACAATTGGCCAAACAATTTCGGTACCTGCTACGGCTACAACTACCGATGAAGGTGGCTGGAAAGTTGTATCTGTAACATCAGGTATAGCAACCGTTGGTAATGTGCCAGCAGAATTATATAACGATAAAAATGTGATGGTTAACAATCGAATTCTTGAGCCACTTTCCGAATGGTCGGTGGACCGTCAGAGAAATAAAAATGGTATCTATCAGTTTAGAGTTGCTACCAATATGTGGGTGTTGTCCAATGCAGTTTCATTTAAGGGAAGCCTTGGCAAAATAATTTCCGGGGCTACTGATGCTGCCGCTTCAACCACTGATGACGCAGACGATGAACAAATTCAATATGGGCCAGAAGTTAATTCGCCTTTAAAAAATAATTATAAAATGGCTCATCGAAAATACGTCGATTACTCATCAAGAGTTGATAACTTATATGATTTAGTCGATGTTTCAAACAATTATTTCATTGAAAATCCTAATGTTGATAAACCAACTTACACTATTTCTATTGATGTTGTAAACGCTGGTCAAAAGAGAGTTCAAGAAGCAAATATCGGTGACATTGCTAGAATTTACGATAAAGATTACGGTTTGGCCACTGATGAGACCATTGTGGAACGCTATTTTGACCCCGATTTAATGACTAATAAGACTGTTAAGGCTGGGAATATTCAACAAACTATTTTCATGTATTTGGACAAACGAATAAAAGAAGAAGCCAAAAAGTCACAATCAAGCATTGCTAAAACCGGCGTTGACATTGTTGATGCAACTAACAGTATTACTGACAACATCAGCGATTTGGGTGAAGATGTTCAATCGAATTATGATACTATTGATGATACATTTAATGGGAAAATTGATGACGTTGAAAAGAAAGCTCAAGAACAAGTTGAGTCAGTTAAAACCGATGTTAATAATACAAAAATCAGCCTAAGCAATTTCATGAATTCTGGCGGAACTAATAAGTTAAGATGGATACCATCTTTAGCCGAAGCCACACAATTGGAAATACAAACTGACTACGGGTACTGGCTGCTTGATGATCACGGTGCAGGATTCCATTCAACCAATGGAACTGTGAAAGCTGGTTTGGGTGCTGACGGGCGTGTTTATGCAGATTCATTAACAACTAATGTACTGACTGGTACTACTATCAATGGTGGGAATATTAATTCTGGTACGTTGAATTCAGTGACAATCAATAGTGCAAAAATTGTTGGTAGTTCAAGTTTACAAATTAAAAACTCAGCTGGTAATATCAGTACTTCAATTGCCAATTATGGTATCACAACACCAGCCATGACGGTTGGCCACCTAGATGGTGTCAACACAATTTCTACAAGCAAAATCAATGTAAGTAGAACTGGAACAATTAAATATCTACATATTGCAAGTGGTGGAAATATCTCATGTGATGGTGGAGGTCTGTATTTAGCTGGCCCAGTATATGTAGATGGAAGAAGGATCTAATGAAAAAATTAAACATACAAAAATTAACGCAAATTGATAGTGGCCAGTTGACTGATAGATATGAGTCAGATTACATGACACTTCTAAAAGAGAAGAATATTTTAACCGTTCAAGTTGCAGATTTGCAAAATTTAATTAATCAAATTTACGAAAATAGTCCGGAAGCAATTCCAGAAGGATATTTAACGGAGGATAAAAAATAATGGCTTTAACAACAAGCAAGACGATATATTTAAATGGAAATAGTAAAGATGGTGATACTATTTTGGCCAACTTTAATGCGACATTTGACGGTAACAGTATTGTGAATATCAATGAAAGTCGAATTGTAGAAGGCAGCTCTGATATTGAAGAAGCCGACTTCGCAGAATTTCGAGATTTAGCCAAGAAATTGTCATCAAAAGAGGTGACTGAAAGTGATTAGTGAAGTTAAATTAGATATTAATAAAGCTGGTCAATTTATTAATCGGCCAGTAACGTTACGATCTGGCGATACAGATAATACAATCAAAGCAACTATTTATCAAAATGGGACGCCATACAGTAATTTTAAGACAGCCACCTTCAGCGGTAATCGAAGTGATGGCACGGCAATTGCTAATGATCCTGCAACCATTTCTGGGAATGTTATCACTTATAATGTTGCGCCGGCGGTAACTTCTAAAAATACTAAAATTAGAAACGCATATTTCCTTTTGAACGGAAATATTAGTACTGAGAGCTTTGAAGTTGTTGTAATTCCGGGAACTATAATAGATGGCGATTTAAAAAGCTATGTTCCGGGCGTTTCTGACGACTTAATCTCACAATTTGAAAATGTTACAAAACAATCAGACGCATATTTGCAAGAATTAAAAAGCAATGTAAAAACGGGAACCAACTCAATTAATGGCTTAAATAGTAAACTGGCTGGGATAACTAGTAGCGTTAATGCATTACAAGGGAAAGTCAATATTGGTGGAGTCAACCTATTGGCCAATGGTGATTTTAGCAATTCGTTAATGAATTGGAATATATATAACGCCGAAAATGGAACAGTCGCCGTTGAGAATGATGAAGCAGGAAATAAAATGCTTCATATTCATTCTAGTAATGGACCAACAGGTATATTTACCAGCTCACCATCATATTATGGATCAAATTCCTTAAAGTCTGGAGAAAGTTGGATTGCAAGTGGCTTAGTTAAAGGTGATGCAACAATTATTAGATTTGGGATTGAAACTGGAAAGTATCCAGAGAATCCATATAAAAATCCCACCGATTCATGGTCAAAAATTGTTTCTAAGAATATTAGGGCAGCAAGCAATAGATTTTGCATTTATATTAGTTCAGGCGATTTGTATGTTAAATTTGTAAAAGTTGAACGCGGAAATATTGAAACTGATTGGACACCAGCTCTAAAAGATGAAGTAAATACTTCTGATACTGCTGATTGGCAAAAGTCTAAGATCACTAAGGATGATGGTTCTTCAAGCATTTCATTGTCAGATAATTCGACTACTGTTGACGTAACTTTTAAATCTTTAATAAGTGGTTTGAAAACTTTTTATATTCAAGGTGACAAGGCAGGCAATACGTTAGGTGATTCTATTAGAGGACAAATCTATAAATCTGATGTTAATAATGGATACGCTTTTGGAGTTACCAATGGTGGAAAAATGTATTTCAAATATATAACTTCTGGTGTTGTTGGATCTTGGCAACAAGTAGCGACGGTGGCAAGTGCGGCACCAGTAGCGGCCATGGCATACACTGCCATGGTTCAGGATGATACAAATAAAACATTGCAAGCTCAAAACTCGCAGATTGCATATAGCTTGATGACTCAAGGAGGTGCAACAGATGCTAAATAATTTAATTACAATTGAAAATATTCGAAATTGGTATGAATCAAAAAATTGGACTGATGAAATGGTTGAAAAGGCTATTGAACTTGGCTTTATCACTGACGATGATTTTACTAAAATTAAAGCTAATATTGAGGCTAAAAAACAATCTATCTTAGATGCTCAAAAAGCTGAAGAGGACAGAATTGAAGCGGAGAAACAGGCTGAGATTGATAGACAAGCAGAATTAGAAAAATCTATGACCGATGAGCCTGTGGAAGATAATACTGAAGATACTGATACCACAGGTTAGGGAAGTGAAAATAATATGCCACCACATACATTTACAGTTTTGGGCTTCACTATCAGTGATTGGGTTGGCATCGCTACGATCACTTCATTGATAATAGCGGCAGTTAGGCGAATCCTGTTTCAGCCGTTGAACGATAAGTTATCAGATTTAAGCAAGGCAATTACAGAATTAAACGCCAATTCTAATAAAGCTCATAGTGATTTGAAAGACAAGATTGAAGAAAATCATTTAGATATTGAAAGACATGATATCGAAATTGGTTTTCTATATGACAAAAATAATTTGAATAGGAGAAAGAAAAATGAAGACAAATAAATTATCAATAGATTGGCACTCCAAAGTATGGTGGGTGTCATTGATATCAATTCTGTTAGTGCTGGTACAGCAAGTACTGGCACTTTTTAATATCCAATTACCAGCTGAATTATCTGGCCAAGTTATGGATATTGTTAACTCACTATTAGCTGTTGGTGGGTTAGTTGGTATCATTTACGACACTTCAAAACCAAAAGAGGGATAATATGAAAAACAAAATAAATATCTTAGGTCTGCTAGTAATTTTAGCAGGCTTTTTTCTTGCACCAGTAACTGTTGATGCTGATGTTAATTCTGACTTCAATATTAATCAGAATTATGCTCTGGGAGCTTATCAGGGTGATTCACGACAAGCATATAGAAACTATATTATCTTACATGAATCGGGCAATCAGAATGATGTGAATGACACTAATGCTGTGTTGCACGAAGTACAATTCATGCATAATAATTATTCGAACGCCTATGCTACTTATTTTGTAGGTGGTGGCGGTCAAGTGTATCAAGTAGGACAACCAGGTTATGTAGCTTGGGGAGCCTTGTCAGCTAATCCTTATTCGCCAGTTCAAATTGAATTAGCACGTACAGCTGACCGTAATACATTCAATGCTGATTACCACACTTACGTTAACCTAGCCAGATATTGGGCTAACTACTACGGTATCCCATTAACTTTGGACGGCTATGGTAACGGTATTAAGTCACACTTGTGGGTAACTAACAACTATGGTGGCGACCATCAAGACCCTTACGGCTATCTTGCTAGCTGGGGTATAACTAAACAGAGGTTAGCTGAAGACTTACTACATGGCTTCTATTCAACACCTACAGCCACAGTTATACGTGATGCTGTGACAATTAAAGACGGTCCAACAACTGGTATAGCTGGTTGGAATTCTAAAGGTAAAATTATACCTGGTAGCAATACTAAATTACGTAATGATACAGCTTGGAAGACTAGTTATCTGACAACGGTCAATGGTTTGCCAATGTACAGAATTGCTACAGACGAGTACATTCCAAAGAAATACACTTCTGAAGCTAACTTAGTAACTATCAACGCCATATCTGGTGTCAATGCTGTGGATTCAACAGGTAAGCAGATTTCGGACAGTCGCAAAACTTTCACTGATCAATCTAAGTGGAAGACTAACGACCGTCCACATTGGATTAATGGAAAGTTATACTTACAAGTTGCTACTAATCAATACATAGATACTTATTACACAATCGGTGGCGGAAACAGATAATTAAATATTTGATTATGCTGTATTGAGTTAGCAACTCGGTAGATATATCTGTATCATATGTATTTGTAAAACCATTCCGATTTTACATAAATAGCCCTCTATCTAATTAATTTTAGGTAGGGGGCTTTTTTATTGGAAATTTTGAGGAATATGTTAACATATAAAAAAGACAGAGGGGCTCAATCCTCTGTCTTCGCACTGCTGTTTAAAATAAAATTGCAATCATGACATCTACTACAATACTAGCCATAAACATTGCAAAGTCAAAACCATGTTTCTTAAAAAAAGTATTAAGTTTTTTCAATTATATGTGCCGTCCTTACTGCGGACTATTTATTCTTTGCTGATCACAAACAACGAGGACAAAGAGCAGTGCTTGTCCCTAATAAAAAATAATATCAAATTATTGTCAAAAACGGAATTGTTTAAAAGCAATAAAAAATTTGACAATGAAGTATAAACTTGTTTTAATTGAGTTGTATTAAGTTTTGAGTTATATTGTGTCGTTCAGTGATTACAAAGCTCAGTAGTCTCTGTTGCCGAAAAGCCTATCTTGCCGTATATCGTCCGTCAAGTAAGGCTTTTTTTGTATATAAAAAAGTAACCCTTTGCCTATTAATTTAGGTGGAGGGTTACTTTTTGAGGGGGATATAATTTTATTTTAATTCTTCTTCACGGATTTTAATCAATTCTTTTAATTCATTGATGTCATCCAAAGTGGCACGTTTCTTAATGAAATTTCTAGCAACTGATCGAGTGTTTAGATATTGTTTTCGTTCCTTATTATCTTCATCCCATTTTTTATTGGCCTTTATACGTGCCTCAGTTAGTTTTTCAGTCATACTGTTACCTCACTATTAAATAAATTATTCCGACTATTGCTAATGCAATTACTAGCCATTGATACCATTTGGTAGGCTTGTTAATTTCAAATGTCATAGTTGTATTCTTACTTTGATATGTTTTTTTCATGAATTAAATCTCCTTAAATGTTATAATTTAAGTGCATAAAGGAAACCCCCTTAGGGGCTTTCCTTTGTCGATTTTATGGAGAACTTTATCAATCCGAAGATGTTTACCGACAATTCGATTGTTAAGGTTCTTTTTTGTTTTCGTAGTTCCATTCGTGTCATCTGTATTGCCTCCCTTCTATATATAATATAATATAATACACTCATATTAGTGTATGGTCAAGTTATTTTGCTAAATAATAAAACTTTTTTGTACAAAAAAATCGCTAGTCAATTAAGACTAACGAAGTCAATTCTGCTCCCTATTTTAAATAGTTGAGCCACGAGATGAGCCACGGGCACATTATAGCGCTTTAAACCCTTGAACACCTTGGTATTGCTAGTGTTTCATAAGTGGGGGATAAACCCCCATACGGGTGATAGTTTGTGATTTATAGGTTAAAACTAAAGACCGATATTAAGGTGTAAAAGCCTTATGTATCGGTCTTTTTGCTTTTAAAAGTTTGCTAGAATCCGCTTGAGATTAACCTTGATTTCATAAATATCCACTGTCATTAAAAATTAGTAAAAATAAAAAGCAACGTTATTAACGTCGCTTAATGAATGCTATATAAAATAGAATGCCAACAAGAATAATTGTATAAACCACACTTATAAGTCCGGCAAATTCCATAATAATCCAACCGGTAATTTTTGAGGATGCCAACAGTAACATGGATAATACACCCCAAATAACAATCTTTCTTAAAACATCTTGATATGCTTCATTTAATTTTCTTTTGTCGTGTTCTTTCATTTATATAAGACCCGATATGATGGCAAGAAAGTTATTCAAGAAGTGAACAGTAATACTTGCCTTAATATTTTTGGTTCGATAGTAGACTGCAGCAAGGATAATACCAAGCAATATCTTTGATAATGCATATATCCAGTCAATATTTGGTGAAAAAGGAGCGTGAACGTATCCAAAGACAATCCCGCTTAATAGAACTGATACTAGTGGATTATTAGCAAAGAACCAATTCATAAATATTCCACGGAAAATGATTTCCTCCAGAATTGGAGCGACAATTATTGTAAAAAAGACTAGAATAAGCATATTATTCTTACCTACTAATTCTAATGCAGCAACATTGTCGTTAGTGGTTTTCATCAATGGAACAGTTATAATGTTCACCGCAAAAACTAAGATGGTTGCAATTATAATAATGATCCAAGTGGATTTATTAAACTTAATGGATTTGAACTTTTGGGCGCGTTTAAAGACAAGCCATATTATAAATGATGCAATTGCCAATAGTATCAATGTGACAAAAGGTGCAACTTTTAAATAGACAGAATATTTTGGACCTAAGTCTTTTTTTGTCAAAGTAAGTATGGATAATGGAATTTGTTCTGCAATAAATAGTAATATAAATGCTATAATACGAAGCAGTCCTCTTATCGGATTGAGGGTATTAATTTTATTGTTCAATGGGTATACCACCTTATTGATAATTATTATTAGTATTTTGTTTTAATAAGTGCTTTAATACTATAATGGGTTTTTTATAAAGGAGTGAATAGATTGTTTAAGATTGCTCGTGGCAGAATCAATTTGTGGCAAGTTCTTGGTGCAGTAGTATTTATGACTATACAGGTCATAACCACATTGTATTTGCCTAACATCACATCTGATATCGTTAATAATGGTGTTTCAACCGGTGATACTAATTATATTATACATGCCGGAACGAAAATGATATTAATTTCGATTGTCAGTGTTATTGCAGCTGTTGGAAATGTTCTAATGGCTGCCCAAGCTTCACAAGGGTTAGGTAAAAAATTAAGATCTGATTTATTTAAAAAGATTTTATTTTTCACGAATGATGAATTTGACAATTTTGATACATCATCGTTAACAACTAGAACTACTAATGATGTTATTCAAATTCAAAACGTTATGATCATGATGCTTCGTATGATGATCATGGCACCTATTATGTTGATAGGTGCAAGTGTTATGGCATACCAAAAGAATTCTGAGATGACCAAGATATTCCTTATCTCAATACCAATTTTAATTGTGTTGGTTGGTTTGGTCATGTTTTTTGCTGTGCCATTGTTCAAAGCAATGCAGAAGAAGACAGATAGATTGAACCTTATCTTCCGTGAAGGTTTAACTGGAGTGCGTGTTATTAGGGCATTTCGTCAAGACGGATTTGAACAAGGACGTTTTGAAGAGGCCAATGCTGATTATACTAACAACGCAATCAAAGTATTTACAATTGTAGCATTGATGTTTCCAATTGTTACTTTGATTATGAGTGGTACCAACGTTGGGATTACTTGGTTGGGAGCTAAGTATATTGCCAATCAATCAATGGAAGTTGGTAATTTGATTGCATTTATGACTTATGCAATGCAGATCCTAATGAGTTTTATGATTTTATCATTAGTATTTGTATTCGTACCTCGTGCTTCAGCATCAGCTGCTCGTATCCAAGAGGTTTTTGCTACTGAAAGTACTATTGATACAGTTGCTAAACCAGCAAAAGTAAAGGATGCTCCATCACTTAGTTTTAGTGACGTTAATTTTAGATATACAGGCGCTGAAAACCTTGCATTGTCTAATTTAAACTTCAAAGTAACCGCAGGTCAAACATTAGCTATTATTGGTGGTACTGGTTCAGGTAAAAGTACCTTGATCAACATGATTCCAAGGTTCTTTGATTCTGAAACAGGTGTCGTAAGTTTAAATGGTACCGACGTAAAAGCCTTGAATACCGAGGATATTAACAAGAGAGTTGCTATGGTTCCACAAAAAGCTATCTTGTTTAAGGGTACGATAAGAACAAATATGACATATGGTAAAGATGATGCAACTGATGACCAAATCTGGCATGCACTTGAAGTTGCTCAAGCGGCTGACTTCGTTAAAGAACTAGATGGTCAACTTGATGCTATTGTTGAACAAGGTGGGGATAACTTCTCTGGTGGTCAAAAGCAACGTTTGGCTATTGCTAGAGCACTTGTTAAAGACGCTTCAATCTATGTCTTTGATGATTCGTTCTCAGCACTTGATTTCAAGACTGATTTAAATCTTAGAACAGCACTTAAAAATGATTCAGCAATCAGTAAATGTGTGGTTGTTATTGTTGGACAAAGAATTTCAACTGTTGCTGATGCAGATCAAATTGTTGTGCTTGATGATGGTAAAATGGTCGGTTTAGGAACACATGAAGAATTGAAAGAAAATAATAAGACTTATCAAGAAATTATTGAGTCCCAGATTAAGGAGGCTAAGTAATGGCTAAAGAAGATACTAAATCTCAACCCAGTGGTGGTCATGGACCAGGACATGGTCCAGGTTTAGTTGTTAAACCAAAGAACTTTTGGAAGACAACAGGTCGTTTAGCAAAATACATGTCAACTTATGTAGTTGGTATCGTCATTGTTTTGGCATTAGCGATTGCTTCAGCTATTTTCCAAATTAGAACTCCTAAGATTTTGGGTGAAGCTACTACTGAGATATACAAAGGAGTTATGACTGGTGCTGCTCAACAAAAAGCAGGTATTCAGGTCAGTCAGTTACCAATTAATTTTACTAAGATTGAACATATAATTTTAATTGTTATGTTGATGTATTTGGCTTCAGCTCTGTTTACATTTTTGCAACAGTTCACAATGACTCGTATATCACAAAAAACAGTTTTTATGTTGAGACGTGATTTAAAAGCAAAGATGGAACGTTTACCAATTGGATATTATGATTCACATTCTAATGGGGATATTATGTCTCGTGCTATCAATGATATGGATAATATTGCCGGTACATTGCAACAAAGTGTTACCCAAGTTGTTACAAGTACAGTTACATTCATTGGTGTTTTGTGGATGATGTTTACTATCAGTTGGAAGTTAACGCTAATTGCATTAGCCACTATTCCAGTTAGTTTGTTGGTTGTTGGTGTTATCGCGCCACAATCACAGAAGTTCTTTAAGAGACAACAAAAGTCACTTGGTTTGTTAAATAATCAAGTTGAAGAGAATTATTCAGGACATGTTGTTGTTAAGAGTTTTAATCATGAGAGTGATTCAATTGAAGTATTCGAAAGTGAAAATGACAAATTATATAAAGCTTCTTGGAAGGCTCAAATGATTTCAGGAATCGTCATGCCACTTATGACATTTTTAAATAATTTAGGTTATGTTTTTGTAGCAATGTATGGTGGTATTTCAGTGGCAAATGGTAATTTACCACTTGGTGATATCCAAGCCTTTCTACAATATATGAACCAGTTTTCACAGCCAATCTCTCAATTGGCTAACTTAACTAATACCATTCAAGCAACCATAGCCTCAGCAGAACGTATCTTTGAGATTATTGATGAACCAGAGATGAATAATGAAAAGGTTGATGTTCCTGATATTGAGACAGAGGATAAGGTTACATTGGATCATGTTGAATTTGGTTATGAAGGTAAACCTATCTTACTTAAAGACTATAATTTACACGTTAAACCAGGAGAAATGGTCGCTATTGTTGGGCCAACTGGTGCAGGTAAGACGACTATCATTAACTTATTAGAGCGTTTCTATGATGTAAGTGGTGGGTCAGTTAAGATCGATGGTAAAGATGTTAGAAATATGACTCGTGAAGAGGTAAGAAAACACTATGCCATGGTTCTTCAAGATACATGGCTCTTTACAGGTTCAATCTATGATAATCTAAAATATAGTAATGAGGATGCAACAAAAGAAGATATCATTGCTGCTGCTAAAGCTGCCCATGTGGATAATTTCGTAAGACAACTTCCAGATGGTTATGACACTGTTCTTAATGAAGAGGCTTCAAATATATCGCAAGGACAACGACAATTAATTACAATTGCCAGAGCCTTTGTTGCTAATCCAGAAATTCTGATTCTTGATGAAGCAACTTCTTCAGTTGATACAAGAACCGAAGTTCATATTCAACATGCTATGGAAAGATTATTGAAGAATAGAACAAGTTTTGTTGTGGCGCACAGATTGTCAACTATACGTGATGCTGACAGTATTATCGTTATGAATCACGGTTCAATTATTGAAACAGGTAACCATGATGAATTAATGGCAAAGAATGGATTCTATGCAGATCTATATAATTCACAATTTGCTGGTAATGTTGCAATGTAAAATGGTATAGAGTGTGACAAAACACGTTCAGTTTTCGTATATAAGTCAAAAAAAATCGGTATTTACGTAAGTAAATATCGTTTTTTTTTTGGCTTATATGGGGAAAATTGTGTTTTGTCACACGTTTCCACCGCAAGTTTGAGTAAAAACAGAGTTGCCACAACCCTTTTTAAGTTGAATGGGGAAAATTGTGTTTTGTCACACGTTTCACTGCAAGTTTGAGTGAAAACAAAATTTGTCATAACTACTTTCTAGCCATAATAAAGTTAAATTATGTCTCATTACTATTTTTACGATACAATTGTGGTATCAACAATTGTGGAGATAACAGTATGAAAAAATTTCAACAAACAGAAGCACAGATATTGGATATGGTTAATCAACAAGTTGTACCTGGTGTCAGTTATGGATTTATTAGTAACTATAGTGATAGTGACATACAAACTAGTCTTGATGAATCCAATTTTGCTGGTGATAAGTCCTGGGTACCTAAGATCACGCTATTAAAAGGTGATGAATTATATGATTTGGCCTCACTAACAAAGGTTATGGGTACAGTACCGATCATCTTGAAATTGATTGATGAAAAAAAATTAAGTTTACATGATCCAATCAATAAATATTTACCACAGTTTAAGGACGGGCGTGTAGAAATATTTCATTTGTTAACGCATACATCAGGAATAGCTGGATATATTCAAAATCGTGACAGTTTGAATGACCAACAATTAATCGATGCATTGTTATCATTACCAGTAACTGACAATTTTAATAAAAAAGTTGTATACACGGATACAGGCATGATATTTTTGGGCTTAATAATAGAAAAAATCTATCAACTGCCAGTTCAGACAGTTATTAATAACTTTGTAAGGGATACTTGGAACCTAATGGATACAACTTTTTCACCTGAAATAGCCCGTTGCACCCCAACATACGAAGTTAATGGACAAATGCTTATTGGTGTACCGAATGATCCAAAAGCTCGTCAGCTGGGCATACATTGCGGATCAGCCGGTATGTTTTCGAGTTTAGTTGATGTAATGGAATTTTCCAGAGTTATGTTAACAAAAAAATATAAATTTTTATACAAGAACTTTACTGATTTGTTCCCAGGCAGATCGCTAGGCTGGGATATTAAACCTGGTAATATACTTTTTCATACTGGATATACAGGTCATTTTATTGCATTAGATTATATCCACAAGAATGCTATGGTTGTATTAACAAATAGAGTTCACCCAATTGAACACAATGAAGTATTTTTGAAACATCGAGATGTGATTTTAGATAGTTTTTTAAATGAGAGTAAGTGAAAACGCGTGACAAAACACGTTCAGTTTTCGAGCATAATGCAAAATAAACCGGTATTTACGTAAGTAAATGTCGGCTTATTTTGCGTTATACGAGGAAAATTATAATCTTATTTTTTAATGTATCCACCATCGCTAAGAACTTTTCTAAGTCCCATCATAGCGGTATATGTAGCTAGAACGTATATTTTATCTGTTGGAATATTTGGGATTTGTTTAACAAAATCTTCAATTTCAACTGTTTCTATATTCTTGTTCATGTTTAATCCAGCAATTTTGAAACGATAAGTAACATCTTTAACTCGTTTACCACCAGTGATAACTAATGGTATTTTATCGTAATTAAAGTCCTCAAAATTTGCGTCCCAGATCCAGCTAGTATCAATACCATCGGCATAATTGGCGTTAAGAAGAAATGCCAATGAGTAGTCTGATTTATCACTCAAAATTGTTTCGATAACTTGATTCAATCCAACTGGATTTTTGACTAGGATAATATTTACGTCCTTTTTATCAACTGTGATAGTCTCTTGACGACCAAATACTTTTTCATCATATGAAAAGGCTTTTTGCATTTGATCGACGGTGATACCCATCTCAGAAGCAACAGCAAAAGCTGCTAAGGCATTATAAATATTATATTTACCACCAATATTCATTGTAAAGGAGTTCCCATTGATCTCGAATTCTGTTTTGTTAGGTAATAGTGTTTTGATATTTGTTACTTGGTATTTGAGGTCGTTTTGTTTGAATCCACAGTTAGGACAAAAATAACTACCCAAGTTAGCGTATGAAATAAAATGATAGTGCATAATATGATTGCAGTTAGGGCAGAGGACACCATCAGTATTTGTTGGTGCTTTAATATCGTCTTTTTCATGTCCCTTACTTGAGAATCCATAGTAAATGACTTTGTTTGGTAATTTTTTGGAAGAGAAAATGGCGGCATCACCATTGGCGATGATAGTAGCGTCTGGTGCCAATTTAATACCATTGAGAATTTTTTGATAAGTTGTATAAATTTCACCATAGCGATCCATTTGGTCACGGAAGATATTCGTTAGTACGAAGTATTTTGGCTTAATATACTTACAGATGATCTCAACGTTTGCTTCGTCAACTTCTAAGACGGCTAGTGGCTTTTTGCTTGTTTTGTGGTGTGTGACAAAACTAGTAACTATACCTTGGATCATATTCGATCCAGTGGGATTAGTTAAAACATCATCGTATTTTTGAGTAACCATTTTGTTGATCAATGATGTTGTCAAAGTTTTACCATTAGTTCCAGTTACGATAATTAAGTCGTAATTTTTTCCTAAACTAGTTAAAATATCTGGATCAATCTTATAAGCAATTTTTCCCGGATAAGAAGAACCTCCGTTGAAAAACTTACTTAAAATAAAGTATGATGATTTTCCAGTAAGTGTAGCGATGCTTGATTTAAATGTCATTTTAAAACCCCAATTAGTTTGTATTAAAAATATACTATCACAACTAAATTACATTTTATCTGATTTTGATTGAATTTAGTCAATGTTTAATATGTTCAAGGGACGTTTTTTTAGTTATAATCTTCAAGGACGTAATTTTGGAGGCGGAACTTTGGCGCAATTATTTTTTAAGTATGGTGCTATGAATAGTGGAAAATCTATTGAGATTTTGAAAGTAGCACACAACTATGAAGAACAAGGCAAATCAGTTATCCTAATGACTAGTATTGTAGATACTAGATCTGGTGCTGGAAAAATCAAAAGTCGTATGGGATTAGACCGGGATGCAATTGCATTGAAGAAAGACTCAGATGTTTATGATATTGTTAGAAGAGAGAATCCAAGAGCTGCATGCATTTTGATCGATGAATGTGAATTCATGACAAAAAAACAAGTTCTTGAGTTAACTCAGGTAGTAGATGATTTAGGAATTCCAGTTATGGCCTTTGGATTGAAGAATGATTTCAAAAATGAATTATTCGAAGGATCCAAGTATTTGTTACTTTATGCTGACAAGATAGAAGAAATGAAGACCATATGCTGGTTCTGTACTAAAAAGGCTACAATGAATATGCGTATGCTCGATGGGCAACCAGTTTATGAGGGTAATCAAGTTGCTATCGGTGGAAATGAAATGTATTACCCAGTATGTCGACGCCATTATAATCATCCTCCAATGGTAGAGAATAAATAGAAAGGATCGTTAAATTGGATAAAATTTTAGAACAACTTGAAACACTAGTTGAAAGATATGCCGAGTTACAAGAATTAATGAGTGATCCTGAAATTATCAATGATACAAAACGTTATATGGCCTATTCAAAAGAAGAAGCTGATATGCGTGATATCGTTAATGCCTTCAATCGCTACAAAGAATTGCAAAAGAGTATAAGTGATAGCGATGAAATAATGCGTGAAACTGATGACCCAGAAATGCAAGCTATGGCAAAGGATGAATTGAATTCATCTAAAGATGCAGCAGAAAAACTTGAACATGAGATCACATTATTGATGCTTCCAAAAGATCCTAATGATGATAAAAATATAATTATGGAAATTCGTGGAGCTGCCGGTGGTGATGAGGCCAGTTTATTTGCTGCTGATCTACTAAGCATGTACAGTAAATATGCTGAAAAACAAGGCTGGACTTTTGATATTGTTGATGAGAATTCAACAGAAGTCGGTGGTTATAAAGATGTCGCTGTTATGATTACTGGTAGTCGTGTTTATTCTAAGCTGAAGTATGAAAATGGGGCACATCGTGTTCAACGTATCCCATCAACAGAATCAGCTGGTCGTGTCCATACTTCAACTGCTACAGTTGCCGTTATGCCTGAATATGATGAAGTTGATATTGATCTAGATCCAAAGGATATTCGTACTGATGTTTATAGATCATCTGGTGCCGGTGGACAACATATTAATAAAACTTCATCTGCCGTTCGTATGACCCATTTACCAACTGGAATTGTCGTTGCTATGCAAGATCAACGTTCGCAACAACAAAACCGTGAAAAAGCTATGCAAATTCTTAAATCTCGTGTTTACGATTATTATGAATCAGAAAATCAAAGTGAATACGATGAGAAACGTAAGTCAGCTGTTGGTACTGGAGATCGTTCTGAGCGGATTAGAACTTATAATTACCCACAAAATCGTGTGACAGATCACCGTATAGGTCTTTCTTTGAATAAGTTAGACCGAATTATGAATGGTGAACTTGATGAAATTATTGATGCATTAATTGTCAATGATCAAACTCAAAAATTGGAGCAAATTCAAAGTGGAGAAACTAAGCTATTCTAATGCCCTGAAAAGGGCTTTTTTAATGCTAAAACAGGAAAAAAAATTTCCTGAAGATGCTGAATACTTGATGGAAGAATTAACTGGATTTAATTATACGCAGTTACAATTGCACCGTAATGAAGATGTCCCCGGGAAAATTATGAGACAGTTTCATGATGGGGTAGTCCGTTTAGGTATGGATGAGCCGGTTCAATATATCTTAGGGAATGCTTACTTTATGGGACGAAGTTTCACAGTAAATCAAGATGTTTTGATTCCAAGACAGGAAACTGAAGAAATGGTTCAAAAAATAATTGATGATCATACCGGTAAAAAGGAAAACATTTGGGATATTGGTACGGGTTCAGGGGTCATTGCTATAAGTTTGGGGTTAGCTTTTCCTGAAGATGATATTTTGGGTACTGATATTTCAAAAGAGGCACTTAAAATTGCTGAATTAAATGCAGATAATTATCAAGCAGATAATGTTTTTTTAAAACAGAGTGATTTGTTTGAAAAGGTTATTCCAGAGCCATTTGATGTCATTGTTTCCAATCCTCCGTATATTTCTCATCAAGAAAAATCGGTGATGGATCCAAGTGTTATTAAATATGAACCCGATTTAGCTTTATATGGAGATGAATTTGGATTAAAATTTTATCAAGACATATCACAAAATGCTGATAAATATTTGACTGAGAATGGTATTTTGTATATGGAGTTTGGATATCACCAAAAATCTGCTTTGGAAGAGATCTTTGCTAAAAATATGCCGGGATATAAAGTGGAATTTTATAAAGACATGAGTGGCAACTATCGCTATCTAAAAGCTGAAAAGGGGAAGATATAGATTTGGAAACAGAAATATTAAAGAATACAGAAATATCAAAAGCTGTTGAGTTTCTCGCTGATGGTAAATTAGTGGCATTTCCAACTGAGACTGTTTACGGTCTTGGTGCTGATGCAACACGCCCAGATGTGGTTAAAGATGTGTATGCTGCAAAGGGTCGTCCAAGTGATAATCCTTTGATTGTTCATGTGTCTAGTCCAGAAATGGTTTGGGAATATGCAGATTTAACTTATAAGCCAATGGCGGAGAAACTAATGAGCAAGTTTTGGCCAGGTCCTTTGACCATCATTATGCCGATTCAACCGGGTAGTTTATCAAAAGAAGTCACTGGTGGTCTGAGTACTGCTGCCTTCAGGATGCCTAATAATTCCACTACTTTGAACCTTATCAAAACGTTTGGTAAACCAATCGTTGGTCCCTCAGCTAATACTAGTGGTAAACCTAGTCCAACTTTGGCTAAGCACGTTTATCATGATTTGAAGGGAAAAATTTCAGCTATACTTGATGACGGTCCAACTAAGCTTGGTGTGGAGTCTACTGTTATTGATCTTTCAACAGATATACCAACTGTCTTGCGTCCAGGGATGATTACGGTTGAAGACTTGTTACAAGTACTGGATAATGTAAATAGTGATCATCATAAGGTGGCAGCTGGTGAAATACCAAAGGCTCCCGGCATGAAATATAAGCATTACGCACCAAGTGCACAGGTAATTATTGTTGACGATACTAACGACTTTACAAAAGCTATTGCTGAATATAAAACTAACAAATTAGGCATTATGGCTACTGAAGACGTGTTATCTACTATTCCTGACGCAGAGGGACAATTAAAGTTTTCGTTAGGTAATGATATTTACGGTGCATCAAAGGAATTGTTTGCTGGATTAAGAGGACTTGATGGACAGAATGTAGAGTATATTCTGGCTCAAGGATTTCCAGAAGCTGATCATGGAGAAGCATATAGAAACCGCTTGAACAAATCAGCTGGTCAAAAGCATTTCGAGAAATAATAAGAGGTTTATTAAGTTAATTAATAAAAGCTATAAATAAAGAGGAGAGTCAAAAATGTCTAAATTTCAAGTATTAAACCACCCACTGATCCAACATAAATTAACAATTATCAGAAACAAGCACACTGGTACTAAAGTGTTTCGTGAAGTTGCCAATGAAATTGGTGAATTGATGGTTTATGAAATTACTAGGGACTTGCCATTGAAGGAAATTGAAATTGAAACTCCAATGGGAAAGTCAAAACAAAAAGTTCTTGCAGGTAAGAAACTAGCAGTTATTCCTATACTCCGTGCCGGTTTAGGTATGGTCGATGGCGTTTTGGAATTGATTCCAGCTGCCAAAGTTGGTCATATCGGAATGTATCGTGACGAAAAGACGCTTAAACCACATGAATATTTTGTTAAATTACCTAGTGATATTGATGAACGTGAATTGTTCATCGTTGATCCAATGCTTGCTACAGGTGGATCCGCAAATATGGCCATCGAAGCATTGAAAAAACGTGGAGCAAAACACATGCGACTTGTTGTTCTTGTTGCTGCACCAGAAGGTGTTAAAGCAGTTCAAGAGGCACATCCAGATGTAGACATTTATGCAGCCTCATTAGATGAAAAGATCACCGATAGTGGCTATATTTTCCCCGGATTAGGTGACGCTGGTGATCGTCTATTTGGTACAAAATAAAATAAAAACATTGTTTGAATATATTTTTAGAAGTGTTATTATTTTGTGGTATCAATTGTTTTCAATAAGCGAAGAAAGGGGGGGTATTGTTGAATGATAAATATAAGTTTATCGATTTCCTGGGTTTGAGATTCAATGTTGCTAATGATTTATCAGCATTGATTGCCGCAATTCTTGTCTTTGTCCTTGTTTTCGCATTGTCACGTCATGTTACGATGAGACCTGGTAAAGCTCAGAATGTGCTTGAATGGATTATTGATTTTACGAATAATATTATAAAGTCACTAATGCCTGATGCAGCGGTTAAACAATTCGGATTATATGCGTTCGTGTTGTTTACATTTGTATTTTTTGCAAACCAATTGGGATTGATATTCCAAGTGAAAGTAGGCGGATATACTTACATTAAATCTCCTACTACAAATCCAATGGTAACAATGGCTCTTGCCTTAATATCATTGCTGATTTCACATTATTATTCAGTGAAGAAGTTTGGATTTGGCGGCTATGTAAAAAATTATGTAAAACCTGTAGGTTTCTTGTTACCAATAAACATCCTTGAAGAGTTTACTAACTTCTTGACGTTATCACTACGTCTTTACGGTAATATATTTGCCGGTGAAGTACTTCTTGCACTTATTGGAACTGTTGCTCAGAGTTTTGGAGTCGTTTCGTTCGTGGTCGCTTTACCACTGGAAATGATTTGGCAAGGATTTTCAGTCTTTATTGGAGCCATCCAAGCGTATGTATTTACCACCTTATCAATGGTTTATATCTCACGTAAACTGGAAAAAGAATAATTTTATTTGGAGGAATTTTAAATCATGAAAGAAATCGCGGCAGCTATTGCAGCTAGTTTTGCAGCTCTTGGAGCATCTATCGGTAACGGACTTGTTATTTCAAAGACTTTGGACAGTATGGCACGTCAACCAGAAATCTCTGGTGACTTAAGAGCAACAATGTTCATTGGTGTTGGTTTGATCGAAGCCGTTCCTATCATTGCTATTGCTATTGCATTCGTTATTCTTTTCGTATAATACATACAATCAAATCGGCGATAAATTAAACAAATCGCCTTTTTATGTTTTATAGGAAAGGAAGGAGTGGAGAATATTGGCAAATTTATTAGTGCTTGGAGCAGGTAAATTAGCTTTAGGTGATATGCTTTTTATTCTTATTTCATTCGTCCTTTTAACTGCAGCTGTTAAGAAGTTTGCATGGGGTCCCGTCACAAAAATGATGGACGCCAGATCAGATAAAATATCCGGTGATTTGGATTATGCTGATCAAGAACGTGCACGTGCTGACAAGCTTGCAAAGGAACGTGAAGAGGCACTTAAGAATTCACGTGCTGAAGCTATTGAGATTGTTAATAAGGCTAAAGATAATGGGGAAGATCAAAAGAAATCCATTATGGCCGATGCTCATAGTGAAGCCGAATCAGTAAGACAAAAGGCTAAATCTGATGCATTACGAGCTAAAGAAGAAGCTATGAACGATGCACAAAACGACATCGCTACCCTATCTATGGAAGTTGCTTCAAAAGTTATTTCCAAAGAGCTTAATGCAAATGATCAAAAGTCATTGATCGACTCTTATATTAAGGAGTTGACCGTAAACAATGAAACTAAGTAAATTCCAAGTGGGAAAACGTTATAGTAGAGCACTTTATGAAGTAGCAGTGGAACAAGATTCAGTTGATAATACTTTGCAAGAATTGAAGAAATTAAGCGAAGTGTTTTCAGAAAATCCTGGTCTAAATATTGCTTTTTCAGGACGTGCAATTTCCCGCACTGAAAAGTTAAAAATCGTTAATACTTTAAAGACTGGTGCAAGTGAATTAATGCAGGACTTTGTAGGTATGCTTTTTGACCGAGACAGATTGAATTGCTTAGAAGAAATTACTGATGCTTATGTTGAGAGATATGATACTGAGCATGGTATTGTTGAAGTCACAGTAACTTCAGTGATTGATTTAACTTCCGAACAAGAAGATAAGTTGAAATCTGTAGTCAAACAACGATTTTCAGTAAATCAAGTAAATTTAACGAAAATAGTAGATCCATCCATCATCGGTGGGATTGTTGTCCGTGTTGGTGATCAAGTTATTGATGGAAGCGTCGTTAAGAGATTTAACGATGTTAAAAAATTGCTATTGGTTAACAATTAAGTAGAGGTGAAAATGAATGAGCATCAAAACTGAAGAGATTAGTTCACTGATTAAAGAACAGTTGAAGAACTATAAAAATGAACTCTCAGTTGATGAAATAGGTACAGTTACATATGTTGGTGATGGTATTGCTCGTGCTAATGGCCTTGAAAATGCTATGGCAAGTGAGTTACTTGAATTCCAAGATGGTACATATGGTGTGGCTCAAAACCTTGAAAGTGATGATGTTGGTATTATCATTTTAGGAAATTACGATCAAATTCGTGAAGGCGATACAGTTAAAAGAACTGGTCGTATCATGGAAGTTCCAGTAGGTGATTCACTTATTGGACGTGTCGTTAATACATTGGGTCAACCTGTTGATGGTCTTGGTGAGATTAAAACTGACAAGACTAGACCTATCGAATCTCCTGCACCTGGTGTTATGCAACGTAAATCTGTTTTCGAACCATTACAAACTGGTTTGAAATCAGTTGATGCGCTTGTACCTATCGGCCGTGGCCAACGTGAGTTGATCATTGGTGACCGTAAGACTGGTAAAACATCAATTGCTATTGATACAATCATTAATCAAAAAGATCAAGACATGATCTGTGTATACGTTGCTATTGGTCAAAAGGAATCAACTATTAGAAGTCAAGTTGAGACCTTAAGAAAGAATGGAGCAATGGATTATACAATCGTTGTTGAAGCCGGACCTAGTCAACCAGCTCCTATGTTGTATTTTGCACCATATGCTGGAGCAGCTATGGGTGAATACTTCATGTATAACGGTAAACATGTTCTTATTGTATATGATGATTTAAGCAAACAGGCTAATGCCTATCGTGAAGTGTCACTATTGCTTCGTAGACCGCCTGGGCGTGAAGCATATCCTGGTGATGTTTTCTACTTGCATTCACGTTTACTAGAACGTGCTGCTAAGTTGAGTGATGCACTTGGTGGTGGATCAATGACTGCTTTGCCAATCGTTGAAACACAAGCCGGTGATATTTCAGCATATATTCCAACAAACGTTATTTCCATCACTGATGGACAGATATTCTTGAGTAGTGATTTGTTCTATTCAGGTACACGTCCAGCTATAGATGCTGGTGCATCTGTTTCTCGTGTTGGTGGTGATGCACAAATCAAGGCTATGAAGAAAGTCGCTGGTACATTACGTCTAGATCTTTCATCATACCGTGAATTGGAATCATTTGCTCAATTTGGCTCAGATCTTGATGAAGCCACTAAGGCAAAATTAGACCGTGGTAGTCGTACAGTTGAAGTTCTAAAACAACCAGTACATTCACCAATTTCTGTTGAAAAACAAGTATTGATCTTATTCGCTTTGACAAGAGGCTTTTTGGATAAGGTTGAGGTTGAAGATATTAAAGAATATGAATCATCACTTTCTGAATTCTTCGATGCAAATCATTCGGATCTCTTAACAGAAATTAAGGAAAAAGGTACACTACCTGACGAAGACAAGATGAGTGCCGGTGTAAAAGAATTCACCGAAAACTTCTTGGCTTCTAAATCAGGAAAGCAAGATAAATAATACAGGAGGTTTAAATTATGGCTGAGTCACTTATGGATATTAAAAGAAGAATTTCTTCTACTAAGAAAACCGGTCAAATAACAAGAGCCATGCAAATGGTTTCTGGTGCTAAACTCTCTCGTATTGAAAAGAAATCTATTGCTTATCAATTGTACGCAAAAAAAGTTGAAGATATTGTCAGACATTTGACAATGGGAAATCTATTCAAAGAAATTTCAGTAACTGAAACTTCTTCAGATCCATGGAGTTTGAATAATCTTTTACAAGTACGTGAGGTAAAAAAGACTGCATATGTTGTTATTACAAGTGACCGTGGCTTAGTTGGTGGATATAATAGTAATATTTTAAAAGCTATGATGGATATTTTTGATAAAAAATATCATAATGATTTAAGTAAATTTACTGTTATTTCATTAGGAACCACAGGATCTGAATTCTTCAAATCACGTGGAATCGATATTTCTTATGAGTATCGTGGTCTACCTGATATTCCAACAGTTAAAGATGTAACTCCAATTGTTAAAACAATTTTACAGTTATATCAAGCTGGAACATTTGATGAAATTTATATTTGTCACAATCATCACGTAAATTCTTTGGTATCTAAATTTACTAATGATAAATTACTTCCACTTGAAGAAGCTAAAGATACAACCCAAGAAGAAGAACATATTGCAAGTGAATATATCACAGAACCAAGTCCTGAAGCGGTCTTGTCTGCGATTATACCTCAATATATTGAGTCCTTAATTTTCGGAGCAATGATGGATGCGAAGACGGCGGAACACGCTGCATCTGTAACAGCTATGAAGAGTGCTACTGATAATGCTGACGATTTGATATCAGATTTGTCACTACATTATAATCGTGCTCGTCAAGCTCAAATTACTACAGAAATCACTGAGATTGTCGGCGGTGTCGCTGCACAAGAATAGTTTAGAAAGGAGCCAAATAAATGAGTAGCAAAGGTAAAGTTATTCAGGTAATTGGTCCAGTTGTTGACGTTGAATTTCCTTTAGATGGAGATCTTCCAGAACTTAATGACGCCTTAGTTGTTAAGAAGAATGACGGATCAAGTATTACCCTAGAAGTTGCTCTAGAACTAGGTGATGGCGCCTTACGTGCTATTTCCATGGGTTCTACTGATGGACTTCAAAGAGGTGCTGAAACTGTTAATACAGGTAGCTCAATTTCTGTTCCTGTCGGAAAAGAAACATTGGGACGTGTATTTAATGTTTTAGGTGAAACAATTGATGGAGGTAAGGAATTCCCTGCCGATTTCAGAAGAGATAGTATTCACCGTTCAGCACCTGCTTATGATGAATTAAATACATCAACAGAAATTCTTGAAACAGGTATTAAAGTTATCGATCTTCTTGAACCATACGTTCGTGGTGGTAAAGTTGGTTTGTTCGGTGGTGCCGGTGTTGGTAAAACCGTTCTTATTCAGGAATTGATCCACAATATTGCTGAAGAGCATGGTGGTATATCAGTATTTACTGGTGTTGGTGAAAGAACACGTGAAGGTAATGACCTTTATTATGAAATGAAGGAATCCGGTGTTCTTGAAAAGACAGCCATGGTTTATGGCCAAATGAATGAATCACCTGGTGCTCGTATGCGTGTTGCCTTAACTGGTTTGACAATTGCTGAGTATTTCCGTGATGTTGAAGGACAAGATGTTCTATTGTTTATCGATAACATCTTTAGATTTACACAAGCAGGTTCAGAAGTTTCAGCCTTGCTTGGACGTATGCCTTCAGCTGTTGGTTATCAACCAACATTGGCTACAGAAATGGGTCAATTGCAAGAAAGAATCACTTCTACAAAGAAGGGTTCAATCACTTCAATTCAAGCCGTTTATGTTCCAGCTGATGATTATACTGATCCTGCTCCAGCTACAACTTTCGCCCATTTGGATGCTACAACCAACTTGGAACGTAAGTTAACTGAGCAAGGTATCTATCCAGCTGTTGATCCACTAGCATCATCATCTTCAGCACTTGATCCTTCAGTTGTTGGACAAGAGCATTATGATGTTGCTACACAAGTTCAACAAGTACTTCAAAGATATCGTGAACTCCAAGATATTATTTCAATTCTTGGTATGGACGAATTGTCTGATGATGAAAAGACTATTGTTGCACGTGCAAGACGTATCCAATTCTTCTTGTCACAAAACTTTAGTGTTGCTGAACAATTTACAGGTATCCCAGGTTCTTATGTTCCTGTTGAAGAAACAGTTAAGGACTTTAAAGACATTCTTAATGGTAAATACGACGATGTTCCAGAAGACGCCTTCAACGGTGTTGGTGGAATTAAAGATGTTCTCGAAAAAGCCAAGAAGATGGGCTGGAGTCCTGCAGATGATGAACAACAAGATGATACTGCTGAGGCAGTAGCTAACTAATAAGGAGGGAATAATATGGCTGATCAAAATCATGTTGTGATGGTCAATATTGTTACTCCTGATGGTGTCGTATATGACCATCACGCCAATCTTTTGGTTGCGAGTGCAATTGATGGTGATGTAGGTATCATGGCTAGCCATGAACCGCTTATTGCACCACTGAAAATTGCTGAGGTACGTGTTAAACGTACTGATAATCCCCATCATGAAGATGCTATCGCTGTAAATGGCGGATTCTTGGAGTTCAGCAATGATCTTGTTTCTATTGTAGCTAATAGCGCCGAGAGAGCTAGAGATATTGATTTGAGACGTGCAGAATATGCTAAACAAAAAGCTGAAAGTACAATTAAAACAGCTGAAGAAAAGCATAACGTCGATGATCTAGCACGTGCTCAGGTTTCTTTACGTAAGGCTGTGAATAGAATTAACGTTAGCTCACATAAGTGAGTTGCATAATTAATGAATTAAACAAGGACTAACACAAATCCAATTGGAAAGTGTCAGTCCTTTTTTTGTTGAAAGAAAATATTTCAAATTTGTCAAATAATTTGCTACACTTTTAAAGTAATCTTTAAAATTCAATGAAAATATAAAAAAGTAATATCGCGCATGTTACTCTTTGTGAAAGCGAGGTTTTAAAAATGACAAGTTTAGGAATAAATGCGATAATCACACTGGTCAGTCACGTGGTGTTTATATGGCTAAGTTTCAATATATTACAAGTTGTAGATTGGCAAAAAATTTATAACAAATCCAATCCTAGAATGTTACAATTACTTGTAGCGTTTATTTCAATCGCTCTAGGTTATACGGTGAGTTCGTTTTTCTTGAATATCATCAGTGTTTCACAAAACCTAACCTTACTTTTTTAATTAATCCAACGTTTCGGAGGAGAATATTGTGCAACAAATTATTGTAAATGGACCTAATCAATTAAAGGGATCAGTTAGAATCGAGGGTGCCAAGAATGCCGCATTACCTATTTTAGCGTCAACATTGTTGGTCTCTGAAGGAAAAACCTCTTTAACGAATATCCCTCCACTTTCTGATGTCACAACGATGGCAAAAGTACTTAGAGCATTAAATGCGGATGTTACTTTTGATGAAAATGATGAAATTTTAACAGTTGATACATCTGATGGAATTACTACAACAGCACCAGAGGAATTAGTCGATAAGATGCGTGCTTCTATTGTTGTTTTAGGACCTCTATTAGCTCGTAATAAAGAAGCTCACGTTGCAATGCCAGGTGGCTGTGCAATTGGATCTAGACCTATTGATTTACATATCAAAGGTTTGGAAGCTATGGGAGCTGAATTCAGTCAAAACGGTGGATTTATTGATGCTAAGACTGATGGATTACATGGAGCCAATATTTACTTGGATTTTCCAAGTGTTGGTGCAACTCAAAACATTATGATGGCAGCATCTCTTGCAGATGGTACAACAGTTATTGATAACGTCGCCAGAGAACCTGAAATCGTTGATTTAGCCAATGTATTGAATAAAATGGGTGCTGATGTAACGGGTGCTGGTACTAATACAATCCGTATCACCGGAGTTGAATCTATGCATGGTTGTGAACATTCAATTATGCAAGATCGTATTGAAGCAGGTACATTCATGGTTGCTGCCGCCGTTACGAACGGTGATATCTTTATTGAAGATGCTGTGGCAGCTCATAATAAACCCTTGATTTCAAAATTGATTGAGATGGGTGTTACTGTTGAGGAAAATGACGAAGGAATCCGTGTTATTGGAACTAATCAACTTAAACCAGTTGATGTTAAAACTTTGCCACACCCAGGATTCCCAACTGATATGCAGGCTCAAATGACCTTGGCTCAACTTTTAAGTGTTGGGACAACAGTCATGACTGAAACTGTATTTGAAAATCGTTTCATGCATTTCCCTGAATTTGGTAAAATGAAAGCTGATTATAAAATTGAAGGTAATTCCGTCATTATGTTTGGTCCAGCTCAATTGTCTGGTGCCAAGGTAGCCGCTACAGATTTGCGTGCTGCTGCTGCATTAGTATTGGCAGGATTAGTTGCTGAGGGCGAAACGAGAGTTTCCAACCTTCAATATTTGGACCGTGGATATTATCGTTTTACTGAGAAGTTAAGAGATTTAGGTGCTAATGTTAGACGCGTCTCCATTGACGAGAATGGTAGAGAGAGTCTAGTATTTAATACAGTATCTAGTGTCACAAAGTTAGCTTAAAACTATCTTAAGGAAGTGGTACGCCACTTTCTTTTTTTATTGAAAATTTAATATGATGCACGTGATTATGATATACTTTTTGTGTTTAGATTTTGGAGGATATAGCGCATGTCAAAATATCTAGGAATTGATTTGGGTACAGCAAATGTACTTATAGATGTAAAAGGAGAAGGTATCGTTTTAAATGAGCCTTCTGTAGTAGCAATAAATACTAAAAACGATGATGTGGTTGCCGTTGGTAAGGATGCTTATATGATGGTTGGTAGAACACCAGCTAACATAAAAGCAGTCCGTCCATTAAAAGACGGTGTTATCGCTGATTTTAATATAACTGAAAAGATGCTTCAATATTTTATCGATAAACTTAATGTTGGAGGTCGTTTTTCGAAACCAACAATTATGGTCTGTGCTCCTACAAATGTTACACCTGTAGAGCAAAAGGCAATTATTGAAGCTGCTGAACAAGCTGGTGGTGGTAAGGTTTATCTTCAATTAGAACCAAAAGTTGCCGCTGTTGGTGCCGGACTTGATATTTTCAAGCCACAAGGTAATATGGTTATCGATATTGGTGGTGGTACAAGTGATATTGCCGTTCTATCAATGGGAGACGTCGTTACAAGTCGTTCACTAAGGTTTGCTGGTGATAAGATGACAAGTGCGATTCAAGCCTTTGTGAAGCAAAACCATGGACTTATCATAGGTGAGAGAACCTCAGAACAAATTAAGATCGAAATTGGTTGTGCAATGGACGCAGATGAAAGCGTCACATTCTCAGCCAGTGGTATTGATATTGTTAGTGGCTTACCTAAAGAAATCACTATTAATGAAAAAGAAGTTGAGGGAGCACTTAAAGATGGCGTGACGCAAATTGTCGAAGCCGCTAAGGGTGTTTTGGAACAAACTCCACCAGAACTATCTGCTGATATTATTGATCGTGGTATCATGCTAACTGGTGGTGGATCATTACTTAAGAATCTTGACAAACTTTTGGCAGATGAATTACAAGTTCCTGTTTTACTTACAGAGAGTCCACTTGATTCAGTTGCATTAGGTACAGGGATCTTATTAGATAATATTGAAAAACATAAGAAATATTAAGGTGAATAATGAAACGAGACTTTGGTAAAGAATATCGTCGTGATATTTTCAGGAAGATTGGTTGGATCTTATTAATTATGCTTATTTTCTTAGTTCTAGGCATGTTTATTGGTTCAGCGCTAGGTGGTTCCAATCCACTCGCTGTACTTTGGCCCGGAACTTGGATGCATATGTTTGATTTCTTGAGATAACTATGATAAAAAAAACTAATAATTGGATTAGTCCATATATATCAAAAATTTATATCACCAGTTTTACCACCAAGTTGTCGGTATTATCCAACTTGTTCTACATATTTTATAGATGCAGTAAAAAAACATGGTGCGATTTTGGGTTCAATTATGGGAGTATCACGTATATTACGTTGTAATCCCTTCGTTCGTGGTGGTGTTGATCCTGTTCCGGATAATTTCACCATCTTTCGGAATCCTCATCCAGAAGATTACGAGGATGAAATTATTGCTCAGAAATTTCACAACGGAAAAGAATAGGAAGATTTAATGTCTAAGAAGAAAAAAGCAATTGAGATTAACCTAAAAGATATAAGTAGTGATCCTGAAAAATATGAACTTTGGGATGGGAAAAAGTATATTGGTACAATCACAAAAGAAGGCGAACGTTACCTTTCCTTTGTTGAAAGTTCTGATACACCATTCAAGTCTGTAAAATTAGACGATGCTATAAATGAATTACTTATGCAATACAATCTACATAATCATTAATAGGTGTAAAAATGCAAATTAGAAATAATAAGAAAGCAAATGATACGGATTCACGAATCGATTACGGAATAATATTTTCCGTAATGATGTTAGCCATTATTGGTCTAATGTCGATTTATGTTGCTACTGTCCAAGATTCCCAGAGTCCTACGCGAAATGTTATTTCACAGGTGGCCTGGTATACGCTTGGAGCAATTATCGTAGCAGTCATAATGCAATTTGATGCTGAACAGCTGTGGCAAGTAGCTAATTATGCATACTATGGTGGATTAGCACTGTTAGTACTGGTGTTGATCTTCTATAGTAGATCATATGCGGTTCAAACAGGTGCAAAGAGTTGGTTTGCAATAGGTTCTTTCACTTTTCAACCATCGGAGGTTATGAAACCTGCGTTTATATTGATGATGGGAAAAGTTATAACTAATCATAATAGTGAGTATCAAGTTCATACATTAAAGAATGACTTTTTACTATTAGGTAAAATGATATTATGGACACTTCCAGTAGTAGTTTTATTGGAATTACAACATGATCTTGGTACGTTATTAGTTTTCGTGGCAATTCTTGGTGGAATGGTACTTGTTTCCGGAATTGACTGGAGAATTATTTTGACTGCCTTCTTATTGGCAGCTGTAGTAGGTGGTACTGCATTAGTATTTGCAACCACTGATTGGGGACGCGAAATACTGACACATGCAGGTTTTAAGTCATATCAATTTGCACGTATTGATAGTTGGTTGAACCCTTCTCAGGATACTTCTGAGAATGGATATCAGATTTGGCAAACGATGAAGGCAATTGGATCAGGACAATTATTAGGTAAAGGATTCAATGTATCTAATGTATATGTACCGGTTAGAGAATCAGATATGATTTTCTCAGTTGTAGGTGAAAACTTTGGATTTATCGGTTCTTGTGTTGTTATATTCTTGTACTTCCTACTAATTTATCAAATGATTCAAGTTACTTTTGACACGAAAAATGAATTTTATGCATATGTGTCAACAGGTGTAATTATGATGATTTTGTTCCATGTTTTTGAAAATATTGGTATGAGTGTAGGACTATTACCTTTGACTGGTATTCCTTTGCCGTTTATATCACAAGGTGGATCAGCCTTGTTAGGTAATATGATTGGTATAGGTCTTATTATGTCCATGCGATATCATCACAAGAGTTATATGTTTGAGAATGGTACTTTTAAGCAAAGATAGGAGTTCATTAAGATGGCAAGTGAAAAGTATTTATGGGTAAAAAAAGGTGACAATACAACACGTATAGGTCTAACATCAGCAGGTCAGGAAGCTTTGGGAAAGGTTAATTTCATTGACTTACCAGTTGTTGGGCGTGAAATAAAGGTGGGAGATTCCACTGGTGAAGTTGAAGCTCAAAAGGCAGTAATTGAGTTTGAGTCACCGGTTTCGGGTACAATAGTGTTGGTTAATGATAAATTAACTGATAATCCGGAATTATTAAATGGTTCTGAGAAAGATGCTTGGCTTTTTGAAGTAAATAATTAAATAATTAAAACTTATTGTTTTATTGTTGCTTATTTCTTGCAACTTTTTTTCAGAACTGTTTAAATTATCCTGAAATTAATAAATGAATGGGGATAATTCAAATGAAAATTTTAGGTGATAAAATTCGCCATTACAGAAAGCTCAGAGGTATTTCTCAATCTGAGCTTGCCGACGGCATATGTACGCAGGCAACTGTAAGTCTGATTGAAAAGAAGGACAAAATTCCTAGCATGGAAATCTTGGTTCGCATTTGTGAAAGACTGGGTATCACAATGAACCTTGTGATTGTTAACGATGATAGTCAAATCTATTCAATTATATCTGATATTAAAAATTCGTTTTATCAGGATGATTATCAAGGTATCAGTGATAAGTTGAATAAATTGAATAATATCAATGTTAATAACAAACAGGAAATTAAGTTAATTCATTTCTTCAATGGGTTAGTCGAATATGAAATTAACGGTAATTTTGACAAAGCAATCTTTGATTTTAATCGTGCTATGAATGTTAATATTTCAAATATTGATATGTATGATATTTTGATTGATGTTTATACTGCTAAAGCATACGTTGATAAGAAGTCTCTTGATGAATCCTTGGTGTATTACAATCAAGCCAAGGAATTGATTCAAGCTAGTGCTGAAAAGATCAGTGAGGACAATTATCACGATAGTATTTTGATTTATGCTAATATGTCTAGTTTGTCTATTGATTTGAATGATAATCAAAAGGCTATAGATTATGCTAATGAAGGAATATTTCTCGCTAAGAGGGAACAATCATTGTTTAAATTAGATTCAATGTATTGTTCAATGGCTGAAGCTGGTACTCGTGAAGGTAAAAAGTCCGATGAGAACTATATCAAAGCATATGTACTTTCCAGCATAAATGATAATAAGCATATTTTTGATAAATTAAAATCAAAAATTGAAGAAATGAATCTGAATATTTTTAATAAGTAATAATTAAAAATTATTAATTTCAAATAAAAAAAGTGAGCTGATTAATTAAAATCAGCTCACTTTTTTCTAATAATATTATTGTTTTTTGCTTGGTTTTTGAATTGATTTGTTATCCAAGTCAGTTCTAACTACAAGAACATCACATGCAGCAGTTCTTGTTACATATTCAGTAACTGATCCGATAAGTAATCTTTCCATAGCGTTAAGACCAGTTGCACCGATCATAATTAAATCCACATTCAATTTCTTAGGAAAATCTGTGGCAATAATTGCTTTGGGTGCACCATATTCAATACTATAGTCAATGTCAGAAAGACCGGCATCTTTAGCAGTCTGAACATAGCTTTTAACTGTTTCTTTAGCTTTTTCAGTAATTTGCTCAACCATAGTTGAATCAAAGCTTGATACATTTTGGAATGCACGTGTATCAATTACATGCAATAGATGAACTGCGGCTTTGTTTCTTTTGGCAACTTCAACTGCCTTTTTAAATGCAAGTTCTGCTTCAAATGAGCCGTCGATTGGTACGAGAATGTTTTTATATTGTTGTAACATGATTATCACCCCGTTGATTATTTCTTTATCTACACCCTTATTTTAGTTGATTGAGGAAGATAAATACAGTCATCTGCCAATATTTGCTAAATAAATTGAAAATCCAGCGGCAACAACGCTTCCCAATATAAGGGTAATGAAATTGCTTTCTTTAGAACCGACAATCATAATGATTATTCCAGTGATAGAGATCAGAACTAGTAGGACAGCTGTAATTATCATGATGCTTCTCAGATTTAGATTTTCATTTGGTGAATAAATCAAAAATTTTCTATTTCTATGAGTCCATAAATTATATGCTAATGCTAATAAAAAAATTATGAAAATTAGCATTAAAGTTTTAATTGCCATTCTTATTATCACTCCGTTTTGCCTTTATTTTTAAATCACTAAGTTGATCCATTCGTATTTTCAGTGCTTGTTCATATTTACCCGTTGAATTTGGCGTATAGTATTTTGTATTTACCAAATTATCTGGAAGGTATTGTTGATTTACCCATGCATTTGGATAACTATGGGGGTATTTGTAATTTACACCATGACCAAGCTTTTTTGCCCCACTATAATGTGCATCTTTTAAGTCATCAGGGATATGTGTTGCTTTACCATTTCTAACGTCAGATAGTGCAGAATCAATGGCCGCCATTCCAGAATTTGATTTTGGACACAGACATAGATCAATTACAGCATCAGCTAATGGAATACGTGCTTCAGGAAGACCAACCATTTGAGCAACTTGTGCGGCCTGTACGGCTCGAGAACATGCTTGAGGATTTGCTAGGCCAATATCTTCATACGCGCACACTAGAAGCCTTCTGATGACTGTGGTGAGCTCTCCGGCTTCTAATAGTCTAGCCAAGTATAACAATGCAGCGTCTGGATCGCTACCACGGATAGATTTTTGAAAAGCAGAAATGACATCATAGTGGCTATCACCATTTTTGTCGGCTGAAATAGCCTTTTTCTGAACTGATTCCTCGATAGCTTGTAAGTCTATATGAATTACGTCGTCTTTTTTCTCAGTTGATAGAACAGATAACTCTAGCCCGTTCAAAATACTTCTTAAATCGCCGTTTGTTGAGTTCACCAGTAATTCTAGTGCATTATCATCCAATTTAACTTTATAATTTCCGAGACCATTTTCTTTGTCCTCTAAAGCTCGTTTGACTGCTTGTTTTAAGTCAGTAGGTTCTAAGGGCTTTAATTCGAAAATTTGAACTCTAGAACGAATAGCAGGACTAATATTGATATATGGGTTTTCAGTTGTGGCACCTATCAAAATAATCGAGCCACGTTCTAATAAAGGTAGTAGAAAATCTTGTTTGGTCTTGTCTAGTCGATGAATTTCATCAAGAAGTAATACGACAGTTCCACTCATTTTTGCTTCTTCGGCAACTATTTGTAAATCTTTTTTGCTGTCAGTGGCAGCGTTTAATTTTCGAAATGCGTATTTGGTACTACCAGCTATGGCGCTGGCGATACTTGTTTTGCCAATACCAGGTGGTCCGTATAGAATCATTGATGATAGCATCTTGGCGTTTACCATTCTACGAATAATTTTATTTGGACCCACTAGATGTTGCTGGCCGACGACTTGATCGATATTCGTCGGTCTCATACGATATGCTAGTGGTTTTTGCATGTTACCTCCTATATAGTACAATAAGTATATTCTACAACAGCTAATGAATAAAAACGATATTGAAATCATGGTTCATAAATAAGCAATGGAAGGTAGTCAGTTATGTTTGATAAGAGTGATTTTGACGTATTTAATAATGATACCTTATCTGGACGTTTAGCACTAATTAAAGAAAATTTAGATCCTAAATTTGAAATATTTGGAAATAAATTACTTGATAGTCTTGAAAAGAAATACAATGATACATTTTACTTAAAAATTGCTAAACATCAAAGAAGAACTAAAAATCCGCCACCAGATACATGGTTGGCAATTAATTTGGATAAAAAAGGATATAAGAAGACACCACATCTAGAGTTGGGATTGTGGCCGGATCGATACTTTATAACGTTCAGTCTTCTAGCAGATGCATATAAGCGACCTAATTATTATCCATTGATTAAATCATGGAATAATAAAATAGTCGATGAAAATTGGATGGTATCAAACAATCATACAATAGCGGAAATGAATAATCCCAATAGTTATTCTTCGACTGTCGACAGGTATTCAAAAATAAAATCTAGTGATTTTGTAATAGGGTATAATCTTCTGAAAGATTCCAAAGAGGTTAAACAGGGGAATTATGATAAATTATTATTTGATAAATTCATGAATTTAAGTGAATTATTAGTTCAAGCAAATAAAGAGGTCGCGGAGAAATAATCCGCGACCTCTTTTATTAATTTTAATAAAAAAAACATCCACATAAAGTGAATGTTTTGAGAAATATTAAAGAATTTGGTTGTAGTATTCAACAATTAGAGATTCATCAATATTTGGTTCTAACTCATCACGTTCTGGGTTACGTACTAGTGATCCTGTCAATGTGTTATCATCGAAGTTAACAAAACCAGGACGACCAACAACATTTTCAAGGTTAGCTTTAACAATAGCTAAGTCCTTTGACTTTTCACGAAGGCTGATCTTTTGACCAATTTTAACTTCGTATGATGGAATATCAACACGTTTGCCATCAACTGTGATGTGACCATGGTTAACAAGTTGACGAGCTTGTGGACGTGAGCTTGCTAAACCTAATCTATAAACAACGTTATCAAGACGTGTTTCAAGAAGAACCATCAAGTTAACACCATGGATACCATCAAGCTTACCAGCACGGTTAAATAGATTACGGAATTGACGTTCGTTAACGTCATACATGAAACGTAACTTTTGCTTTTCAGCTAATTGTTGACCGTATTCTGAAACCTTACGACGATTGTTTTGGCCATGTTGACCAGGAGCATAGTTACGACGAGCGATTTCCTTACCTGTACCTGAAAGTGAGATTCCTAAACGACGTGATAATTTCCAACGTGGGCCTGTATATCTAGACATAAATAAATTCCTCCAAAATTTTGTATGGAGTAAAATAATTAACAAGAGTTTAACATTCGTGCAGTTACCGCTACAATTTTCACCACATGCAGCCGTAGGTTACTAGTTGAACAAATGTCGGTAACTGTTGACGTTCTTGCCACTCTTTGCTGCATATTTTACACGAAGACTAGTGTACCGTGATTGCTATGCAATGTCAAAAGAATTTTTTGGCCCAATATTTAAAACTTTATTATGAAAGATGATTATATTAAATAGTATAGTTGGTTCTCTGGTATAATTCAGGGTATATGATATTGAATCATTATTAGGGGTGTTAAAGTGTCGATAATTATTATTGGAATAATCTTAGTAGTTTTGATCTTTCTTTGGTATATGTGGTTTCTCCAAAAGAGAAATGCAAGTACTTTAAATTCGTATAAACAAAGAGCCGATGAATTAAAGAAGGACAAACTTACAGATAAGTTAAGAAAAATAGAAGATATGAATCTTACAGGTGCTAGTCATGATCAATTTAGCAACTATAAGACTGACTATCAAAAACAATTAAACGATGTAGTTCCGTCCATTTTGACAGAGATTCGTAGTGCGGAATATAAAAATACTCAGTTTAATGTATTTGGCTCCGCAAAAGAATTAAAAAAAGTTGATGGTGATCTAACTCAATTAAAGGAAAACATTGATGGTATTTCAAGTTCATTGGATGAGTTATCAAAAAGTGATGAATTGAATGCTACCCAAAGTGAGGCACTTCAACAATCATACGAGGATTTACGCAAGAAAATTTTGACTCAATCATTTAATTATGGATCAGCTGCGGAGAATCTTGAGGATGAATTGAGTGAGATTGCTGAATTGTTGGATAAAGAGGCCCAATTAACCAAAAAGGGTGACCATATTGAAGCTGGACAGTATCTGGATGATGTAAAAATCAAACTTGGATTAATAACTGATCAATTAAAAGTTATTGAACCACTTTATCATGAGTTAAGTGAGGTTTTCCCAGGTCAAATTGAGGAAATCAATACAGTTTATCAAAAACTTTTGAATCAACAATTCAATTTTGAAGAAGATATTGAATCATTGATTAAGAATATTCAAAATAGTCTGGATTTAGCAAATTCTGAATTAGGTGACTTGAATTTTGATTACGTTAACAATACTAATGAAGAAATACGTCAGGGAATCGATCACTTGTATGAAGTTTTAACACAAGAAATTGATGCTAAACAAAGTGTATTGAAGCAACAAAAGCCAGTTTTAGATTACATTAATCACGCAAAGTTCCAACACAATAGTCTGGACAATCGTGTACAGAAACTAAGTATCAATTATATTTTGAATGATGATGATGTTAAGAAATTTAGCAACAACTTGGCTGAGTTGAATGACATTAGATCTCGTTATGATCAAGATGTTCAAAATATTGCTGATAAAAGTTCGATTTTTTCAAAAGCCGAGGAAGACTTCAAATCAATAGTTTCGAAGTTAGATGATATTGAATCAAGTGAGAAATCAATTAATGATAATATGAATCAAATGTTGTCTAGTGAAAGAATCGCTAGAAATAGTGTAGAAAAGTATGCAAAACGATTAGAGATTCAAAAGAAAATTGTTGAACAGCTTCGTTTGAATGGTTTGCCAGATGATTATTTAGATTACTTCTATATGGTATACGATGAAATAACAAAACTTTATAATGAGTTAGACGCTGACTTAATAAATATGGAAGATATCAGTAAACAAGTGATTGTTACACAAGAGGATCTTGAAAATTTAATTCAAAAGACAACAGATTTGAAAATGAACGTTTTATTGGCCGAGAAGCTGCTACAGTATGCTAATAGGTATGACAATAAAGATGCTGAATTCACTGACCAATTGGGCAGAGCACGTTCATTATTCGATGATGAGTATGAATATTCTCAAGCGGTTGAAACAATTTCAGCAGCTTTGGAGCGTGTTGAAGCTGGTTCTGTTAAACGAATAAAAGAAACAATTAATGCATAATTTTATATTTTGAGTTATCTTTAAAGTAGTAAAAAAAATTAAGGCCTTTAAGGCCTTTTTATTTTGGTGGGAAAAAATATGATTTATTTTGATAATAGTGCAACAACAAAAATTGAGGAATCAGTCCTCAAAACATATAATGCAGCCAGTTTGAATTATTTTGGTAATCCTTCTAGTTTGCACAAGCTAGGTTTAAAAGCATACGAATTGCTTGAAACCTCAAGAAAGCAGATTGCTGATTTGATGGGATTTAAACCGTATGAGGTAGTATTTACAAGTGGTGGTACTGAGGGTAATAATTGGATCATTAAAGGAACTGCTTTTAAGAAACGTGAATTTGGCAAACATATTATTACAAGTTCAATTGAACATCCTTCTGTTATGAATTCGATGCATCAACTTGAAAACTTGGGATATGAAGTGACTTATTTACCAGTTGATAAGACTGGTCATGTGAGTGCTAAAGACTTGAAAGAAGCTATTAGAGATGATACTATTTTGGTCTCAATAATGGCTGTAAACAATGAAATCGGTTCAATCCAACCAATTCACGAAATTGGACGTATTTTGGATGATTATCCAAATATTAGTTTCCATGTAGATGGTACGCAAGCAATTGGTAAGAATATCGAAGACAAGTTCATTGATCCTCGTGTAGATTTCTATACATTCTCTGGACATAAGTTCCACGCTCCACGTGGAATCGGCTTTATTTACATGAAGGCTGGTAAACAATTGGAACCACTTATGTCTGGTGGCGGACAAGAAAAAAATTTGAGAAGTGGTACAGAAAATACACCTGCAATTGCTGCTATGGCTAAGGCTTTACGTCTATTGAAAGAAAACGAAGCACAAAAAGCTGAGAAGATGAGTAAACTCAAGACTGAATTGGTTGAGCATATTCAAAGCTTGCCAAATACTCACGTATTCTCAAAACTATCCGATGATTTTGCACCGCATATAATTTGCTTTACCATTGACGGTGTTCGTGGTGAGACGGTTGTACATACGTTTGAAAGTCGTGATATTTATATTTCAACAACGAGTGCATGCTCATCCAAAAAAGGATTAGAGTCCAGTACATTGAAAGCTATGAGTACACCAGAAAAGGTTGCTACTAGTGCCGTTCGTGTCAGTTTGGATGAAAACAATACTGAAGAAGAAATGCAAGAATTCATTAAGAACTTAGATGAAATTCATGAGCATTTTCAGATTTTAAACTAGAAACAAAAAATTTAGGAGAATTAAATGGAATATACTGAAATTATGGTTCGCTACGGTGAACTATCAACAAAGGGTAAAAATCGTAAGAGTTTCATTGATCGCTTACACGGAAATATTGCTAAGGTTTTGAAAGAATATCCTGATCTAGTAATGAGACCACATCGTGATCGTTTGCATATCCAGTTGAATGGTGAAAATGCAAAGCCAATTATGGAAAAGTTAAAGAACGTTTTTGGTATTCAAACTTTTTCTTTGAGTGTTAAGGTTTCTCACGATTTTGATGACGTTAAAGCAAAGGCTATCGAAATGATGCATGAGGCATACAAGCCTGGCATGAGTTTTAAGGTTGGTACTAAACGGTCCGATCATTCATATTATTTGGATACTAACCAAGTTAATTTACAACTTGGGGATGCAATTTGTGATGAGTTCCCAGGGATCGATGTTGAGATGAAACGTCCTGATATCAAAATTTCTGTTGAGGTACGTCAAGATGGAATCTATCTATCATATCTAACTGTCAAAGGTGCCGGTGGATTACCTGTTGGTACTGCTGGAAAAGCTATGTTGATGTTGTCTGGTGGAATTGATTCACCAGTTGCTGGTTATTTAGCTATGAAGCGTGGTGTTGATATTGAGATGGTTCACTTCTTCAGCCCTCCTTATACATCAGAGCAAGCTTTGAATAAAGCCAAGGAATTGACTAGTAAGTTGACAGCCTTTGGTGGTAACATCAAATTTATCGAAGTGCCATTTGCAGAGATTCAAGAAACAATCAAGGCTGGCGTTCCAGAAGGATACTTGATGACTATCCAACGTAGATTCATGTTGAGATTAACTGATTTACTACGTGAAAAAGAAAATGGATTGGCAATCTTCAATGGAGAAGCAGTTGGTCAAGTTGCTTCACAAACACTTGAGAGTATGGCAGCAATAAACGATGTTACAACAACACCTATTCTACGTCCGGTTGCTACAATGGATAAGACTGAAATCATTAGACTTGCTGAGGATATTGATACATTTAATCTTTCTATACAACCATTTGAGGACTGTTGTACAGTTTTTGCTCCACCAAGTCCTAAAACTAGACCTAATACTGAAAAGACTCGTAAATTTGAGAGTTCACTTGATGTTGATGGATTGATAGAGCGTTCATTAGCCGGAGTTAAGATCACGACTATCGAACATGGAGATCATTTCATGGAACAAGAACAAGAAGATATTAGTAGTTTATTGTAAAATTTGTTTGACGTAATACGTAATATGTTTTATTATCAATTCAACAGCTTTGATCAGGAGTGTTAAATAGGTTAGATCAAAAGAGAGTGCACGTTAGCTGAGAAGTGCATGGTTGAAATATTTAATTGTTACCTGTGAGCTATCAAAAGTCGATCGGGCCACCGTTATCTGTTGAGAGGAGAGTCTATTTTAGTAGATTCTCAATTTAGGTGGTACCGCGAGCATTCGTCCTATATGGGATGGATGCTTTTTTTGTACTTTAAAGACAATTTATGGAGGATGAACTTTATGAGAGAAATCGATATGGATACCAAATATAATCCCAAAGAAGTTGAAGAAGGACGTTATCAAACCTGGCTTGATGAAGATCTATTTAAGCCATCTGGTGACAAAAAAGCAAAACCTTATTCAATAGTTATTCCACCACCAAATGTTACTGGTGTACTTCACTTAGGACATGCCTGGGACACAACAATTCAAGATACATTGATTCGCTACAAACGTATGCAAGGATACGATACTTTATATCTTCCTGGAATGGATCATGCAGGTATTGCTACACAAGCTAAAGTTGAAGCAAAGTTGCGTGAACAAGGTATTTCAAGATATGATCTTGGCCGTGAAAAATTTGTTGACGAGGTTTGGAAGTGGAAGGATGAATTTGCTTCTATTATTAAAACTCAATGGGGCAAATTAGGTCTTTCTTTGGATTATTCTCGTGAGAGATTTACGCTAGATGAAGGATTATCAAAGGCAGTTCGTAAGGTCTTTGTTAAGCTATATAACGAAGGCTTGATTTATCGTGGTGAGTATATTATAAATTGGGATCCACAACTTCAAACAGCTTTGTCAGATATCGAAGTTATCCATAAAGACGATAAAGGCGCTTTTTATCATGTAAAGTACCCTTATGCTGATGGTTCAGGTTTCATTGAAATTGCTACTACACGTCCTGAGACAATGTTTGGTGATATTGCTATTGCAGTTAACCCAAGTGATGAAAGATATAAGGATCTTGTTGGTAAAGAAGTTATTGTTCCACTAGTAGATCGTAAAGTTCCAATCATTACTGATCACTATGTTGATAAAGATTTTGGTACTGGTATGGTTAAAATTACACCAGCACATGATCCTAATGACTTCTTAGTTGGTAATCGTCATGACCTAGAGCGTATTAACACAATGAACGCTGATGGAACAATGAATGAAAACGCCGGAAAATATGATGGTATGGATCGTTTTGACGCACGTAAAGCTATGGTCAAAGATCTTCAAGATGGCGGATATATGTTGAGTATTGAACCAATTGTTCACAGTGTTGGTCACTCAGAACGTTCAGACGCTCAAGTTGAACCAAGACTATCTACACAATGGTTCGTTAAGATGAAACCACTTGCTGAATTGGCTTTAAAGAACCAAGAGGGCAGTGATAAGGTTAACTTTGTTCCTGAACGTTTTGAAGATACATTTAAGCAATGGATGGATAATGTTCATGATTGGGTCATTTCTCGTCAATTGTGGTGGGGACATCAAATTCCTGCCTGGTACAATAATGATACTGGAAAAATGTATGTTGGTGAGCAAGCTCCTGAAGACATTGAGAATTGGACACAAGACAGTGATGTTCTTGATACATGGTTCTCAAGTGCTCTATGGCCATTTTCTACAATGGGTTGGCCAGATGAGAATGCAAGTGACTTCAAACGCTACTTCCCAACAGATACATTAGTAACTGGATACGATATTATCTTCTTTTGGGTATCAAGAATGATTTTCCAAAGTTTGAAATTTACTGATAAGCGTCCATTTGAGCATGTTGTTATTCACGGTTTGATTCGTGATGAACAAGGGCGTAAAATGAGCAAGTCATTGGGTAATGGTATTGATCCAATGGATGTTATTGAAAAGTACGGTGCTGATGCACTTCGTTGGTTCTTAATGAATGGTTCAACACCAGGACAAGATACACGATTCAGTTATGACAAGATGGATTCAGCCTGGAACTTTATTAATAAGATCTGGAATGCCAGTCGTTTTGTAATTATGAATCTTGATGATGACACTCCAGCAATGGATGATTTAACAAAGGTTACAAGTTATGATTTATCAGATAAATGGATCTTAGCTAAATTAAATCAGACCGTTAATGAAGTAAATCGTTTAATGGATAAATTTGAATTTGGTGAAGTCGGACGTACACTTTATAACTTCATTTGGAATGATTTCTGTGATTGGTATATCGAAATGAGCAAGGCAACACTTACTGGTGAAGATGGAGAAGCTAAAAATCAAAAGAGAATGATTTTGACTTATGTTCTTGATAAGATTTTAAGATTGATGCATCCAACTATGCCATTTGTTACTGAAAAAATCTGGTTATCAATGCCACATAATGGTAAGTCAATTTCATTGGCTTCATATCCAGAAAATCATGAAGAATTTAATGATGAAAAAGCCATGAATGATATGGATATTTTAATTGATCTAATTAAGTCAGTTAGAAAGATTCGACTTGAAGCAAATGCACCATTATCAAAAGCGGTTGATATTTTGATTAAACCTCAAAATGATGAAATTAAAGATATTTTGATCAATAACACAGAATATGTAAATCGCTTCTTACATCCAAAGGAATTGAAAGTTGAAACTGATTTAAAAGCTCCTGCATTGGCTATGACTGCAGTTACTAATGGCACAGAAGTTTATATTCCGTTGGCAGAATTAATTGATCTTGATGAAGAAATAAGTCGTCAAGAAGAGGAATCTGCTAAAATGGATAAAGAAATAACTCGTTTAGATAAAAAATTGTCAAATGAAAACTTTGTCAAAAAGGCACCTGAAAAAGTTGTCGCTGAACAAAAAGAAAAATTGGCAGATTATCAAGCTAAACAAGAAAAAATCAAACAACGTATTAGTCAATTAAAAGCAAACAAGTAATAAAATTAATTAGGGGGAAAGACATAGTTATTTGTCTTCCTCTTTTTTTGTTAAGAAAGGTATAAAATGCTGAATAGTTATCAAGAAGCAATCAATTATATTCATTCTCTACCTAAATTTCATCGTACAAATAGTTTGGATAGGATAAAATCTGCTTTAAAATGTTTGAATAATCCACAAAATGATTATCCAACGATTCATGTTACGGGAACAAACGGTAAAGGTAGTACTTGTAATTATTTATCCAACTTATTAGAAGCCGATGGTTTGCGCGTAGGGATGTTTACATCACCATTTATCAAAGTATTCAATGAAAGAATACAGATAAGCCATGAAATGATAAGTAATGATGATTTATTGAGTCTTACGAATGAAATAGTTTTGAAGAAGGGCAGTATAGAATTATCCGAATTTGAATTTGTTACGTGTTTGGGATTTTTGTATTTTAGAAATCGTGTTGATGTAGCAATTATCGAGGTCGGTATTGGTGCCGCACATGACAAGACTAATGTGATCAATCCTGATGTATCTATTATTACATCTATCGAAATGGATCATGAACAATTGATTGGGCCAACACTGCAAGATATTGCGATTGAAAAATCTGGAATTATCAAAGAGAATACGCCTCTGGTAACAGGATTATTACCTGATTCTGTACGAAATATAATTTTGAATCGAGCTAATCAATTAAACAGTGATATATTTGAATATAATCATGAATTAAAAATTAAGAATTTAGTAATTGATGATTTCAAAATTCATTTTGAATTTAAAGATGTTAAAATTGAGTGTGCTGGGATTGAGAAAACCTCTGCAATAAATGCTTTGGTTGCAATTCAGGCATTTATCTGTTTTGAAAAAAAATATAATCGTGAATATGATTTAGAGAAAATAGTTAAGAATATTGATTCAAGACAAATTCTTGCAAGATTACAAGTTGTACAAAAAAATCCACTGATTATCCTAGATGGCGCGCATAATTTGGCAGCAATTGATAATTTAATCAATTCTTTAATAACAAATGAGCCTAATAAAGATATAATTGTTTTGTATGCTGGAATGAAGGACAAAGATAGATCTGATATTTTGGAATTTATGTCTAATAATACAAAAGAAATCTTTGTAACTACGCTAGATATGCCACGCGCAGCAAAAGAAGAGGATTACGATTTGAGTAAATATTCAAATATTTCCTATGTTGAAGATTATTTACAGTATTTGGATATGAATAAGAAAAAATTAATGAGTAATCAAATTCTTTTGGTAACAGGATCGTTTTACTTAGTTTCAGAATTAGAAACGTATTTTGTATGATTTTCTCGTAATTTTTAGTATGATGTTAAACTTAAGAGAAAGAATTATACGAAATGGTGTTAAGTCTTTAGAAACAACAGAGTTAATTGCTGTAATATTAGGTAATGGTACTAAAGAACAAAATGTAATGGAAATTGCGAATAGAATCACTTTCAAATCTAAGAATTTAAGATTTGATATGAATCAATTGTTAAATGAACAAGGAATTGGTATAGCTAAGGCTTGTATGATTCTTTCGGCATTAGAATTGGGCGAAAGAAAATTAGAAGCTGATACTATGTTGAATCAAATTGTTGATACGTTGAGTTTGAATAAACATTTAATAAAAAAAATTGGAAACTCACCACAGGAAAAATTAATAGCTATCTATTTAGATAATGGGTATCACGTTATAGAAGAGAAAATAATTTTTATTGGAACCGCTGACACTGCAACTGTGCATCCACGAGATATTATCAGAGAAGCGTTGTATGTTTCAGCGACGCAGATAGTGATTGCACACAATCATCCAAGTGGGCAATTACAACCGTCAGAAAATGATAAAATTTTTTCTTTAAGATTATTTAAATGCTGCCAGTTAATGGGAATTAATTTGATAGATCATGTTATCGTTACAAAAAGTGCTTATTTTAGTTTAAAATCAGAAAAAATAATTTAGGTATGTCATTGGACTACTTTAAATTGGCTTTTTATATGATATAATTTTTGATAGCGTAAAATGTGGTGTGTACTTTAAAGGAGAGAAAATAAATTGTTTGGTATTGGATCAAAAAAGTTAGGTATAGACTTAGGTACAGCTAATACTCTTGTCTATGCTGAAGGTAAAGGTATCGTTTTAAACGAGCCGTCAGTAGTTGCAAAGAATAATAATACTGGAGAAATTGTCGCTGTTGGTTCAGATGCCAGAGAGATGATTGGTCGTACTCCAGGAAGCATATCAGCTATTCGTCCTATGAGAGATGGTGTTATAGCTGATTACGATACAACAGCAGCAATGATGAAGTATTTCATTGAAAAAAGTGCTGGTAATTCCAAACCTTCTGTTATGGTATGTGTGCCAAGTGGCGTTACAGAAGTTGAAAAGAGAGCTGTTATTGAAGCTACTCAGCATGCGGGTGCTAGAGAAGCCTATGTAATTGAAGAACCTTTCGCCGCAGCCATTGGTGCAGGACTTCCAGTTATGGATCCAACAGGTAATATGGTTGTTGATATTGGTGGTGGAACTACCGATGTAGCCACTATTTCACTTGGTGGTATTGTCTCATCACGTTCTATTAGAGTTGCTGGTGATAAGTTTGACGATTCTATATCATCTTATATTAAAACAAATTTCAATTTACAAATTGGTGAAAGAACAGCTGAAGATGTTAAAATTCAAGTTGGTTCTGCATCAATTGAAAAAGCTAAAGAGCTTGAAACAATGCAAATTCGTGGTAGAGATTTAGTTACAGGACTTCCAAAAACAATTCAATTGACTGGTGAAGATATCGCTACATCTATTCATGATGATGTTCAGGAAATTATCGAAACAATCAAAGAGACTCTTGAAGAGACATCTCCTGAGATTGCTGCCGATGTAATTGACCACGGGATTGTACTTACTGGTGGAGGAGCATTGTTACACCATTTACCAGAAGTAATTTCTGAGGCAACTGGAGTTCCAGTATTCATTGCTCAAGACCCACTAGATTGTGTAGCTATCGGTACTGGAGAATCACTTAAAAATATCGATGTAATGCGTCGTCAAAAATAAGCGGGTTGACCCCGTTTTTTTTGTTTACTGTAGGAGGAAGCAATGCAAAAGTTTTTTTCAAACAAAAAGTTGATTATTTTAATGGTAATTCTTATCGTGACTTTTGGACTTTTAGCGGTGACGGTAAATATTCGAGATAACAAAAAGACTCCTCCTGCTATTCAGCAAGTGGGGAATGATGTTGTTAGTGTTGTAGGTGGTGTGTTTGCTTATCCGACAAATGCGGTTAAGAGCGCCTCATCAGAATTTTCTGATTTGTATAATACATATACAGAAAACAAGCACTTGAAATCTAGAATTGATGAATTATCACAAAATCAAGTCAAATTAAAAGTTGTTCAAGAAGAGAATAAAAAATTAAAGCAAGAACTTAAATTGAACTCTACTTTGACAGATTATTCGACAATTAATGCCTCTGTTTTGTCACGTTCACCAAGTAGTTGGCAAAGCTATTTAACTATCAATCGTGGAAGTAGTAGTGGATTGAAGAAGAATATGCCAGTAATGTCTGGTAAGGGGTTAATTGGACGTATTATTGAAGTGGACAAAATTAGTTCTAAGGTTGAATTGATTTCTACTAATAATGAATTAAATGATAAATTTGCTTCTGAGATTTTAGATGATAATAATAATGCTGTTACAGGTGTCGTAAGCCGATATGATAGTGATTCAGGTAAATTAGTTATGGAAAATGTCAATAACACTAAGAATATCAAAAAAGGTCAACGTGTTATGACTTCTGGACTAGGTGGAGTAACACCACGTGGATTATATATTGGTAAAGTGTACGGAATTAAGAAAGATAACTATGGTATGACTAATTCCGTTTATATAACACCAGCAGCTGAATTAAGAAACTTCACTGTTGTAACAGTTATTAAGTCATCGGTTAGTGGTGAAAAATAATGAATATCAAAACTAGAAAGACTGTTGGACAAGTTATATTTTTGTTACTGGCTTTTTATCTTGATGGACTAACTAAGTGGGCATTCTTAAATAATATTAATAAGGGAAATTTCTCAATTCTTCCACAAGTAATGTTGATGGCAATAGTCTTATTATCAATGAGAATTGATAATCGTCGTCAGTTGTTGATTTATGGAATAGTTTTTGGAATCATGTATGATTCATATTATTTTGGAATCATTGGATTGTATACTGTACTTTTGCCATTAATAATGATTGGAATTGATCACTATAAATTCCTTTTTATTAAAGCAAATATAGGATATGAAATGTCCATTTATTTCTTGGCATTAACATTTTTACAAACAGGTATTTATGTCTTAGAAAGACTACTTCAGCAGACAAACACTGATGTCTTAGACTTCATTACCTATGTATTGGGACCAACCTTGCTTTGGAATATGATTGCCTTTTTCATATTATATGTTCCGTTGGCTAATCTTAGTGATTGGTTGGTCAAATATCGGAGGGAAAATAAATGAGTAACGTCACCCTTAAAGGTAGTAAAGAGGGATTTGTTGTAATTATTAATGATGGAAGTGACTTCGAACAATCTTTGGAGGATCTGAAAGCGTTGATTCTTAAGCAGAATATCGGGTCCATTGATGATGACGTGATTCAATTTACTATCAAAACGGGTAACCGTCTTTTAACCGCTGCACAAAGGAAAACAGTCAAAACAGTTTTTAAAGATTATCCCCAAATTGAAATTAAGGATATTATTTCAAATGTTGAGGATAAAGATGAGGTTTCTAAGTTATTAAAAGATAACAAAATCAATGTTGAAACTGGTATTGTTCGAAGTGGTCAAAAGTTAGAGTTCGAGGGTGATGTATTATTTCTTGGAGTTTTACATGAGGGAGCAAAAATCTCTACAACAGGTTCAATTTATATTTTGGGCCAAGTTAATGGAATTGTTCAAGCTGGTTATCCAGATAATACTAATGCAGCCATTTTTGGTAATTTAAAAAATGCCGCACAGCTTCGAATTGCTGATGTGATTGAAATCGTTACAGAGGATAATGCTGATAAATTAGCTAATCATCAATTTGCATATATTGATGAGATGCATTCTATCAGTGTTGATGATTTGCAAGATTATAAAGAGATTATGAATGAATCTAGAAAAAGGACGGGTTAGTTATGGGGATATCTATTGTTGTAACGTCTGGTAAAGGCGGCGTTGGTAAGACTACGACTACAGCTAATGTTAGTTCCGTCTTGGCAAGCCTTGGTAAAAAGGTTTGTATGGTTGATCTTGATATTGGATTAAGAAATTTGGATGCAGTATTAGGATTAACGAACAGAATTGTTTATGACATTGTTGATGTCGCTCAAAATCGAGTTGTCTTATCTCAAGCATTAGTGAGAGATCCGCGATTTGAAAATAATCTATACTTGTTGGCAGCTTCACAGTTTGCCGATAAATACGTTTTGGATCAAGATTCAGTTAAAAGAATAATTACATATTTGAAACAACGGTTTGATTTTGTAATGATTGATTGTCCAGCTGGTATTGAGTATGGATTTCAAAATGCAGTAACTGTAGCTGATGGTGCAATCGTTGTTACAAATCCAGAATTAGCGTCAGTCAGTGATGCTGATCGTGTTGTTGGTATTTTGGAGAGTATGAAAATGCCAATAACACCACATTTAATAATTAATAGAGTACGTAAAAATATGATTAACGAGGGAACCTCGATGAGAATTGATGATATTGTTAATCATTTGCGTATCCCATTGTTAGGTGTAGTTGTGGATGAAGATGAGGTTATTGCGGCTTCTAATTCGGGAAGAACAGTTATCTCAGACAAAAACAGTGATGCCGGACATAGTTATAGAAACATTGCTCATAGAATGTTGGGCGAGAATGTTTCATTGGATCTTTTTAACGATACCAAAAAAACTGGATTCTTCAGCAAGTTATTTGGTAGAGGAAAGTAGTCATGGTATAATGAAACAAAGTGAATAGTCAACACAGGGGGAGCCTTTGGCTGAGAGTGATTAAATTCAGACCCTTTAAACCTGTTATGTTAATACATGCGTAGGGATAGTGTTGTTCAAGTATATAAAACTCGAACTCTCTTGTGATGACTGAAATCAGAAGGGAGTTTTTTTGTGTCAAAGAATAATAGTTTAGTAGTCTTAACTGAGGGGGCTATAATAGTTGCCGCAGCTCAGGCACTTTCATTTGTACCACATGATTTAGGAGTTTCCTCGATCCAGGTGGAATATGGTCTAATCCCAATGGCCATTTATGCGTTAAGACGTGGAGTTAAACCAGGACTGATGGCTGGATTTGTATGGGGTATTTTAGATTTGATTTTAAAGGGATTCAGTAGTGGTGGCTTTCTTAATCCATTGCAAGGACTCGTTGAGTATCCATTGGCCTTTGCGGCGGTTGGTTTAGTTGGAATTGGAAGTTTGCAGGTCAAATCACGAATAAAAGATAATAAAAGTGCATTGGGATTGATAATTATGTATTCCGCACTAGGATTTTTAGTTAAGTACTTCTTACATTTCTTGGCAGGTGGTATTTATTGGGGAGCATATGCACCAAAAACAATGAATCCTTGGATCTATTCATTAGTGATAAATGGTGGTAGTTTTATCGCAAATATGATTATGATGTTAGTGCTATTAGTAGTGTTGAGTCATGTGTTCAAGCGATTCATAATTGCAAAAGATTGAAATATGCAGATCAATTTAAAAAGGTTCCAATATTCACAAAAGTGAATACTGGAACCTTTTTTGATACTCGGAAATTGTCCGCATTTTATTTTTTAAATAAAGCTCATTACTGATCCGAGAACTACACCGCCAATAGTTACTAAAATCATTAACCATACAACAATTTGAGTGATTTTAGTTAAAGTACTTTTAGGCTTTTTTTCATCGTTCAAACCTTCCACCACCTAGTTTTCATATAGTGAAATGGTACTTCACATACAAAAAATATGCAACAATTCTATTTTTAAGGATTATTTTGTGGGAAATACCCCCACCGATTATATGTTGTAAGAACAATGTGGTAAACGCTTTTTGAAAGTGCTTAACCATTTATCCAATATCAAGTGGTTAATTGTGGTGATTTGTGGTAAATTAAGAAGTGTTAAAGAATTGAGGCGAACTGTGGATGTTTATGGGAGAATATCATCACACCATTGATAGTAAGGGCCGAATAATTATTCCCGCAAAATTCCGTAAGGAAATTGGGAATGTTTTTGTGATTACACGTGGTATGGATGGATGTCTCTTTGGATATTCTATGGATCAGTGGGAGAAACTTGAATCACAATTGGACAAGTTGCCCCTTACTAAAAAAGACGCTCGTTCCTTCACTAGATTTTTTTATTCTGCAGCTGCAGAGGTAGAATTTGACAAGCAAGGCCGGGTGAATTTGTCGACATCTTTAACTGAATTTGCTAAATTAAAAAAGAATTGTGTGGTAGTTGGTGTTTCAGATAGAATTGAAATCTGGGATGAAAACAAGTGGAGTGAATTCAGCCAACAAGCCGAAGACAATTTTGAAGAAATATCGGAGAAAATGACAGACTTTGACTTCTAATGAATTTACACATAAAACAGTTTTATTAAAAGAAACAATTGATGAAGTTAATCCAAGGGACAATGCGATTTTTGTTGACGCTACGTTTGGTCGCGGAGGTCACACTAAAGAACTACTTAGCAGAATGAATAACAGTACTGTTTACGCTTTCGATAGAGATGAAACAGCCATTGAAGCTGGTAGGATTATTCAAAATAGTCCAGAGATTATCGGTAATAATAAACTAGTATTGATTAGAGACAATTTTGAAAATATGAAAGAGCGCTTAAATGAAATAAATGTTATGCAGGTTGACGGTATAGTTTATGACTTAGGCGTTTCTTCACCTCAATTTGACGATGCCATACGTGGTTTCAGTTATAAAAAAGAAGCACGCTTAGATATGCGTATGGATCAGCGTCAGGAATTAGATGCCGAAAAAATTGTTAATGACTGGTCATATAATGAATTGGTAAGTATTTTTTATAAATATGGTGATGAGAGCTTTTCTAAGCAAATTGCGAGATCAATTGAACGTATTAGAGAAGACCATCGAATTACATCTACCGTAGAACTTGCTGATATAATCAAAAATGCTATTCCGGCTGCTAGACGACGTACTGGTGGACATCCTGCAAAAAGAGTTTTTCAAGCAATTCGAATTGCTGTAAATGATGAATTGGGTTCACTTGAAAAATCCTTGGATCAAGCAATTTCATTATTAGCTTCAAAGGGAAGAATTAGTGTGATTACTTTTCAATCTAAAGAAGATAGAATTGTAAAACATATATTTAAGGAAAACTCTGAGATAGATTTACCAAGAGGATTACCTGTTATTCCAGATAATTTACAACCACCTCTTAAACAAATTACAAGGAAACCGATTTTGCCAACTGAAGAAGAATTAGATGTAAATAATCGTGCTCACAGTGCAAAATTGAGAGTTGTTGAAAAGATTTAGTCATGGAGAACTCATTATGAAGGAAAGTACAGCCAGAAATCTTACAGATTATGAAGCAGTAGAACAACCAAAGTTCAATCCTGCTAAAGATCCACAGCCTGCTAGAAAACATAAAGTTGCATTATCAAAATTAGAGGCCACACTAATAGTTGGACTCGGCTTTTTGACATTGGCTTTAATGGTCAGTCTGGTAAGTATTAAGGTTTCTATGACTTCAGCTCAAAATAGTCTGGATAATATTACAACGGAAATAACTAAAGTAAATACTAATAATATAAACTTACGTCAGGAAATTTCTGAGATGACGAGTTATGATCGTCTCTCAACTTTTGCTAAAGAACATAATTTAAAAATGAGCAACAAGAACGTAAGGAATGTATCAAAATGAAGTCTAAAAAGAATTTAAATAAGGCAAGACGCAATCATAAAGTTGTTGGTTTTTTTATTTTGATTGTGACTGCCCTTTTTTTTGTTATCGCGATATGGAGATTTTCTTCAATATCAACGAGTAAACAATATAATGGTATAAATTTGGAACAAAGAACCAAAATGAAGTATCAAAGAACTTCGAAAGTTAATGCTAAACGTGGAGATATATTAGATTCTAATGGAGATATGATTGCTGGTGATTCTAGTATTTATAATATCTACGCTGTTTTAGATAAGTCGGCTAAGACTGCATCTGGTAAGTCTAATTATGTTGCTAATAAACAAAAAACGGCAAAAATTCTAAGTAAGTATTTGCCATTATCTAAAAAACAGGTATTAAAATATTTAAATCCTGACAATAAGAAAACTTATCAAGTTGAATTTGGTCAATCCGGTCGTGGACTGTCTATTGAAATTAAAAACAAAATAAAAAAAGCTAATTTAACAGGGATCCATTTTGTTGAATTACCTTCAAGAGCTTATCCTAATGGTGTTTTTGCCACAAATCTTGTTGGTATTACGAAGGCGGATGACGCTAACGATAAGAATAGTAATATCAGTGGTGTTATGGGAATTGAAAAATATTTTAATAAAATGTTATCTGGTAAAAACGGTAAAAGGGTAACCAAGGTTGATTCGAAGAATAATGAATTGCCTGATTCCCAAGTAATTGAAAAAAGTTCAGTTGATGGTTCGAATATATATCTAACTCTAAATAGTAGAATTCAACAGTATACAGAGATTCTAGCACAGGAAATATCTGATAAATATGCACCAAAAAATTTACAGGTTATTGTTATGAATGCTAAAACTGGTGCAATTGAAGCTGCGACTCAAAGACCCACTTTTAATCCAACAACAGGTAAGGGATTATCTAATAGTTGGAGAGATACTTTAGTTGAGGATCAATATGAGCCTGGTTCAGTGATGAAGATATTGACGCTTTCAGCCTCCATTGACTCTGGTAATTATAATGGTAACGAATTGTATAAATCAGGATCAGTTGAAGTTGGCGGACGAACAATAAATGACTGGAATAATGCTGGATGGGGATACATCCCAGTTTCTGAAGCATTTCCAAGGTCATCTAACGTTGGTATGGTACATCTTGAACAAGAAATGGGTTCAAAAACTTGGTTGAAATACATGAAGAAATTCGGAATTGGCCAAAAGACAGGAATTGAATTACCAGGTGAAGTTGCTGGAAGTATTTCCTATGAACATTCCAGTGATCAAGCTATGACGTCGTTTGGACAAAGTGTTAACGTCAATGCAATTCAAATGCTACAAGCGTTTTCTGCAATTGCCAATAACGGACAAATGATTAAGCCTCATATAATTCAAAAAATAGTAGATCCTACTACTGGTAAAACTACTAAGAAATATTCACGTGATGTTGTTGGTACACCAATTAAAGCAAGTACAGCCAAACAGGTTAAAAAGGCGATGAGACAAGTTGTTACAAAGAATTATGGAACTGGTCTTGTTTATAATGTACCTGGTGTAAAGGTTGGCGTTAAAACTGGTACCGCCCAAATCGCGTCACCTAGTGGTGGTTATATGACTGGATCAAATAATTATGTTTTCTCAGTTGCAGGAATGATTCCATATGATGATCCAAATTATATTGTTTATATAACAATGAAGCAGCCACAACAAATGACTGAATCTCCTGAAAAGATATTATCGGAGATATTTAATCCACTAGTCAAAAGACTAGTAAGTCAAGGTAAAGCATCAAGTAACACGGCTGATTCTGGTAATCAGTATGTAAGTATTCCTAGCTTATTGGATGATACAACTACAAAGGCTACTGAACAGATACAAAAATTAGGGCTACTTTCCGGTGTTATTGGTACTGGTAGTGAAGTTGTCCAACAGCTTCCAGCAAGTGGAGAAAAAGTTATGCCAGGGCAAAGAATAGTACTATTAACAAATGGTGCTATGACGATGCCTGATTTGACTGGCTGGTCCAAAAATGATGTATTGAAATTTGCAGAGGTTTCGGGAGTACATGTAACCACTAAAGGTGATGGATATGTAACAAGTCAGTCCGAAGAAGCCGGTAACGTAATTAATGACAGTGGTAAAATTATAGTTACTTTAAAAAATAATTAAGGGGATTTTTATGGAACTTAGTCACATTGTTATAGATATTGCTAGTGCAGCTGCGATAGTTGCTATCTTGATGCCGTTTTTAATCGGTTATCTAATTTCACATAAAGAGGGACAATCAATTCGTGAAGAGGGTCCTAAATGGCATGAAAAAAAATCCGGTACTCCTACTATGGGAGGTCTACTAATTATTTTAGCCATGGCCGTTACAAGTATTTGGGTCGGTGCTTGGCAAGGACAGTTAACTCATTCATTATTGATCACAACTTTGGTAATAATTTTATATGGTTGTATCGGATTTATTGATGATTTTATAAAAGTATTTAAGAAGAGAAATCTTGGTTTGAGGGCATGGCAAAAGTTATTGCTTCAAATTATTGTCGGAATAATATTCCTGTACGTTTATAGTAATGATCAATTGCCATTCAACTTTACGATTCCCGGTTTGTTTTCAGTCGATTCAGTTGTAATTTTCACATTGTTTACAATGTTTTGGCTTGTCGGATTTTCAAACGCTACTAATCTTACCGATGGACTTGATGGCTTATTAGGTGGATTAGGAACAATTTCATATGCTACATACGGAATTATCTCTGTTTATCAAAATCGTATTGATTTAGCAATTGTTTGTTTTTCCGTGGTTGGTGGTTTACTAGCATTCTTAGTATTCAACCATAAACCAGCCAGGATTTTTATGGGTGATGTTGGTTCATTAGCTCTTGGAGCTGGATTAGCTGCTATTTCAATACTATTAGGTCGTTATTGGTCACTATTGTTGATTGGATTAGTCTATGTTATTGAAACAGCAAGTGTTATTTTACAAGTATTTTCATTCAAAGTTTTTCATCGTCGTATTTTTAAAATGACACCTATTCATCATCATTTTGAGATGTTAGGTTGGAATGAATGGAAAGTTGATATTGTATTTTGGCTTGTTGGTTTAGTTTGTTCAGGAATTTATTTAATTTTATTTATTTAGGAAGTTAATTATTTATGAAAACAGAAAGTAACTATGCAAATAAAAAGATATTAGTTTTAGGATTGGCCAAAAGTGGTTTTGCGGTGGCAAAATTATTGAAGAAAATGAACTCAGATGTAACAGTTGTTGACTCTAATCCACTAGCTGGTAATGACGAAGCTAAAAAATTATTGGATGCCGGATTTAATGTGATTACAGGAAGCAATGATCCTAAGTTGATCGATAATTCATACGATTATGTCGTTAAAAATCCTGGTATCCCATATTCAAATGAACTTATAAAGAATGCCGAAAAAATTGGTGTACCAGTCATCACTGAGCCAGAAATTGCTTATAGTTTTTCGGATGCAACAACGGTCGCTGTAACTGGTACTAATGGTAAAACTACTGTTACAACTCTTATTCAATTGATGTTGGCGCATTCACCTAAGTTTAAGAAGTCATATTACGCTGGTAATATTGGAATTCCCATATCAGATGTTATTCAAAAAGCAACTAAAGATGACGTGGTAGTGACTGAACTTTCTAGTTTTCAATTAGAGGGTACAATTGACCTTCACCCACATGTTGCAGTATTAAATAATATTTATTCGGCACATATCGATTTTCATGGAACTAGGGAAAATTATATTAACGCCAAAATGCATATTACTAAAAATCAAAATAAAGATGACTATTTTATTGTTAATTGGAATACAGAAGAGTGGAGAGATCTTGCTAAACAATCAAAAGCAAACATAATGCCATTCTCCGATGAACAGGAATTAAACGATGGTGCATATCTAAAAAATAATGAAATCTATTTCAACAATGAATTTGTTATGAATACAGAATCAATACAAGTTCCTGGTGAACATAATGTTCAAAATGCTTTAGCAGCAATTAATGTTGCAAAGATATTTGATGTAAGTAATGAAGATATCATTGATGTATTAGTATCATTTAAAGGTGTAAAGCATCGTATACAATATGTTGATAAATTTAATGACAGAAAATTCTATAATGACTCTAAGGCCACAAATATTGAAGCAACAATAGTTGCTTTGAGTGCCTTCAAGAGTCCCATCGTTTTAATTGCTGGTGGTTTGGACCGTGGTAATGGTTTTGATGAATTGGTTCCATATTTGAAGGGTAAGGTTAGAAATATTATTTTGTACGGTGAAACTGCTGACAAGATGATAGATGCTGCCCAAAAATCTGGTATCGAAAACATTACTAAGGTAAATAATTTAAAAGAGGCTGTTCCTGAAGCATATCGTCAAAGTAAGAGTCTTGATGTTATTCTTCTTTCTCCAGCTGCCGCAAGTTGGGATCAATTTGATACATTCGAACAACGTGGAGATCAATTTATTGAGGAAGTTGAAGAATTGAAAGGAAAAGATAATGGATAAACTACGAGTTATCGTTTCAGGTGGTGGCACTGGTGGTCATATCTATCCTGCAATGGCGTTAATCAAGCGCTTAAAGCAAAGAGATATGATTGAAGACGTATTATACGTTGGGACTGAAAAGGGCTTAGAGAGCAAAATTGTCAAACAAGCGGGATTGAAATTTGAAACCATTGAGATTAGTGGCTTTAAACGTAAATTAACTGTTGAAAATATTAAAGTAATGCAATTATTTCTATCCAGTATTGGAAAGTCCAAAAAGATAATTAAAAACTTTAAGCCAGATATCGTTATCGGTACTGGTGGATATGTTTCCAGTGCTATTGTTTACGCCGCACATAGTAAACATGTTCCAACAGTTATTCATGAGCAAAATACGATTGCTGGTGTTACGAACAAATTCTTAGGACATTTTGTTGATAAAATTGCTATAGCTTTTAAAGAAGCACAAAATCAATTTTCTGAAAAAAGAAAAATTGTTTTTACTGGTAATCCTAGAGCCCAAGAAGTAGTTGGAATAAAACCAAATGATAGATTAAAAGAATTAGGTTTAAAATCTGGAGTTTCTACTGTCATGATTTTTGGTGGATCAAGAGGTGCCACACCAATTAACAATGCCGCAATCAATGCAATGGACAAGTTCTTGAACGAAAATTATCAAGTGTTGTTTATAACTGGACAAGCACATTTTGAAGCTGCAACAAAAAAGATTGATAAAAAATACTTAAATAGTGAAAATATCTCGGTATTACCATATATTGATAATATGCCTGAAATTTTACCAGATATTAATTTGATTGTTGGTCGTTCAGGGGCAACAAGTATTGCTGAGATCACTGCTCTAGGTATTCCATCAATTTTCATTCCGAGTCCATATGTAACGCATGACCATCAGACTAAGAATGCAATGACAGTGGCCCAAAATGGAGCTGCCAAAATGATTCCTGAAGCAGAATTGACAAGTGAATTACTTTTTGATGAAATAAATAAAATTATGAATGATAGTGATACTAGATTAAAGATGTCAAAAGCATCAAAAGAAATAGGTGTCCCCGATGCAGCGGATCGATTAATCAAAGTATTAACTGATTTAGTAAATAAATAAGAACGAGGTTTTATGATGGCAAAGAAAAAAAGTAGTATAGTTAAAAATATTTTGTTTTTTTTCATTGCTGTTGTAATAATCTTTATGGCCTATCTAGGTTCGCCTTTGAGTAAAGTTAGAAATATTTATGTTAAAGGCGTTAATGATTTAGGTGCACAGCAAGTTATCAATGCCACTAAAGTTACTGACAATTCTTTATTAGTAAATGTATTTTTTGAAAAGAACTCGATTATTCAAAAAACAGAGAAAAAACTTCCTTCGATTAAGACCGTGTCATTTAGAACACATAACTTGAGAGATCTAACAATTTATGTAACTGAATATCGTACACTGGGTTTGATTTACAAGGGTGGTTATTATTATCGAATAATCGACAATGGGCGCGTTATTAATCAAAAGATGAAAGCTCCTATTGGTAATTATCCGATATACAGTGGCTTTAATAGTAATAAAGAATTAAAAGAAATATCAGGAATATACAAAAAGTTGCCTGATAGTGTCCGAACAAATGTGTCACAAATCTACAATTCTAAAACCAAGTTGAATCCATATCGTATTAAAATTGATATGAACGATGGCAATAAAGTAGTTGCAGATATTAGAACGGTTCAAAAAAAGATGCAATATTATCCAGGCATTGCTTCACAGATGACGAAGAAAGGTACTGTTAATCTTGAAGTAGGTGCGTATTCTTATCCGTTTAAAGGTAATAAATAGGTTCAATATACTCATAATTGTGTTAAAATTTTCTAATGAATAGATTTTTTCTAGGTAAGGGAGGCTGCCACGATTAATGGACAATTCTGAATTCTTTGTAGGACTAGATATAGGTACCAATTCAATCAAAGTAGTGGTTGCTGAATCGTCAAACGATAAGTTAAGTGTTGTTGGCGTTGGAAGCGAGAGATCTGAAGGGGTCAGCCGTGGCGTTATAGTCGATATAGACAAGGCCGCTGGCGCAATAAAACGGGCTGTTAAAAAAGCTGAGACTCAGGCAAATATAACGATACGAGATGTAGTAGTCGCTATATCTGCTAATATGCTTCAGATTGAAAAATGCCAAGGAATGATTGCAGTTGGTTCTCAATCTAAAGAAATTAACGAAAATGATGTAAGACAAGTTATGGCTGCCGCCATGGTACAAAACTTACCTAGCGAGCGTGAAGTTGTATCATTGATTCCTAAACAATTTTCAGTAGATGGTTTTAACAACATTCGTGACCCAAGAGGCATGATTGGTGTTCGTCTTGAAATGAAGGGAATTATCTACACAGCTCCTAAGACGATTGTTCATAACACCAAAAAGGCAATACAACAAGCAGGTCTAAACATAATACATAAGGTCATTTCACCAATGGCTCTTAGTCAAGTAGTTTTAAATGATGGTGAAAGTGACTTTGGTGCTGTTATCATTGATATGGGTGCCGGTCAAACTACAGCATCTATTGTTCATGACCATAATTTGAAACTTTCAACGGTTGATTTTGAAGGTGGAGATTATGTGACACATGATATTTCAATTGTACTTAACACCACAATTGAAAATGCCGGACAGCTCAAATTATATTATGGTAACGCTGATTCAAAGGATGCTGATACTGATGAGAACATCAGTGTTGAAGTAGTCGGTAAAAATGAACCAGACTCCATATCTGAAGAATATTTGGCAGAAATTATTGAAGCAAGACTTGAACAAGTCTTTACAAGATTAAAAGATCCATTAACTGATGCTGGTGCATTATCATTACCAGGTGGAATTGTTCTAACAGGTGGAGTTGCTGCAACTCCAAATATCGAAAAACTTGCTAAACAAGTATTTGATGTTAAGGTTAGAAGCTACATTCCTTCTCAAATGGGAATGCGTTATCCATCATATTCACTTGGATTAGGATTGGTAACTTATGCTTCAAGATTAAATGATATTGGTGTTATTGCTGATAATGTAGTGAATGGAGCTGCTATTAAACGTGGAAGTACAAATACTCAATCAGTAAAAGAGCTAGATCAAGTACAACAAGAAAAAGTAGAGCCAGAAACTGTTGCTAATGAAGAACCTGAACAAAAACAAACAGAGTCGGTTCAAAAAGCAAAACCTGAAAAAGATAAAAAGATTTCAAAAGTTAAAGATTTCTGGAACAAGTTTTTCGATTAAACTAAACATTAATTATTAAGATAAAAGTAGTAGGAGGAACTCCTTAATGGAATATTCGTTGGATTCAAATAACAATACGGGGGCAGTTATTAAAGTTATTGGTGTTGGTGGAGCAGGTGGCAACGCCGTCAACCGCATGGTTGACTCTGGCATCAAGGGTGTACAATTTATTGCTGCAAATACCGATGTTCAAGCATTGGAAAGTTCACAAGCAGAGACTAAAATCCAATTGGGACCTAAATTAACTAGAGGTCTTGGAGCAGGATCAAATCCTGAAATTGGTCAAAAAGCTGCGCAAGAAAGTGAAGAGTCAATTAAAGAAGCATTAGATGGAGCTGACATGATCTTTATCACTGCCGGAATGGGTGGTGGTACAGGTACAGGTGCCGCACCTATCGTAGCTGGAATTGCTAAGGAAAGTGGCGCACTAACTGTTGGTGTTGTAACACGTCCATTTGCTTTTGAAGGTTCAAAACGTTCACGTTTTGCGGCTGATGGTATCACAGAATTGAAAAAAGACGTTGATACTTTAGTAATTATTTCTAATAGTAAGTTGCTAGAGATCGTGGATAAAAAGACACCAATGGGTGAGGCATTCAGTATTGCTGATGATGTTTTACGTCAAGGTGTTCAGAGTATTTCTGATTTAATTACATCTCCTGGATTTGTTAACTTGGATTTTGCGGATGTTAAAACTGTTATGTCTGATCAAGGATCTGCTCTTATGGGTATTGGTACAGCTAATGGTGAAAATAGAATTACCGATGCTACGAATAAAGCCATTTCTTCACCATTACTTGAAGTTTCCATTGATGGAGCTAAGCAAGTATTACTTAATATTACTGGTGGTCCTGACCTTTCATTGTTTGAAGCACAAGATGCAGCTCAAATCGTATCAGAACAAGCTACTTCAGACGTAAATATTATATTTGGTACTTCAATTGATGAAACACTAGGCGACCAAGTTAAAGTTACAGTTATTGCCACTGGTGTCGAGACTGAAGAAAGTAAAAAACAAGCTCCAAAGCGTCCTCAATTAAATAATCGTAATGCTTCATTTAATCCTAACGAAAAATCGGATGAAACTAAACAAGCACCACAACAATCATCTGATCCATTAGCTGATTGGGATATTAATCATGATTCATCTTCAAAAGATGTTTCTGGTGAAAAAGGTGATTTTGAAATTTTTAAGAAACCCGAAACTATCGATTTAGATGATAATGATGATGATTCAACACCACCAATATTTAAGAGACGTAACAATAGATAAAAAAGGAATTACATTTGGATCAATTACCCTTTGTAATTTATTTAAGGAGAACTTATTATGGCTTTTGAAAAGTTAGGTAATTTCTTTGGAATTAACGATGAAGAAGAGTACGATGAACAAAATAGCAACGAGCAACAAACCACTACTGATTATTCTGGTAATGAAAAAGTTGTTTCTATGAATTCAGCAAACGAAACAAGACCTGGTAGTAGCAAGATTGCTATTTACCAACCTCGTGTTTATTCTGATGCTAAAATCGTTGCTAAGCAGCTTTTAAATAATAAAGCTGTAATTGTTAATTTCAATAATATTAATGATGAACAGGCGAAAAGGATCGTTGACTTTTTAACGGGTTCAATTTATGCCTTAAATGGCGAAATTAAACGTGTTGGAGATAAGATTTTCCTATGTACTCCACCAAAGTTCGAAATTGATGGAAGTATCCCTGAATTAAACGAATAAAAAAGATAGGGGAACTCTATGAATCAAATTTTATATGGTTTACCATTTATCATCGGAGGAGTATTTCAACTTTATGAGTTTGTCGTATTCATTTATTGTATTATGACATTTATTCCTCGACTATATCAGTCAAGTATTGGACAAATTGTAGTTAGAATGGTTGAACCATTTTTCAATGCAATCAAGAAAGTTATACCTACTACTTTTGGAATGATCGATTTCTCTCCATTGATTGCTTTGTTAATTTTAGAATTAGTACAGAAAGTGATTTTTTGGATAATCTAATGACAGATAAAGAAAATGTAAGCTTAAAAAGTGGATATTTTCGTCCGGAAGAAAAGCCTTTTATCGACAAAATGAGTGATTTATTACTTAGAACACAAAGTATGTATATCCCTCAATTAACTGATTTCCTTAATTTAAGGGAACAGTTGATATTAAATAATCTGGTTAATAAATATGATGACTTATATGTTCATTACTTTGGCGGATTTGAGGGCGCAGAGAGAGTCAGGGGTATAATTGCTCCTGACTATTTTGTGCCAAAAGAATCTGACTTCAAAATTTCTATGTTTGAAGTTAGATATCCTGAAAAGTTTGCTAATTTACATCACGGCCAAATCTTAGGTTCATTAACTGGATCTGGGGTTGAACGTGATCATTTCGGTGATATTATTACTGATGGTGAACGTTGGCAATTCTTTGTTTTTGATCAAATGGGCGATTTCATTACTGAACAAGTTACTAAAATTGGACCTTATAAAGTTCATTTAATACAGGAAGATTTAAAAAAATTATTACTTCCAAAAGATGATTCACAAGATGAGGTCATAAACGTGCATTCTTTGCGAATTGATACTGTTATTGCAACAGCATACAATTTGTCAAGACAGACTGCTAAAACTCATGTTGAACATGGAAACGTTCAAATTAATTGGGTTGTTAATAAGAATGCAAGTTCTTTTGTTACGATCAATGACACACTTAGTGTACGTGGCTATGGTCGAGTAAGAATTAATGATATTATGGGTAAATCAAAAGGTAACAAATATATTTTATTTGTTAATATCATTAATAAATAATAGGGGCGTGAGATTATGGTATTGTCACCAGTAGAAATACATGATAAGGAATTCAAAAACAAATTCCGTGGTTATAACCGCGATCAAGTTGATAAATTTTTGAAACAGGTTGCGCAGGATTACGACCTTGCCCTGCAAAAGAACGACCAGATTCAACATGAATTGGAAGATACTAAAGAGCAATTGAAGTATTTCACTGATATGCGTGATGCTTTGAATCAGTCAATTATTGTGGCACAAGATGCCGCAGATAAAGTAAAGAGCAATGCTGAGCAAGAGTCTCAAGTTATTGTAGAAGAATCACAGAAAAAAGCTCGTGATCTATTGGATCAATCTACTGCTAAATCGAATCAAATACTTGAAGATGCTTCAAATAAAGCTAGACAAGTAACTATTGAAACTGACGACCTTAAGAAGAAATCTGCTGATTATCGACAAGGATTACAAGAAATTCTTCGTCAACAGTTAAGTATGATTGAAAGTCCTGAGTGGGAGAAGTTATCTAAAGATACTGCTAGCGATGATTTGAAACAGCGTGTAGGGATGAGTGATGAATATAATGAGAACCAAAATTATACTCAAAATTCTGATGATAATTATGTGGATCAGACACAAAATTATGAAAATTCATCAGATACCATTCCCAATGATGATCAAATGAACTATAATAACAATATTCCTGATGAGTCACCTGCTGATCCATATACAGTTAGTCATGAACAAAATGCTCCAACTTTTAACTTTGCTGATGATGACACAGGCGACGATGATAAGAAGGAATCTGACAATTAAGAGAATAAGTGCCTTATAGAATTTTTCAGCGAGCTAACGTATGGTGTGAGGTTAGTAAAATAATCTATTTAGTATATCGACTCTTAAACAATTTTATAATCATTTACCAATAGGTGGTATAACGAAGAACTCGTCCTAGAATTGGATGGGTTCTTTTTAATTTCAAGAGAGGGTGAAAGAATGAAAGTAAAAGACACACTTAACCTGGGAAAGACTAAATTCCCAATGCGAGGAAATCTTCCTAATAAAGAGGCTGAATGGCAAAAGGATTGGGAAGAAAATAAAATTTATGAGAAACGCCAAAAATTAAATGAAGGTAAACCAACATTTGAATTGTTAGATGGACCTCCATTTGCCAATGGTGATATTCATATGGGACATGCTTTGAATAAGATTTCAAAGGATATTATCATTCGTTATCATTCTATGAATGGTTTTCGTTCACCATATGTTCCAGGTTGGGATACTCACGGTCTTCCAATTGAACAACAATTAGCTAAAAAAGGTGTCAAGCGTAAGGAAATCAGCATGTCTGAGTATCGTAAGATGTGTCATGATTTTGCTGAAGGTGAAATCAAAAAACAAATGGCTGGTTTCAAACGTTTAGGCGTTTCAGCCGATTGGGATAATCCATATATTACTTATCAACCTGAATTTGAAAAAGAAGAAGTAAAAGTTTTCGCTGAAATGGTTGATAAAGGATATATTTATCGTGGTAAAAAACCAGTTTACTGGTCACCATCATCAGAATCTACTTTGGCTGAAGCTGAAATTGAATATAAAGATGTTAAATCACCTTCAATTTTTGTAGCCTTTAAAGTACGTGATGGTAAAGATCTATTGGATACTGATACTTCATTTATCATTTGGACAACTACACCATGGACAATGCCTTCTAATGAGGCAATTTGTGTAAACCCTAAGTTTAATTATTCATTAATTAATGCTGATGGCAAAAAGTACGTTGTTGCTCAAGAACGTATCAGCTTCCTACAAGAAAAACTTGAATGGAAAAATGTTGAGATTCTTAAAACATTCAAGGGAACTGACCTTGAGGGACTTACTGCTACACATCCATTTTATGACCGTGAATCATTATTGATCCTTGGTAATCACGTTACTTTGGATGATGGTACTGGATTAGTTCATACAGCTCCAGGATTTGGTGCTGATGATTTTGTTGTCGGGATGAAATATAAGTTGCCAGTCTTTTCACCTATTGATGCACATGGTTGCTTTACTGACGAAGTTCCAGAATACGAAGGCGTTTATTACGATGACGCTAATAAGATGATTACAAAACGTATGACAGAAAATGGATCATTGTTGAAGTTGAACTTCTTCACACATAGTTATCCTCATGACTGGCGTACAAAGAAACCTGTTATTTTCCGTGCTACACCACAATGGTTTGCATCAATTGATAAATTCAGACCTCAATTATTATCAGAACTTGAAAAGGTAAGTTTCATTCCAGATTGGGGTAAAACTAGACTTTACAATATGATCCGTGATCGTGGTGATTGGGTTATCTCAAGACAACGTGCTTGGGGTGTTCCATTACCAATTTTCTATGCTGAAAATGGTGAACCAATTATGACCAAAGAGATCATTGACCATGTAGCCGATTTATTTGGTAAATATGGTTCAAACGTTTGGTTTGAGCGTGATGCTAAGGATCTTCTACCAGAAGGTTATAGTAATCCTGCTAGTCCAAATGGCGAATTCACTAAAGAAACAGATATTATGGATGTTTGGTTTGACTCTGGGACAGCACATGCGGGAGTTGCTAAATTACGTGATAATTTACAATTTCCAGCTGATTTAGTACTTGAAGGTTCTGATCAATATCGTGGCTGGTTTAACTCATTGCTCATTACATCTGTTGCAGCATTTGGTGTTGCTCCATATAAAGCAATTCTTTCTCAAGGATTCACTCTTGATAAAAATGGTGTCAAGATGAGTAAGTCACTTGGAAATGTTATTGCTCCAGCTGATATCGAAAGACAATTTGGTGCTGAAATAATCCGTCTATGGGTTGCTTCAGTTGATTCTAGTTCAGATGTATCTGTAACAGTAGATTCATTTAAACAAGTATCAGAAACATACCGTAAGATTCGTAATACAATCAGATTTATGTTAGCTAACACCACTGATTTTGATCCAGAGACAAATGGTGTAGCATATGAAGATCTTCGTCCAGAAGACAAATATTTAAGTGTTAAATTAAATAATCTTGTTAAAGATTTACACACAGAATATGACACATATGATTTTGCAGATGTTACTAAGAGTGTTGTTCACTTTATTACCAATGAACTATCAACATTTTATTTGGACTTTGCAAAAGATGTTGTATACATTGACCCTGAGGATTCACATTCACGTCGTTCAATGCAAACAGTTATCTATGATGCAACTGTTAAAATTGCAAAATTGATGACACCTATTTTGCCACATACTATGGAACAAGTATGGGATTACTTAAAGGAACCAGAGGAATTTGTACAGTTGGCAGAAATGCCAGAACCAGAAGATATTCCTGATTCAGATGAGATCGAGGCAGATTGGGCTTCATTTATGTCATTTAGAGATGATGTTCTTAAATCACTTGAAGTTGCTCGTGCTGATAAGTTAATCGGTAAGTCACTTGAAGCTAAGTTAACAGTCTATCCAGATGCTGAACTGAAGAAGACACTTGATAAAATTGATAGCAATTTTGGTCAATTATTGATTGTTTCACAATTCGAAGTTAGTTCAGATGATGCACCAGCAAATGCTGACAAGTACGAACACGCTAGTTTAGTAGTTGAAAAAGCTGATGGTGAAGTATGTCAAAGATGTCGTATGATTAAAACTGATGTTGGAGATGATCCAAACTTCAAAACATTCTGTGCCAGATGTGCTAAGATTGTTACTGAGGAATATCCTCAAACAATTGAAGAAGGTTTTGAGGGCTAATAATATGTTTCAAGGAAAAATAATTCGTTTTAATACTGAACGAGGCTTTGGATTCATTAATAATGACGGAGAAGACATTTTCTTCTTTGCGGATTCAATTATTAATCGTGATGATTTCTTTATTAAAGCTGATCTTGATGTGGAATTTGAAATTGCTCCAGGATTTAAAGGTCCACAAGCGATAAATATTACTATTTTAGAAGACGAACCAGAAGATGAATCAGACGAACCAGAAAGTGAATCTGATGACGAACCAAAAGATGAACATGATGAAGAAAGCACTGAATAGTGCTTTCTTTTTATTTATTCATTAAACTTAGGTTTGAATAAATAATATTGTATACTCTAAGCAAATATTATCAGGGAGATTTTTTATGAATGAAGAAGTAAATCCAAAAAGGTGGATGATACTGATATCAGTTGGTATTTTTACTTTGATGGCTACATTAGATGGATCCATAGTCAATATTGCATTACCAGTTATTAGTAAAGATTTGAACATACCAATGAATATGGCTGAATGGATCGTTTCAATTTATTTGGTTACTATTTGTATTTTCTTATTGTTATTTGGTAAGTTAGCTGACTCTATTGGAAAAGTCAAAGTATTTAAAACAGGATCGATTTTATTCATAATTGGTTCATTGATCTGTGGATTCGGAGTTAATTTACCAATTATTCTAGCTGGACGTGCTGTGCAAGCATTTGGTGCATCGATGGCTATGGCAACTAATAATGGGATTATTACTGAAACATTTCCACTACGTGAACGCGGTTATGCTCTAGGATATATTGGTTCATTTGTATCAATTGGATCTATTGCTGGTCCCGGTATTGGTGGACTTATATTGTCACAATTTCATTGGAGCTATATTTTTTGGATCAATTTACCAATTGGTGCGATTGCATTATTACTTGGTTATCTGAATTTACCCAAAAAAGAACCCAAGAATCCAGCGAGATTTGATTACCGTGGTTTTTGTGTTTATTTTGTTACATTACTGCTATTCTTTGCGGCAATATTCATTGGTCAATCAGTTGGATTTAGCAATATTTATATAATTTTGATGTTTCTCATTTCAATTTTACTTTTTTTCCTATTTATTTATCTGCAAAAGAATACTAAAGATCCTATGATTGAATTAAGAATTTTTAAGAATCACGATTTTACATTAGGATTAGTTGTTGGATTTTTGATTTTCGTTGCTAACTTCTTTTTCAATGTGGTATCGCCATTTTATTTGGAGAATGCATTGGGGATGAAAGCTTCGATTGCTGGATATGTGTTGATGATGTTTCCAATTGTTCAGGTTATTGTTGCTCCAATTTCTGGTAAAATATCAGCTAAGGTTAATCCCATATTACTTACAATTGCAGGATTATCTGTTTTAGCCATTGCTCAAGTCGGTTATTTATTCTTTAATGTAAGTACAAGTCTTTGGTTTATACTATTGTTTATTGGTTTAAATGGTTTAGGAAATGGATTATTCCAAGCTCCCAATAACACAATGATTATGAGTTCTGTTGAACCAAAGGATTTGGGAATTGCTGGTGGATTGAACGCATTGGCACGTAATTTAGGTATGATAATTGGTGTATCCATTTCAACAACGACCTTATTCTTATCTATGAGTAAGTTTTATGGAAAAACGGTTACGACTTATGTTAACGGTAGACCAGATATCTTTATCGACGGTATGCGTGTTACAATGACATTTGCATTAATAATTTGTTTAATCGCTATAATTATGTCTGTAATTAGATTAATAAAATCACGAGGTTTAAATAATGGATAAAGAAGATTCAAGATATTATGAAGAAGTAGTTGCTAAAAAGCGTATGTTTGGTGGAAAAATCTTTGACGTTGAAGTTGAGCAAGTAATCTTACCAAATGGAATTCCTGCAATAAGAGAATTAGTTAGACATCATGGGGCTGTGGCAATCATTCCTTTTACAGATGATGATAAAATGATTTTTGTCCGTCAATGGCGTGAACCTATGGAACAAGAGACACTAGAAATTCCAGCCGGTAAAATCGATCAAGATGAAGGATCTGACTTACAAGAGGTTGCTCTTAGAGAAATGAATGAGGAATTAGGTTTAACAACTGATAAGTTAGAATATGTAACGAAGTTTTACACTAGTCCTGGTTATTCAGATGAAAGACTAACAGTTTTTAAAGCTCAAAATTTAAAGCAAGTTGAAAATAAACGACCACTTGATTCAGATGAATTTTTGAATGTTGAAAAATTGACACTTGATGAAGCAAAAGAACAAATTGAAAAAGGTGTTATTTGTGATTCCAAGTCAATTTATGCAGTTACTTACTGGGAGTTAATGAATGCAAAGAATTAGTGAGCTTTGGAATGAATTGAAAAAAGTGATCGTTGATACTTTTTCTAATAGTAAGAGTGAAGATAAAAATAGCTCAGTAGTTTCTATTGATAAAGTTGAACAGAGACAAAAAGAATTACGTGATCAGGAACGAAAACGTGTTGAAGAACAGTATCGTGAACAGCATCCTGATCAAATAGAAGAAGAAAAAATAGCATCTTTTGAATATAAGACAAATAGGTTGAAAAAAAGATTAAATATTGCGATTATAACAATATTTGGGTTAATTGTTATCGTCTTTCTAGTACTATTTTTTGTCTAGAGATAATCGATTAAAAATGAGGAGAAGTTTTAAATGAAAATTGGCGTAATTGTTCCGATGGAAGAAGAAATCAAATTAATTAGAGAGTCACTTAGTGAGATACGTACCAAAGAAGTTGCAGGTGTTGAAATAACAAGTGGTGTTTATAAAACACATCAAATTTATTTAGCAGAAAGCGGAATTGGTAAAGTTCAAGCAGGAATGACAACGGCAATTATAAATGATCGTTACAGTCCTGATTTTGTAGTTAATACAGGTTCAGCTGGTGGAATTGGTGAAGGATTGAAAATTGGCGATATCGTAATTTCGAGCAAACTTGCATACCATGATGTAGATGCAACAGGTTTTGGTTATGCAATTGGTCAATTACCACAACAACCATTATATTTTGAAGCTGATTCAAGTTATGTAACAAAAATTGAAAATGCTGCAAAGGCTACTGGACTAGTATCGCACACAGGTTTAATTGTTACCGGAGACCAATTTATTGACGGAAAAGAAAAAATTGCTACAATTAAAAGGTCGTTCCCAGATGTTTTAGCATCTGAAATGGAAGGTGCAGCTGTGGCTCAGGTATGTGCACAATTCAAGACACCATTTGTTGTAATTCGTTCAATGAGTGATGTGGGAGACGAAGAAGCTAGTGTTAACTTTGATGACTTCGTCAAAGAAGCTGGTCGAAAGTCTGTACGTATGTTATTAAACTTCTTGGATCAAGAAGTATAGAAAGGGATTTTTAAATTGGAGTTTACTTATTTAGATAATGCTGCCACCACACCAATGGCCAAAGAGGTCGTTGATGTAATAACTGATCAAATGGCAAATAATTTTGGAAATGCTTCGGCAACTAATTATTTTGGTCGTCAAGCACGTAAAGTGTTAGATGAAAGTCGTCACACTATCGCCCAAAGTATTAATGCTAAGGATTCAGAAATTATTTTTACAAGTGGTGGAACTGAAAGTGATAATACTGCCGTAATCGAAACAGCTTTATCACGTCAAAAATTAGGTAAACATATTATTACAACTGCAATTGAACATGAGGCTATTTTAAAGTCTATGGCTTATCTTGAAACCTTAGGCTTTAACATTACTTATCTTATGCCCAATGAACGTGGTGAAATAACTGTTGATCAAGTAAGAGATGCTTTGACTGATGATACAATTTTGGTTTCAATTATGTATGGTAATAATGAAACCGGTGCTAAAAACCCAATTACTGAAATTGGTGAGTTATTAAAGGACCATCAGGCATTCTTTCATACTGATGCTGTTCAAGCATATGGCCAAGAAAGTATTGATGTTAAAGCTCAAAATATTGATATGATGTCTACTTCAGCTCATAAGATCAATGGTCCAAAATTTATTGGTTTCCTATATATAAATGATGAGATCCATATCCCTTCTTTTGTAAAGGGTGGCGATCAAGAAACTAAGCGTCGTGCTGGAACTGAAAATGTACCAGCAATCGCTGGTTTCGCTAAAGCGGTTCAACTGATTACTCCAGAAGTAAAAGAAGTTCGCCGTGATCGTTATTTTGGATTTAAGCAAACAATACAAGAAGTTTTAACGACAAACAAGGTTACATTTAAAGTAAATGGACCAACGGACGAAAATGCCTTAAATCATGTATTCAATCTCTATCTGCCTGGGATTGATCGTGGGGTATTATTGACCAGATTAGATTTGGAACATTTCGCCGTTTCTGGTGGTTCAGCATGTACTGCCGGAAGTCTTGAACCTTCACATGTGCTGATTGCTATGTTTGGTAAAGACAGTCCTAGAGTCAATGACTCGATCAGAATCAGTTTTGGTAAAGACAATACTGAAGAAGATGTTGTTAAATTCTCCAATAAAATGGTTGAGATAATTAAGGACTTGACTAATTAGTCTTATTTATTCAAACTTAATTATGAAGAATTTCACTTAGGAGGTTTTTACTATGAGTAAAAAAGCACAAATTTTGGGCGATTCAAAATTTTATGAACTTAGTCCTGAAATTAAAAAATATGCATTAAGAGATGTCGGCTTTCAAGAAACTAAACAAGGTAATTTCCGCCTTGAACGTCCCATTAATGGTAGTTCACCATATGATGCACGCTACGTCTTGAAGGTTACCATCAATAAAGATTTGGATAATCTTAAATTAGCAGTCACTGATAAAAGTGGTATGCACAATCTTAATATCTTTAAATTAAAAGACACTGAAAAAGAAGTAAGTGATCTTAGATATTTATTAGATTTTATGATTGATAAAAAAGTTTTAGCTGAGTGCTAAAAAGTGTGGGAGAGAGCTTTATGGAGAATAAGAAGAAGCGTGTTGTTGTTGGAATGAGTGGGGGAGTTGATTCCTCAGTTAGTGCTCTTCTATTAAAACAACAAGGATATGAGGTCATCGGTGTTTTCATGAAGAACTGGGATGACTCAGATGATGCTGGTGTTTGTACAGCTACTGAAGATTACGAGGATGTTGCTAAGGTTGCCAATAAAATTGGTATTCCTTACTATTCTGTTAATTTTGAAAAGGAGTACTGGGATCGTGTATTCGAGTATTTCTTAGACGAATATCGTAAAGGTAGGACTCCTAATCCTGACGTTATGTGTAATAAAGAGGTTAAGTTTAAGGCTTTCTTGGATTATGCTGAGAAGTTAAATGCTGACTACATTGCTATGGGTCACTATGCTCAAAGTTTCCGCGATGATAATGGTGTTGTTCACTTGCTTCGTGGTGGGGATGCAAATAAGGACCAAACTTATTTCTTGAGTACAGTACAACAACATCAATTACAAAAGGCTTTGTTCCCAATCGGTGGAATGCAAAAGTCAGAGGTAAGACGTATTGCTGAAGAGGCTGGACTTGCCACTGCTAAGAAGAAGGATTCAACTGGTGTATGTTTCATCGGTGAGAGAAACTTTAGAAAGTTTCTTGGTGAGTTCTTACCTGCACAAGCTGGAACAATGATGACACCTGATGGTGAAGTTAAGGGTAAGCATGCTGGTTTGATGTATTATACAATTGGTCAAAGATCAGGTCTTGGAATTGGTGGAAACGGTAAGTCCAATGAGCCTTGGTTTGTTGTTGGTAAGGATATGTCAAAGAACATTCTTTATGTTGACCAAGGATATAATAATCCTAGATTGTTTGCTGATCATTTAGAGGCATCTGATCTTTCATTTATTACTGGTTTAGATTATGGTGATGAGTTCCACTGTACAGCCAAGTTTAGATATCGTCAGCAAGATGTTGGTGTTACTGTTCATGTATTAGATGACGGTAAGATCAGTGTTGACTTTGATAACCCAGTTCGTGCCATTACACCAGGACAAGAGATTGTTTTGTTTGATGGTGAGGAGTGTCTCGGTGGTGCAACTATCGATGGTGCTTATATGAAGTCAAAGTTACTTCAATATATTTAATTAAATACAAATTAAGAAACGTAATTTAGTAGATCAGGTGAAAACCTGGTCTATTTTTGTATATACTATTTTTAACAACTTGAAAAAATGTTAATAAATCATCATAATAGTAGTTAACTAACTTTGTAAGGTGAAAATAATATGGATCTGTATTTTGTCAGACATGGAAAAACTGAATGGAATTTAGAAGGTAAATATCAAGGCGGACATGGTGATTCTCCATTGTTACCAGAGAGCATTCATGATATTAAACTACTTGCGCAAAGGCTAGAGGATATACAGATAAATAATGCATATACTAGTCCACTTCCACGAGCCAAGATGACTGCAGAAACTTTGTTGAAAGATTTGAACAAGTCAATACCATTGACTATTATTGATGGATTACGTGAATTTGACCTTGGCATTATGGAAGGTCAGAAGTTTGTTAAATTAGAAAAAGAGATACCAGAAGTAATTCATGCGTTTAGATTTGAACCAAGTGAATATGATGCTAAACGTATTAAAGGCGAGACATTTGAACAAGTAGCTATGCGGACTAATCAAGCAGTTAATGATATTGTAGAAAATAATGATGAAAATGGAGCTGTTTTGATAGTTAGTCATGGAGCAGCTTTAGTTACGTGTATTCAGTCATTATTAGGTACTAAGATTGCTGATATTCGTAAAGATGGTGGATTGTCCAATACGAGTTTGACACATTTGAGATATACTGATGGGCACTATAGCTTGGTTAAGTGGAATGAAACTTCATATCTTGATAAAAAGCTTTCAAGTACAGATACGATTTGAGGTATTAAATGAATAAAGAACAAAATGAAAAAGAAATCAAAAAATTAGTCGATGATTTAAGTAGCAATAGTAAACAGCTAGGTAAAATATTAAAATTATCGGCTTATTTAGTTGAAGTTAATGATTTGGAGCAGGCTGAGGAGCTATTGATCAAATCGATGACACTATTTCCAAATGATAAAGACTTACTATATAATCTGGGTAATGTGTATTACTTAGCTGGTAAGTATGATAAGGCTAATGATTTATTTCAAAGATTGATCAAAGATGATTATGGATTTGAAGCATATTTTATGCTGGCAAAAACACTAGATGAACAAGGCAAGCGTCAAATGGCAATTGTTTATGCATTGACGGCCGTAGAAAAAAAGCCTTCAGATATAGCTTCTAATGAATTGATGGCTGATTTGTTGTTGGCAAATGGTAACTTCTCTGAATCAAAGGATTATTATCAAAAAGCTAATGATATTAAGCCACAAGCCAAGTATTATTTTAATATGGCACTATGTGCAATGAATCTTAAAGTTGACTATCAAGAGTATTTAAATAAATCAAAAGAGTTAGATGCCAAGTATTATTTGAAGAATGAGAAAAAGTTGGCAAATTTACAAAAATTCATAAAAGAAACTGGAGATAGCAATGGCAGAAAGTGAAAAGCAATATTTCATTGGAACTGTCAAAGCTATTTTTTTTGAAAATCCCGAAAATCTATTTAAAATTTTTACAATCAAAATTAAAAAGACTAATACTGATTGGGATGGAAAAGATATTGTTATTACCGGTAGCTTTGGTGAGATCTCCGAAGAAGAAGAATATAAATTTGAGGGTAAAATGATCGACCACCCCAAATACGGCAAGCAATTTCAAGCAGATACTTATCAACACAGCCGACCAAGTGGTAGAAAGGAATTAATTAATTTCTTTTCTGGTGAGGAATTCCCAGGTATTGGTAAGAAAAAGGCTGAGAAGATTGTTGATGAATTGGGTACCGATGCAATTGATAAAATATTGCAAGATCCTAATGCACTAGATTTCTTAAAATTGGGTAAGGAAAAAACTGATCTGATTGTTGAGCAGATTTCAAAGAATCATCAGACTGAACAAGTTTTGTATCAACTTAGTAATTTTGGATTTGGTAATGTACTTGGTGCAAGAATTTATCAGAAATATGGAGTTAGAACACTAGAAGTTATAAATGAAGATCCATATAGTCTAGTTACTCACGTCAAAGGGGTCGGTTTCAAACGAGCCGATGAACTTGCTAGAAGACTGGGTATTCCTGAGGACGATCCAAGACGTATAAAAGGTGCCTTAGTGCAATTTATATCTGTTCTGGTACAGAGTTCAGGTGACACCTATATTGTTCGTGAAGAGCTGTTAAAACGCACGATAGCACTATTACAAAATGGAAATGAAAATATTAATGAATTAAAACAAAAAATTGAGGGATGTTTACGTGAATTAGTAAATGATGGTGTTTTATTAGTCGAGGATGAAAGAGTCTATGATAAGTCGTTTTTTGATGCTGAATGGGCAATATCACAATCATTGAAGATGATCACGGATACTTATAAAGGTGTAAGTTGGAAGAACTCAGCCTTTAAGAAAGAATTGAAGCACGTTGAGAAGCAATTCAAAGTTTCATATGACCCTTCTCAAGAGGAGGCAATTAAGCAGTCTCTAACGCATTCTTTGTTTCTACTTACAGGTGGACCAGGAACAGGTAAAACGACCATTATAAACGGAATAGTGGCCGCATATGCAAAGTTAAATGATGCCACTCTTGACCCTGCCTCAGAAGACTATGCGATTGCGCTTGCTGCACCTACTGGACGTGCCGCAAAACATATGGGTGAGTCTACTGGGTTACCAGCTATGACGATCCATCGATTATTAGGGTTAACAGGTACAGAAGACGATGAGCTTGCTGAACCAACGCTAGATTGTAAGTTACTCATAATTGATGAGATGTCGATGGTAGATACAAAATTATTTAGAACTTTAATCACAGCCGTTCAACCGGGAACACAGGTTGTTTTGGTGGGTGATAAAGATCAATTACCTTCGGTTGGCCCAGGTCAAATATTCTCAGATTTAATTAATAGTGGAGCATTTCCAACTACGATTTTGACAGATATTCATCGACAAGATGAAAATTCGACTATTATTCAATTAGCACATGATGTTAATGAAGGAATAGTTAATGACGATTTCTTTCAGAATCGATCTGATCGTTCTTATATCAGAAGTAACAGTAGAAATGTCCCGGAGATTTTATCCCAGATAATTACAAAATCCGATGAACGTGGATTTGATATAGCAGACGTTCAAGTCTTAGCTCCGATGTATCGTGGTATTGCAGGAATTGATAATCTAAATGCGACTATTCAAAATGTCGTTAATCCAATGACTCCGAAAAGAAAAGAAGTTGTAATGGGAAATGTGCATTATAGGATCAAGGATAAGGTGGTCTATTTAGTAAATACTCCGGAAGACAATGTTTTTAATGGCGAAATAGGGAAAATAATTGGTATCCTTTTGGCCAAAGAAAATGTTGATCATGTGGATAAATTAGTCATTGATTTTGATGGCAATGAAGTCACTCTAGATCGTAAAGATTGGCTGAATATTGCATTAGCTTATTGTACTTCGATACATAAGGCTCAAGGCTCAGAGTTTGAAATGGTCATCTTACCTTTGGTAAATGAAGAGTCGAGAATGTTACGCCGTAATTTGTTGTATACAGCCATTACTAGATCTAAAAAATTATTGATTATGGTAGGGGATCGTTCCGCATTTGAGAGATCAATTACGGACCAATCTTCAGAACGAAATACTACATTAAAAGAACGAATATTTGCTACTTTTGAAATAAAAGTTACAAACAAAGAAGAACCTACACCAGAAGAGAAAAAGGACTATACATTAACACTTGATATGATAATGAATAATGCTATCGATCCTATGATTGGTATGAGAGATAGTACACCGTTTGATTTTATGGAAAACAAATAATTTCTAAACAAAAAAAGCCAGCACAATATGCTGACTTTTTGTTTGGGTCAAAATTTACTTATTATTTAATTATAAATTGATAGGTATCCAAAAAAGATGTTGATCAACTGTAAAGTCTATATCGAATTCACCTTTACCTAGCTCTTCTCCATCCATTTGGCCTTGTTCAGGAGCATTACTTGTTAAGTGATAACTTGATACTTGTGTGTGCCAAACATTCTTGTCGTTTAAATGTGACCCATTAGTAAATAGTTTTACAAACAGTTTAACAAAGACCATTCCAGAAATCTTTTTAACAACAACTAAATCTAATAATTGATCGAATGGCGTTGCTAGTGGATCGATCGCTACACCACCACCGAAGTAGGGGTGATTAGTGGCTGAGACAATGTATGCATCTTCAAAATGTTTAGTTTCTCCATTGATTGTTACGTCTAATGGAAAAGAATCCTGATTTTTGATTACTGTTACTAGACTAGTTATATATGCTAAGGTACCTAACTTCATTTTATTTAAAAAATCCTTGCGTTTAGAATGATTAGTTTCATAAACGGTGTATGCATCAAGGCCAATTCCAATATTATTTACAAAATATTTTATTTTATCAGGAAATGTAGCTTTGCCGATATCGATTGTTTCCGGTGTATTCATCGATAATATCTTTTGAAGCAATACAACAGGACTTTGTTTACGTATTTTAATACCACGGCTGAAGTCATTACCAGATCCACAGGGAATATATCCAATAGGGGTATTTGGCTTGTTAGAAATTTTTATACCATTCAGTGATTGGTTAAGCGTTCCGTCACCACCTAAAACGATGATTCTTGTAAATGGTTGCAGTGAGTTAGCTATTTCTTGAGCAATTCTAACTCCATCACCGTTTTTCTTAGTTGTATGAACCTCGTAGTTGATATTATTTGATTCCAAGTAGTTTTTTATGGTTTTCCAAATACTTAACGATTGTCCATTACCAGCTTTTTGGTTCAATAATATTTCTAATTTCTTAACTTTTGCCATGAAAATATATTCCCCTTAAAATAAAAACTATGTTTCCATTAAATCATAAAACGTGCCAGTTTGGTAAGAGGATTGTAAGTTTACTTCTGGAATAAATACGATTTGTTTATTATTTTTGTTGTAATATTCATTATTTGGTTTAAATAGTTACTGATTGTCTATTTATGTAGACAGAATTTACAAAAAATGGGTAGAAATAGAAAATTTTTCCTATATAATTATTTCTATGAGAAAATATACACTTTTTTTGGGATGGGTATGATAATGAGAAGAGTTAATTCAACACAAAAAAAACAATATATTTTGGGTCTCAATGGGTTAATTGGTATTGGTTTAGCGTTTTTACTTTTGCCAAATATGGTAAAGGCTTCAACAATTGATACAACCAGCGATGTACAGGATATATTAAACCAAAATAGTGCTCTAGTGCTTAATAATCAAACTACCACAGAAACAATTATGCCATTAGCAGCCACTATAACTGATAGTGGTACTTTTGGAACGGCTAATTGGGACATTGATGATGAAGGTGTTTTGACGATTCATGCAGGAGTATTAGGAAATGGAACGGGAAATTGGGTTACTGATGGTAAATTTAATGACACCATTACAAAAATTGTTTGTGATCCGGGAGTAGTAGCAAATACTGATTCAAGTAATTTGTTTTATGGTTTAAAAAATGTCCAAACAATTGATGTAAGCAATTTGGATACAAGTAATGTTACTACTATGTCAGGGATGTTTTCTTGTATGTATAGGTCTACGTCAACTTCTACTGAGAGTAAGAATTCATCTCTAACCACTATTATTGGATTAACGAGCTTAGATACTAGTAAAGTAACTAAGATGGATAAAATGTTTAAAAGTGATAGAAGTTTAAGTAGTTTGGATGTTTCAGGCTTTGATACTAAAAACGTTACTAGCATGACTTACATGTTTTCGGAAGATGCGAGTCTTTTAGATCTAGTTGGCCTAAGTGAATGGGATACAGGACAGGTACAACAATTTACTTCGATGTTTGATTCCTTACCACAAACAAGTTTCACTGATGTTGAAAATTGGGATATGTCTGGTGCTTTAGCTCTCACTAATATGTTCAAAAATATGAAAAATTTAACATCACTTGATTTGTCAAAATGGGATACAAGTAGCGTTACTAATATAGGTTCGCTATTTTATAATTGTCAAAGGTTGGCACATGTCTATGGACTCAAGGAATTGAATATTAGTAATGTAACTGATATTTCTACGCTATTTTATTACAACGTCGCTAATCAGAACATTCATGATATTGAAAGTTGGGATACATCTAAGATAACAAGTATGAGAGGTGTTTTTAGTAGTTGTACTAATTTAGATTATATTGATCTATCAAATTGGGATACTTCAAATGTCACTGATATGTCATCTATGTTTGAATATACATTGAATTTAACGGATATCAAAGGTATTACAGGATTTAATACTAGTAAGGTAACAAATATGAGTTCAATGTTTTTTAATTGTAATGTAGACTTACTAGATTTAAGTAGTTTTAATACTAGTAAGGTAACGCTTATGAGTTCAATGTTTATGAATTCGTCGGCTACAAATGTTATTGGTGATTTTGATACCTCTAATGTAACAAGGATGAATAGTATTTTTAGTGGATCTGCAATATCTAATTTTGAAAAAATTGACTTAAATGTTTTGAATTGGAATGTCTTAAAATGTACAAGTTTCTCCTCTGCATTTAGTAAGATTCCCATAACTTCTTTAGATTTGTCTAATTGGGATGTTTCCAATGCAACAGCTATTGATAGTTTATTTAGTAATGATCCAAATCTTAAAAGTGTTAATGTATCCACTTGGAATACTCCTAAGTTAACAAATGTAAATAGTCTTTTTTCTGATGATAAAGCACTAGAGAGTTTAGACTTATCAAGTTTTGATACTAGTAAAGTCACTGATATGAGAAGCATGGTCAGTGGTGCAAGCAATTTGTTGGAGTTAGATCTGTCTAATTGGGATACAGGTAAAGTCACTAATATGGGCAGTATGTTCGCAAACAATTCTAAATTGTGGAAACTTTCATTAGGACAAAAGACTAAGTTCTTAACAATAGATACTGGTAGTGAATCAAGTATTAGCACAGCAATTCCTACACCACCGTCTAACAATACGGAGTTGAGTGATCCTAATTCTGAGGGACAATATTATAGTATTAGTGATAGATGGCAAGTGGTTGACTATGCTAATGGAGGTACAGACCATGATCCAGGTGGAACTTTACTAACTAGTTCTGAACTAAATACCACTACTAGGGATAGCAATACCACCTATGTTTGGCAGCAACAGCCATATGGGAATGTTTCTTTTGAAGTTCCAGACTTGGATTATGGTAGAGTTTCTCCAAATCAAGGAATAGTGGGACGTCAAAATGAAAATTGGGGAATAGCCGTGACTAATGATGTCTTTCCAAGCCAAACTATTAGCTCTAAAATTTCAGTTTCACTAGAGTCTCCATTGACTTCGAGTGATGGAAATTCAGAGTTAGATGATACGCTTGTGTTTCGAGGAAGCGATGGAGAATATGTAGCCATTGGGGACTCACCAACACAAGTTTATGACGGAACGGTTAAAAATGGCAGTCAAGTCATTACGTGGGATGATAAGCATGGTTTCTTAATGAATCTTCATGACAACAATACACGTATGTCAATTTATTCTTCAACGCTTGATTGGACTATGGTAAATAGCATTTAGATGGGTTGTGAAAACGTGTGTCAAAACACGATTTTCTCCGTCTAATAAAAAAAAGAAGCCGATATTTACTTACGTAAATACTAGCTTCTTTTTGCATTATACTCGAAAACTAAACGTGTTCTGTCACACTCACTAAATTGAAGTTGAAATTAACATTGGTAAGATAACAGGATTTCTAGCTGTACGCTTGTATAGGAATTCTTGTAATCCTTCAATGATAATACGTTTTAGAAGTGCTTCGGTTACTTTGTTTTCATCGTCATCAAAAGCATTCTTAATTAAATGGAAAACACGTTTTTGAGCTTGATTAATCAATTCTCCAGATTCACGCATATATACGAATCCTCTGGATAGAATATCAGGACCGGCTAAAACAATATGTTTTTGATAGTCGATTGTTGCTACAACAACGACCATTCCTTCTTCTGAAAGAACTTGACGATCGTGGATAACAACGTTACCAATATCACCAACACCTTTACCATCAACGTAAACGTCTCCAGCAGGGAAGTGTCCAGCAACATGAGCTGAATCCTTAGTTAAAGCTAAGACGTCTCCGTTTTCAAGTAGGAATGAATGATCTAACGGAACGTCACACAATTGAGCTAATTCGGTATGAATCTTTAACATTCTGTATTCACCGTGAATTGGCATAAAGAACTTAGGCTTCATCAAGCGAAGCATTAATTCTTGTTCTGTTTGACCACCATGACCAGAAGCATGGATATTATTAACTTTACCATGAATAACTTCAGCACCAGCTTCAGAAAGTTGGTTTATCAAATGGTTAACACTTATTGTGTTACCGGGGATAGGGTTACTTGAGAAAATAACTGTATCACCAGGTTGAATTGTAATTTGACGGTGAGTACCGTTAGCAATTCTACTTAAAGCAGCTAATGGTTCACCTTGGGAACCAGTACACAGAATCAATGTTTCACTGGCAGGAGTACGGTTAAGAGCATGTGGGTCAATGAACATTTCATCTGGAATATTTAAGTATCCCAATTCACGACCATTGGCAATAGCTTGCTCCATACTTCGTCCGAATACGGCGATCTTTCGGCCTTGCTGTATTGCGGCATCAACGGCTTGAGAAACACGATAGATATTTGAAGCAAAGGTAGCAAAGATGATTCTTCCCTGAATTGTTTCAAATATTTGATGAATAGTTAAACCAACTGAACGTTCTGACTTAGAGAAAGTTGGTATTTCAGCGTTCGTACTATCGGACATTAAGCACAAAACACCTTCTTGTCCAAGCTGTGCCATACGTTGTAAGTTGGGTGCTGGCAAACCAGCAACAGGTGTTAAGTCAAACTTGAAGTCACCAGTTTCAACAATAATACCTTGAGGTGTATGAACTGCAATACCTAGTGTATCTGGAATTGAATGAGTCGTTCTAAAGAATGAAACACTGAGTTTAGGAAACTTAATAACAGTGTCTTCATTAATAACATTCATCTTAGTAGACTTAAGTAAATCATGTTCTTCCAACTTACCGTTAATCAATGCACAAGCTAATGGACCGGCATAAACTGGTATATTTGGAAGCTGTTGTAGTAGGTAAGGAATACCACCGATATGATCTTCGTGACCATGGGTAATAAACAAACCCTTTATCTTATCTTGATTCTCTACTAGGTAGCTATAGTCAGAAATGACATAATCGATACCTAGTAGTTCATCTTCTGGAAACTTGATACCGGCATCAATAACAACAAGTTCATCTTGATATTGAACACCGTACATATTTTTACCAATTTCACCAAGGCCCCCGATGGCAAAAATGGAAACTTCATTATTCTTTACTTTTACGGTCATTAATTAAAACTCCGTAAGTTTGAAATCGGGATTTTTTTTCTCATATTCAAGATGTTCCTCATCCAATTCTTGGATGAACTCAATATGGTAGTTCGTATTATTTTCAACTGCTTGACGAACGATGATACTTGAGTCAGCGTTCACGTACAGTGACTTTGTAGATTCACGACGGGGGTTATCTAATTCGCTATCTTGGTACAAAACTTTATAAATCAATAGTAATTTCTCCTTTAGTAGCCACGATTAAGCACAAAAAGTCAGTAATCGCGGTTTCATTTTTATCTCAAATTAACGAAAGAGCTGTTTCGTTATTGTATTTACCAGTCCATTAGTTGAAACATCAAAGTTAAATCAATTTTAACATATATGATTGTTTAAGTATACTTTCAAAACCTTGACATGAGTGGAATTATGAGATAACGACTGTACTTGGATCAATATCAAAAGGTTTCTCTTTATTGATTTTGTCGTAATAAAGATGACCATTCAAATGATCTATTTCATGTTGGCAAACAATTGCTGGATAGTCTCTCAAGCGCAATGTTTGAGAATTACCATCAAAATCATCGTACTTAATTGTAATACGATCTGATCTAGGAACAAATCCAGTAACATCTTTATCTACTGATAAACATCCTTCACCTTCAGATAGTGCAGCGTTTTGAACTGAGTTTCTAATTATGACTGGATTGATCAATGTGATTTTTAGTAGGGGTTTGTCTGGATCATCATCATTAGGTACTAAAACTGATGCCATCATTTCAGACACTCCAACTTGTGGTGCAGCTAAACCAACACCGGCTCTGAGTTGATGTTTTTCGGCAAACTTTTCGTCTTGACTGTTAATTAAATATTCCATCATGTCATCAGCCAATTTTTTATCTTTGTCACTCAATGGGAATGTTACTTCTTTTGAAACTTTTCTTAAAACTGGGTCGCCATCACGGACGATGTCTTTCATCAAATACATATTTTCCTCCAAAATAAAATGCTGAGTTTTGTTTATTTAAATCTAATACTACTATTATAAATTAATTTCCTGAAAATTTTGAGTAAAACGTAGAAAAAATTTTATTTAACTTCAAATTTATTTTAAAGCTAGACTTATCCTTAAGATTTATCAGCAAAAAACTAGGTATTAATGGAAGATTCATGATAATATTTGCACTGTATGTTAGCGCTATCAATAAACTGATATTATCGGAGGAAAAATTATGAAGCTTATCGATTATGGTGTTAGAGAAGACGAACGTAAGTATATTGAAGAATGGGCAGAAGATAACAATATCGAAGTTAAAATTGTATCGGATCTATTAACGCCAAAGACGGTTGAATTAGCCAACGGTTTTGACGGAATAGTGGCATATCAACAGTTACCATACGAATCATCTATCTTTGACAAAATGAATGAGTATGGTATTCATGTTCTTTCATTAAGAAATGTTGGAGTTGATAACGTTCCATTTGAGGCATTGAAGAAAAATAATATTAGATTGACTAACGTTCCAAGCTATTCGCCTGAGGCTATTGCTGAATACTCAGTTACTGGATTAATGGCATTATTAAGAAATATGAAGCACATGATTCGTAAAGTAGACAAGCATGATTTCAAATGGGCACCAGATATTGGCCGTGAATTGAACCAATTAACAGTTGGTGTTGCAGGAACTGGAAGAATTGGCCAAGCAGCAATTAAGATATATGAAGGTTTTGGAGCAAAAGTTATTGCTTTTGATAAATATCGTAATGAAGAATTAGACAAAAAGGGCATGTATGTAGATACATTAGATGAATTGTTAAAAGAATCTGATGTGGTCACATTACATTTACCTAGTCTAGGAATTGGAAACACTGTCATTAATTCGTCGACAATTTCAGAAATGAAAGATAATGCAATAGTAGTAAATACCGGCCGTGGAGACTTAGTAAATACGGCTGATCTCTTTGAGGGAGTAGCATCAGGTAAGCTTTATGGTGCTGTATTGGATGTCTACGAAAATGAAGTGGGTGTTTTCAATGAAAATCTAATGGACCAAGATCTTGGTGATAAATTATTAGAAAATATGATCAAAAGTCCAAGAATCATAGTCACACCGCACATTGCCTTTTATACTACTAAGGCAGTAAAGAACATGGCAACAATTTCCTTGAATTCAATGGTGGAAGAGCTAAAGAGTGGTAAATCAGCAACTGAAATTGATTTGAACAAATAAGTTAATATTTTCACAAAGTTATTTATGGATTTTTTTTACAGAAACGTCTGAAATTCCTTGTTTTTTCACACATCAATGGTAAACTAAAAATATATGAAAGCCCTTACAGATTCACAAGGGCAAGTTTCTTTATGAAAGGACTGTGGAGAATGGCAAACGAACCGATTGTTGATTTTGAAGCGATTAAAAACGATTTAACAAATGTACCGAAGCCTATTCAAGTTTTGAATGAAAGCGCTGAAGTAACAGATCAAGAAGTATTTGATTCATTTTCTGATGATGACTTAGTTGAATTTATGAAGAAAATGGTATGGGAGCGTGCTTTACACGAACAGACAATGAATTTCTCACGTCAAGGACGTATGGGATTTTATGCACCTACTGAAGGTGAGGAAGCATCTGAGATGGGTACTGTTTTGGCAATGAAGAAACAAGACTATTTGTTGCCAGCATATCGTGATGTTCCTCAATTGATTCAACACGGAGCCACTGTTACTGAGGCATATCTATGGTCAAGAGGACATGTAATAGGCAATAAGTTCAAGGCGCGTTCATTGATGCCACAAATTATTATTGGTGCTGCATATAATGAAGCTGCCGGTGTTGCTATGGGAATCAAGAAAAACAAAGAAGAAGATGCTATCGCATTCACTTATACAGGTGATGGTGGTACTTCTCAAGGTGATAGTTATGAGGGAATGAACTTTGCTGGAGCATTCCAAGTTCCTGCTTTGTTCATTGTTCAAAATAATGGATTTGCCATTTCGACACCTCGTAAGAAACAAACAGCTGCACCTACATTAGCTCAAAAGGCTGTTGCTGCTGGTATTCCAAGTGTACAAGTTGATGGTATGGATATTTTGGCTTGTTACGCAGTTGCAAAGGCTGCACGTGACTACATCACAGCAGGAAATGGACCAGTAATGATTGAAACACTTACATATCGTTACGGTGCTCACTCAAGTGCTGGTGATGATCCTAAACGTTACAGAACTAAGGAAGATACACAACCTTGGTTTGATAAAGATCCACTTATTCGTTTGAGAAAAGTTCTTGAAGATAAAGGATTATGGTCAGACGAACAAGAAGATAAGATGGTTGAAGAATATAAAGCATCATTTAAAGATTCAATTAAAGAAGCCGATAAAGTAGCTCCAGATAAGGTTTCTGATATGTTAAAACGTACTTTTGAAATTCCAACTCCGGAAATGAGAAAAGAAATTGAAAAGTTTGTTGAAAAGGAGTCGAAGTAAAGATGGCAAAGAAAACCTATATTCAAGCAATTACTGATGCTTTAGATATTGTTTTGGAAGACGATCCTAAGACATTGATCTTCGGTGAAGATGTTGGTAAAAATGGTGGTGTATTCAGAACCACACAAGGCCTTCAAGAAAAATACGGTGAAGATCGTGTCTTCGATACTCCGTTAGCTGAGTCAGGTATTTTAGGATTAGCTACTGGTTTAGGATTAACTGGTTGGCGTCCAATTCCTGAAATTCAATTTATGGGATTCTCATTTGAGGCTGTTGATCAAATTGTCGGACAAGAAGCTAGAATGCGCTTTCGTTTCGATGGAACGAAGACATCTCCAGTAACAATCCGTACACCTTATGGTGGTGGTACACATACTGCCGAGATGCATGCTGATAATCTAGAAAGTTACTTCACTGGTACACCTGGTTTACGTGTTGTTATGCCAAGTAATCCATATGATGCTAAAGGCTTATTGATTTCATCAGTTGAAAATAATGACCCAGTCTTATTTATGGAAAATTTGAAGTTATATCGTTCAATGAAAGACGATATTCCAGATGGCAAGTATACAGTTCCATTGGACAAAGCAAACGTAGTCCGCGAAGGTAGTGATATTACTATCGTGGCTTATGGTGCTGAAGTTAATGAGTCCATTAAAGTTGCTGATAAATTAGCAGAAGATAATATTTCAGTAGAAGTTATTGATCTTAGAACAGTTTCACCAATTGACTCAGAAACAATTTTCAAGTCAATTGAAAAGACACACAAAGTTGTCATTGTACAAGAAGCACAAAAGATGGCTGGAGTTGGAGCACAAGTAGCTTCCGCAATTTCTGAAGGTGCTGTACTTTCACTAGATGCACCAGTTGGTAGAGTGGCTGCTCCAAATAGTGTTTATCCATTTGCCCAAAGTGAAGATTATTGGATTCCGGGTGCAGATGAAATTGAAGAAAAAGTAAAAGAAATTCTTAATTACTAAGGCTTATAGATAGAAAGGAAGGATTCCAGCCATGGCTTATAAATTTAAACTACCAGAATTAGGCGAAGGAATGGCAGAAGGTGAGATTGCTAGCTGGCTTGTCAAAGAAGGAGATACAATCAAAGAGGATGACTCGATTGTTGAAATCCAAAATGATAAATCAGTTGAGGAATTGCCTTCACCTGTATCAGGTACCGTTAAACAAATTGTTGCTCAAGAGGGTGACACAGTAGAGATTGGTGATACATTAATCGTTATTGATGATGGATCGGCCGATACAGGGGACGATGAAGAAGCTCCTAAGGCCGACAAAGCTCCTGAAAAAGCAGATGCTCCAGCAGATAAAAGTGCTGAAAAGGCCCCATCACAAGCAACTGGTTCAGCAAATGATAATTATTTGGCTATGCCATCAGTCCGTCAATATGCAAGGGATGAAGGCGTTGATTTATCACTAGTTACTCCAAGTGGTAAACATGGTCAAATCTCTAAAGAAGATATTGATTCATATAAAGCTGGAGCACCAGCAAAAGCAAGTAAGACTGAAGAGACACCTGCTAAAGCAAGTGGTCCAGCAGTTAAACCTTACAAGTCTGATGAACCAGAACTTGAAACACGTGAAAAGATGAGTATGACTAGAAAAGCAATTGCTAAAGCAATGCGTAATAGTAAAGACATCGCTCCACACGTTACAAGTTTTGATGATGTTGAAGTTTCAGTATTAATGGCTAACCGTAAGAAATATAAGTCAGTGGCTGCTGATAAAGGTATTAAATTAACATTCTTACCTTATATTGTTAAGGCATTAGTTGCAGTAATGAAAGAATATCCAGAATTCAATGCATCAATTGATAATTCAACTGATGAAATTGTTTACAAGCATTATTACAATGTTGGTATTGCTACAAATACAGAACATGGTTTGTATGTACCAAATATCAAGAATGCTGATTCTAAGGGAATGTTTGAAATTGCCAAAGAAATCACTGAAAATACTCAAGCTGCATATGATAATAAATTAAATAGTAAAGCCATGTCAGGCGGATCAATTACTATTAGTAACGTAGGATCAATCGGTGGAGGATGGTTTACACCAGTTATTAACCAACCTGAAGTTGCAATCTTGGGTGTTGGTAAAATAGCTAATGAACCATATGTTGACGAAGATGGAAACATTCAAGTAGGTAAGATGTTGAAATTGTCATTGTCATATGATCATAGATTGATTGATGGTGCTTTAGCACAAAATGCATTGAATTTATTGAAGAAATTGTTGCATGAACCAGACATGTTACTAATGGAGGGCTAGTTATGGCTGAGAATGTTATTGAAAAAGATACTGTTATTATTGGTTCAGGCCCTGGTGGCTACGTTGCCGCTATTAGAGCTTCAGAATTAGGACAAAACGTTACGGTTATTGAGAAATCAGATACTGTTGGTGGAGTATGTCTAAATGTTGGATGTGTTCCTTCAAAGGCTCTAATTACTGCCGGACATAGATTACAACAAGCTAAAGACTCAGCAACATATGGTATTACAACAAGTGATGCTGTTATTGATTTTGCTAAGACACAAGCTTGGAAAGACGAAAAAGTTGTTGCTCGTATGACAAGTGGTGTTGAAATGCTTCTTAAAAAGCATCATGTGGAGCTTATCAATGGTGAAGCTTATCTAGACAATGACAAGCAATTACGTGTTATGCCAAGTGGTCCTCGTCAATTTATGGACAATGGTGGCGGACAAACAATTAAGTTCAAGAATCTGATTTTGGCAACTGGAAGTCGTCCAATTGAGATCAGAGGATTTAAGTTTGGTACACGTGTTATTGATTCAACTGGTGGTTTGAACCTTCCTGCAGTACCAAAGGAATTTGTAATCATCGGTGGTGGTTATGTAGGTACTGAATTAGCAGGAGCATATGCTGATTTGGGTGCACATGTAACTATTCTTGAAGGATCACCACAAATTATTCCTAACTTTGAAAAAGATATGGTATCGATTGTTAAGAAGAACCTTGAGAAAAAAGGTGTAACAATTATTACTAATGCCATGGCTAAGAATAGTGAAGAATCTGATGATGGTGTTAAAGTGACTTATGAAATTGATGGTAAACCAACAACTATTGATGCAGATTATTGCATGGTTACAGTTGGTCGTCGTCCTAATACTGATAACTTTGGTCTAGAATTAACAAACGTTAAATTGACAGATAAAGGTTTAGTTGAAGTAGACAAACAAGGACGTACATCTGTTGATAACATTTGGGCTATTGGTGACATCGTAGCAGGCCCAGCTTTGGCTCATAAGGCATTCTTTGAGGCAAAGACTGTAGCTGGTGCTATCTCAGATAAGAACACTGAGAACGACTATATTGGTGTTCCTGCAGTCTGCTTTACAGATCCAGAATTAGCTACAGTTGGAATTACTCAAACAGAAGCTAAGGATAAGGGAATTGAAGTAAATGTTGCTAAATTCCCATTTGCTGGTAATGCTCGTGCTGTTAGTTTGGATGCTGCTGAAGGATTCGTTAAACTAATTGCTGATAAAGAGACTGGGACATTATTAGGTGGTCAAATCGTTGGACCTGGAGCAAGTGACTTGATCTCTGAATTAAGTGTTGCTGTAAATTGTCAATTGAATGCAGAAGATATTGCATTGACTATTCACCCACATCCAACACTAGGTGAGCCAATTCAAGAAGCTGCAGATATTTTAATTGGTTATCCAACACATATTTAACAGAAATAATACTTGGCGATGCATTTGCATCGCTTTTTTTGTTATATTAGTTATAGTGGATAAAATCTTGAAAGGAAGATCATACAAATGCAGGAGAATTATAGTTACCCGTTAAATCCAAAATGGACACAAGATGAAATTGTTAAAGTTATCGATTTGTATAGAGCAGTTGAGACTGCGTATGAACATGGGATTAAACGCGATGATTTCTTACAGAAGTATCGATTATTTCAGCAAGTTGTCCCAATGAAAATGGATCAGAAACAATTGGATAAAGATTTTGAGTTTGAATCTGGATATTCAATTTACCAAGTATTTAAACAGTGCCAGAAAACTTCAGGTAGTAGGAAAGTCAGGATCTATAATGGAAATAACAGCCAAAACAATTGATAAATTCGTTGTAAATATTTTAGAAGAGGTTGGTAACAGCCTGATTATTGATACAACAAAGGATAAATTGGTTGATACTAAACGTGATCGGAATGATTTAGTAACTAATTTTGACAAATCGACTGAGAAGTTTATTGTTTCTATGATTAAAGAGGGATATCCAAATTCTACTATTGTCAGTGAAGAGGGATTTGGTGACGATGTTAAAAATATGGATGGACTAGTATTTTTTGTCGATCCCATTGATGGAACAATGAATTTTGTTAAACGTGGTGATGATTTCGCCTCGATGATCGGTGTTTATTTAGATGGCAAACCTTTTGTTGGTGGAATTATTGACGTTATGCAAAAAAGAGTTTTTCATGGAGGACCAGAATTGGGAATTTATTGTAATGATAAAAAATTGCCTAATCCTCAAAATAAATCCTTACGTGAAGGTTTGATCGATATTAGTGCGCGAATGGTACTCAGTGATTGGCTCAATACTAAAGAAATCGTAAAGAACAGTAGTGGCCTTAGAGTGTACGGTAGTGCGGGAATTATCTTTGAACATTTATTGTTAGGAAAAGAAGTAATGTACATGTCATATTTGGCTCCGTGGGATTTAGCGGCTGGACGAGTATTGTGTGAAGGTGCAGGTTTACAGGTCACAAGTGTTGACGATACCCCTGTAAATATGCTAAAATCACAAGTCGTAATAGCTGGCACACAGAAAGTAGTTTCTGAAGTGCTTAAGACGGTTAAAAATTGTGACTGAACTGTGAATTACAATCACAGTTTTTTTATTGCAAATGATTATTATTGTCGTTTATGGAAGGAAGAAATACTTTGACTGAAAAAAGAAGAGAAGATATTAGAAACATTGCCATTATCGCCCACGTTGACCACGGTAAGACTACCTTAGTTAATGAAATGCTAAAACAATCGGATACACTTGGCGAACATTACCAAATTCAAGATCGTGCTATGGATACTAACGCAATTGAAAAAGAACGTGGTATCACAATTCTTTCAAAAAATACTGCTGTTGATTATGATGGCAAGAAAATTAATATTTTGGATACACCAGGACACGCTGACTTCGGTGGTGAAGTTGAACGTATCATGAAGATGGTTGATGGTGTTTTATTAGTTGTTGATGCTTATGAAGGAACAATGCCACAAACACGTTTTGTTTTGAAGAAAGCTTTGGAACAACACCTTACACCAATCGTTGTTATCAACAAGATTGATAGACCAGGTGCTAGACCTGAAGAAGTTGTTGATGAAGTTCTTGAACTATTTATCGAATTGGGTGCTGATGATTCACAATTGGACTTCCCAGTTATCTATGCTTCAGCAATCAATGGTACATCAAGCTATGACTCAGATCCTGCAAAGCAAGAACATACTATGGATCCATTGTTTGATACTATTCTTAAGACAATTCCAGCTCCTATTGATAATTCAGACGAACCATTACAATTCCAAGTTGCTTTACTTGATTATAATGACTACGTTGGTCGTATCGGTATTGGACGTATATTCCGTGGAACAATCAAGATCGGTGATAACGTTACGGTTATGAAGCTTGATGGTTCAACTAAGAACTTCCGAGTAACTAAGATATTTGGTTTCTTAGGTCTTGATCGTGTACCAGTTGAAGAAGCTAAAGCTGGAGATTTGATCGCCGTTTCAGGTATGGAAGATATCTATGTTGGTGAGACAGTTACACCGGTTGACCATGAAGAAGCACTTCCATTACTACGTATCGATGAACCAACACTACAAATGACATTCTTACAAAACGATTCACCATTTGCTGGCCGTGAAGGTACAGAAGTTACTGCTAGAAAGATTGAAGAACGTTTAAGAAAACAACTTCATACAGATGTTTCACTAAAAGTTGAGAATACTGATCAAGCTGGTTCTTGGTTAGTTTCTGGACGTGGTGAACTTCATTTATCAATTCTTGTTGAAGAAATGCGTCGTGAAGGATTTGAGTTACAACTTTCACGTCCAGAAGTTATCTACAAGAATATCGACGGTGTTAACTCAGAACCTTATGAGGAAGTAACAATTGATACACCTGACCAATATGTTGGTTCAGTTATTGATTCTATGTCACAAAGAAAAGGTGACATGACAAACATGGAAAGTACTGGAAATGGTCAAACTAGATTGATCTTCTCAGCACCTTCACGTGGTTTGATTGGTTACTCAACAGAGTTCTTATCAATGACAGGTGGTTATGGTATTATGAACCATACATTCTCAGAATACAAACCTGTTGTTAAGAATTGGGAACCAGGTAGAAGAACTGGTGCTTTGGTTTCAATCAATAGAGGTTCATCAACAACATATAGTTTACAATCAGTTGAAGACCGTGGAAAATTATTCATTGGTGCTCCAGTTGAAGTATATGAGGGAATGATCGTTGGTGAGAGTAATCGTGATCAAGATATCGCTGTTACTGTTACAAAGGGTAAGAACCTTACTAATACACGTGCCGCTGGTAAAGATCATGCTGCTGCAATCAAGACTCCTAAGGAAATGTCACTAGAACAATCAATTGAGTTCTTAAATGACGATGAATTATGTGAAGTAACTCCTAAGAGTGTCAGATTACGTAAGAAGATCTTGGATACTAACGAACGTAAGAAGTATGACAAACAAAGAAAAATGTCTAAAAAAGCTTAAAACTGAATTTAAAGGCTATTAAAATCTTAAGTGGATTTTGATGGCCTTTTTTGTGTGTCTTGTTTTTCACACCAGTTTTTTCATCAGTGGTATAATCTTAGTATTAGATTTTAGGAGTAAAAATGTGGAAAAATTAAGAAAAATAGATTTATGGATTGTAATTCCGTACATCCTACTTCTTGGTATTGGTGTAGTTATGGTTTACTCCGCAAGTTTCTATAATGCTATGATGAATGGTGGTAGTTCTAGCCAATATTTGATCAAACAAGGAATATTTGCTGTAATGGGTTTGATTCTTTGCTTGTTATTTTTTATGCTTAAAGAAAAGCTTTTTAAAAAGCAAGGATTCGTTGTCATTTTTCTAGGAGGATTAACCATACTTCCACTTGGCCTTTTAATTGTTAAGGGAGTTATAAATCCGGCTAGTAGAATAAATGGTGCTTCTGCTTGGATCAACTTGAAGTTCTTTAATTATCAACCCTTAGAAATGGCGAAGTTATCATTGGTTTTGTATTTGGCTTTATTTTTAACTAACAAACAAGCAAAATTAATGGCTAAACAAACCGGAAAGACGGTTTGGAAAGAAATTCAACAACCCGTAATAACAATTATGTTTATGATTGGATTAGTATTATTTGAACCTGATATGGGTGGTGCGGCAATTCTTGGTTTTATAACTTTGATTTTAATTTCGGCATCTACAATACCGTTTAAATACATTTGGAGATTCAACGGCGGACTTGTGGGATTATTCACTTTAGCGATAGTATCAATTGTTAAATTTCAACCGTCTTTTATCGTTAAAAATTATCAATATGCCAGAGTCTTAGCTATGCAGCATCCTTTTCAATTGGAGCGAACATCTGGTGCACAACTGGTTAATTCGTTTTATGCGATAAGTAACGGTGGAATATTTGGAGTTGGATTAGGTAACAGTATTCAAAAACGTGGTTATCTTCCAGAACCACATACTGATTTTATTTTGGCTATTATTAGTGAGGAATTAGGATTAGTCGGTGATATCGTTGTTTTAGGACTGATTTTTTTAATAGTTTCTCGAATGATACTCTTAGGTATAAGATCAAAAAGTAATTATAATTCTTTGGTTTATTATGGTATTGCAACCATGCTTTTATCACAGACTATTTTGAACGTTGGTGGTTTATTAGGATTGGTTCCACTTACAGGTGTTACCTTGCCGTTTATTAGTTATGGTGGTTCTAGTATGCTGGTATTATCAATGGGATTAGGAATTGTTCTTAATCTTGAAGCAACTGCAAAATTTTCAAAAGAAAAATAAAGGTGATTTTATGTATAAAAAAGTGGAGCGTCAGGCTATGTACGTCTGGGTCTACTCAATGAAATGGAAAAAGAAACTTCAACACTTCGGTACCGTTAGATATGTTTCTCCAAAAATGAAATATATTATGCTTTATGTTAATTCTAATCGTGTTGCTGAAGTTAAAAAGGAATTGGTTTCTAAAAATTACGTTAAGCGTGTCACAATGGCTCACCGAAAAGAATTAGATGAACACTATGTATTAAAAGACAACGCTGAAAGAAAAGATAAATTAGAGGAGTAATTACTAATGAAAGTTGTATCTGGAAAGTTTGGCGGACTGAATTTGAAACCAGTTCCCGGGAACAATACACGACCAACATCTGCAAAAGTCAAAGAAGCTATGTTCAGTATGATTACGCCATATATGGAATATGGCAATTCCTTGGATCTATTTGCAGGAACAGGTAGTCTAGGTATTGAATCAGTTTCGCGCGGTTATGAAGCCTCTTATTTAGTTGATAAGGCGTATAAAGCTATCAATACAATAAAAGAGAACGTCGAGAAGACTCATAGTGAAAATCAATTTGTAATTATGAAGTCTGCGGCCACAGAAGCTTTAAAAAAGTTTGCGGCAGACGGAGTTAAATTTGATTTGGTATTTTTAGATCCTCCATATCGAATGAAAATAACTGAACAACTTATTATGGATATGATCGATAATAATCTTTTAACTGATAATGCCATTATCGTGGATGAGACTGATTATGATGTTGATTTAAGTAGTTTAGAAAATGTTAATTTGATAAAAGAAAAGAAATATAAAGATACTAAAGTAGCTATATATAGGTTTGGAGATTAGAATGGCAGAAAGAATTGGAATATATGCTGGAAGTTTTGATCCAGTTACTAATGGACATTTGGATATTATTCGTCGCTCATCAAAGTTATTTGATAAATTGATCGTAGCAACGATGACAAACACTTCAAAAGAGTATATGTTCAGTTATGAAGAGAAGAAAGAATTCATTGAAAATGAAATTAAAGATCTCTCCAATGTTGTTGTTATAGATGGTAGTGAACAATTAACTACTAAGTTGGCACAAAAATATCATGCAAATGTTTTAGTTAGATCTATGCGTAGTGGAGACGATTTTGTCTACGAAGCAGGGATTGCTTCTGTAAATAAAGTACTCGATAAAAATATCGAGACAATTTTTTTATTGGCTGACGTAAAATATGCTAATATATCATCATCAATGATTAAAGAAGTTGCTAAATTCAATGGTGATATTAGTCATCTAGTACCTAATTCGGTAGCAACTGAATTGACAAAAAGATTGCGGAAGGAATAAAGCTATTGAAATTCAATAAAACCAGAAATAAGATACTCGGTGCCTTATTTATTTTTGTCATGGTAGTTGCTTTTTTCTATTTACCAACGGGATATTATTTAGAGATACCCGGTAGTGCAGAGGCTACTTCAAGCTTTGTAAAAGTTAACGGAAAAAAAGATAAAAAGAAAGGTGACTTTCTTTTAACTACTGTTGGTATTGTTCAAGGTTCACCGTTTCAGTTATTGAAGTCGATGGGAAATGATTTTGAAACTATCTATTCTCGTGAAGATTTAATGGGGGATGAAAATAGTCAAGAATATTTCCAAGTGCAACAGTACTACATGAAGTCTGCAACTAATAATGCTATTCAGGCAGCATATTCTGCTGCTAATAAGCCATTTACTAAGAAGTATTTGGGTGTATACATAATGGATGTTTTGGATAATTCCGATTTTAAAGGGAAACTTCAAATTGGTGATACTATCAATTCCATTAATGGATATAAGTTCAAAAATGCAAATCAGTTTATAAATTATGTTAAAAAGCAAAAAAAGACTGCAACAGTTAAAATTAGTTATATCAGGGATGGTAAGCATAAAACTGTCAGCGGTAAACTTGTGAAATTGAAGCAAACTAAGCGATACGGATTAGGAATTACACTGACTGATAATACAGAGGCCAAGGGTAATCCACCTACAAAGATAAATGCTGGTAATATTGGTGGACCATCTGCAGGTTTGATGTTTACCTTGCAAGTTTATTCTCAAATTGCAAATAAGGATTTAAAAGATGGAAGAATAATTGCCGGAACCGGTACAATTTCTCCAGATGGTACTGTTGGTCCAATTGGTGGGATTGAGAAGAAAGTGTATGCCGCTGATGCACAAGGCGCAACAATCTTCTTTGCTCCAGATGATCCAGTAACCAAGTTAATTAAGAAGTATGATCCAACGTATGTAAATAATTATCATTTAGCAAAACGTGCTGCTAAGAAGATTCATACCAAGATGAAGATTGTTCCAGTAAAGAATTTGAATGAAGCAATCAAGTATTTGGAAAAGACCTCTAAGTAGTATTGATAGATCAGATTAAAAATCTGGTCTATTTTTTTTCGTAATTTTATTTGAGGTGATAATTATGGATAAAATTTTGGATTACATTTATGAGAATAAAATATTAACGATATTAGTTGTTGGGTTGATAAGCTTAGGATTATTTCATTATCTGTTTCAAAAACCCACTACAATGCCATCAAATGATAATGCTCAGGTTAAATCAAGTGAGGTCTTGCCTGTGGAGTCAAAAAAGGAAGGAACTGAAAAGAATATCAAAGGTAAAAAAGAACCTGAATTTGTGATGGTCGATGTTCAAGGTGCTGTTAAATCACCAGGAGTTTATAGAATGAAGAACACATCTATAGTGAAGGATGCTATCAATCTCGCTGGAGGTGTAAACGATGATGCTGAATTAAAACAAATCAACCAGGCTCAACATGTAACCGATGAGATGCAAATTTCTGTCCCTAGTGTAGGTGAAGTACCTCAGAATTCTCCTATGCAGTCTAGTCCTAGTAAGACCAGTAAAGTTAACATAAACACTGCTACAGTGGATGATTTTCAAAATGTGTCCGGAATTGGACCTAAAAAGGCTGAAAAAATAATAGATTACCGTACACAAAATGGTAATTTTGAAGTATTAGAAGATTTAACTAAAGTTTCAGGGATAGGTGATAAGACTTTAGAATCATTGAGTGATCAATTAACAATATGATAAAGGACCTGTTAATATTTCCGGCTCTAATTGGTTGTTTAGCTGTTGCGTTGGTGTTTAATACGCATGAATATGCATTACTTTTATTGATGATTTTAATTTTTATCAGAATTATATTGCTGAAAAATGTCAAATTGTTACTTTTGGCACTGATCGTTGGTGGATTCATGACTGGATATGCACAGTTTCAGTTACATTCCATTCCTAGAATTCCAGATAATGTAACTAAGTTGTATATAGCATCTGACGATATAAAGGTATCTGGTGATTTATTGTCAAGCATAGCATCCGATGATAAACAAAAATTTAAAGTTTACTATCGTATACCAGATGAACGTGAAAAAAGATTCTGGACAAATTTGAATAATGTTGTTGAAGTCAGGATCAAAACAAAAAATATTGAAACGATAAAAGAAGCAAGAAATCCTGGTGAATTTGACTATGCCAAATATTTACAACACAGAAAAATATATTACGGTATTACAATCGATAAATTTGAACAAACAAATATTAAGACAAATTTATCTATAAAAGATAAGATAAATGTTTTACGAATACATCTAATTCAAAAATTCAACAAACTTCCTAAATGGTTAAAAATACATGCTCATAGTTTGTTGCTGGGATACAACGATAATGCAGATGAAAATCTCTTTAGTAATTTAAGTACGTTGGGGATCATTCATCTCTTTAGTTTATCTGGGTTACATGTACTGATTTTTCTTTCAATATTCAGAAAGATATGTTCATTTTTACGAATAACAAGAGAATTTGTAGATCTTTCTATGTTATTTATGCTGCCACTTTATGGGATACTGGTTGGATCAAAGCCAGGCATTTGGAGAGCAATCATTCTGGCAATTGTAGGTATTATTCTCCAAAAAATGAATATTACTTGTAGTAAAACTGATATTTTTGGTCTAACTATATTTTTTTGTTTATTACTAAATCCATATTCTTTGATGGATATGGGAGGACAATTGAGCTTTTTACTATCATTTTCCTTGTTATTTATTAATAGTGGCAACGTTATTGTACAAACCTTAAAAATCAATTTAGTTAGCCTACCTTTGATTTTATTTAAAACTTACCAATTCAGCTGGCTTATATTACTTGCCAATTTAGTATTTGTCCCGATATTTGAGTATATAATTTTACCGGTGACACTTATTTCAGCTATTTTTGTTGAAAGTGGGATGTTATTTTGGAATTTATTCAATAATTTGTTCGATAGGATTTATAGTATGATTGCCTTATTTTCAAGCAATGATACATATTCTCTTATTACTGGGACTCTTCCAGTAGCGATAGTATTTATTCTAACGTTTGTCGCACTTTTTATTATTGAAAGTAAATTTCTTATAAACAGGTATCTGGTATCTTATTTAATTATTTTGTGTTTTGCTATATTTCTTAATAAGCATCCCATTAGCGGACAAGTGTCAATAATTGATGTTGGTCAAGGGGATAGTATATTGATTACTACACCTTTAAATCGTAAAACTTACTTAGTTGATACGGGTGGGAAATTAGATTTTCCAAAAAAGGAATGGCAAAAGAGAAAACAATTGAATCAAGTTGAGGTTTCGACTATTCCGTACTTGAAGCAACATGGTATAAGTAAAATTGACAAGGTATTTTTATCACACAAAGATGTAGATCATATTGGCAATTTAGAAACGTTGATTAAAAAATTTCCAGTTGATGAAATTGATTTTGGAACTGGTTTAGAAGAAAACTTTAGGATATATCAAATTATAAAAGATAATCCTAAAATTAAATTTAATAAATTTCATACAGGAGACAGATTTAGGGATGGTAATATTGATTGGAATATCATTTGGCCAAAAGATAAGTCAATTGGAGAAAATGGTGACTCGTTAACAATTTTAGCTAATATCCAGGGTAATAATTGGTTATTTACGGGGGATTTAGATATTGAAGGTGAAAAAAAGATATTGGCTAGTCAAAAATTTGATGTAGATTATTTAAAAGTTGGTCATCACGGATCTAAAACTTCTAGTGGATATGACTTTATAAAAAGTATTTCACCAAAAATGGCCTTGATATCTGCTGGCGTCAATAATCGTTATGGCCACCCTAATAAGGAAACAATTGAGACCTTAGATAAATTGCATGTCCCTCATATGAATACGGCTGAATATGGTATGATTACTTGGTATTATTATCCATTTAGTAATAAAAATAAGATAACAACTTTTTTAAAGGGTGAAGTAGTTGAAGATAGCAGAATTAACACAAAAGCTAAATAGTAACAATATTGATAATGTTTATTTGGTGACAGGAAATGAACAGGTATTTATAAAACAAATTAAAGAACTTTTTAGAAATTTGATGTCGCCTGAAGAACAAGATATGAATTTTTCTAGTTTTGATTTGGAAGAGTCATCATTAGAAGATATGATAAATGAAGCTATTTCAGCTCCTTTCTTTGGTGAACGAAGGCTAGTCTTTGTCGATAGACCATATTTTATGTCATCACAAAAAACTAAGAATGCAGTAGAACAGAATCCTGATTTATTAATACGTTATATTCAAAATCCAACACCATCGACAATATTGGTTATATTTGCGACATATGACAAATTAGATGCGCGTAAAAAAGTAGTTAAGCAATTAAAGAAGCTTGCAACCAATGTAGATGCAAGCCAAATGGATAGTTACCTATTAGTTCGTACAGTTAAAGCTGATTTGAAGAGATCTGGGTATGAAATAAATCAAGATGCGTTAGAATTATTGATTAATAAAACTAAGTCAAATTACTCACAAATCATAAATCAAATGGATAAATTAAAAATCTATGCTTTAAAATCTAAAAAGATAGATATTAAGGCTGTGAATGAGTTAGTTCCTCAGAGTTTGGATGATGATATTTTTGATTTAATGAATCAGATTTTGAATAAGAATATTTATCAAGCAGAGGAATTGTACAGTCAATTTTTACTTCAAAAAATTGATCCAATCTTGTTGGTGGCAATTATTATGTCACAATTAAGAATTCTGATCCAAACTAAAGTATTGAGCAGTCGAGGGTTAACTGAGGGCACTATTGCTAAAAATCTAAAGGTTAATCCTTATAGAGTAAAAATGACTTTAAAACAAGGTCAAAATATTCAACTAGGGCAATTAACTGAGATGTTTGATGCCATTGTTAACTTGGATTATCAAATCAAATCTGGCCAGGGTGATAAAGAGTTGTTATTTGATCTGTTTATTGCAAAATACGCCTAAAAAATTATTAATAAAGCAAAAAAAGAACTGATATTTACTTTCGTAAAATACCAGTTCTTTTTATTTTGAGTAAAAAAATAAGCAACATAATAGCTGCTTACATTAATTACTTAGATTAATTAGTTCATCTTAGCAAGTCTTGACTTATCACGAGCTGCTTTGTTTGCTTTGATTAGGCCTTTTGACTTAGCCATATCAATTGCGCGAACTGCTGTACGGAACAAGTCGTCCTTGTTATCAGCGTTGTTAGTAGCTGATGTTTCAAAGTTTTTGATAGCTGAACGCATTGCACTTCTTTGTGAAGTGTTGCGAAGGCTGGCCTTTTCCTGTTGCTTTACACGCTTGATAGCTGATTTAATTTGTGGCATATATTTCACCTCCGATTACCTTTTAAACTTAAACTCAATACATAGAATTATACATAATCAATAGTTTCAATGCAATGAATTGTTTGACTTTTTTTATTATACTTGAAAATGTTGCGTAAGTGTAGTAAATTATTTAGTTGTATTAACCATACTCTGTTATGCGATTCACCAACGTATTGCATAGTTTGGCTAAATCTTATAGGAAAAGGTGAATGAAATGGCTATTTCAAAAGAAAAGAAAACAGAAATTATTAAGCAATACGCTCGTAAAGAAGGAGACACAGGTTCTCCAGAAGTACAAATTGCTGTTTTAACATACGATATTAACTCATTGAACGATCACTTGAAAGTTAACAAGAAAGACCACCATTCATATGTTGGTTTGTTAAAGAAAATTGGTCACCGTCGTAACTTACTTAAATATCTTAGAGATAATGATGTTCAACGTTACCGTGAATTGATCCAATCACTTGGTCTACGTC